>DASTRD010000233.1:0-4368 GCA_035761425.1 Povalibacter sp.
CCCGACTCATGTCATGAGCGCCACAGGCATTCGCCGCCGTACGCTGCATTCGAGCGGACTGGGGTGTATCGAAGACTTCAGTGCGCCGGGTAATCACCCGCCGCCGTGCGGATACTCTCCGGAATACCAGCTCGTCTTGCCCTACGTGGGTGCTTTCGAGTGGCACGTGGGAGCGAAGAGCGTGTTCCTCGACGGAACTCGCGTGCTATTCGTCCGGGCGGGTGAGGACTACGCCGACCGGCATGTTGCCGGTTGCGGACATGACAGCATCATCATCACGCCACGCCTGTCGCTGCTCGATGAACTGTGCAGGCCCGCCAGCCCCTCCATACATCCCGCCTTTCAGCGAATCGCGGCGTCGACGACTGCGCGCATGAACCTGCGCAGTCACCGCTTGCTGCGCCTCGAAGCGTCGGGCAACGATCCGCTGGCCCGCGACGAACTGATGATCGCACTGCTCAGCGAAGCGCTGGGACCGATGCAGAGACCTGCTGCAGTTCCAGCGCTTCGTGTTGTGAACACCGCCAAGCAGTTTCTGCACGAACATCTGTGCGAACCCCTCTCACTCCACGAGATCGCCCATGCACTTCAGGTGTCGGCCGCCTATCTCACGGACGCTTTCACCCGCTCGGAAGGAATGTCGCTCGGTCGCTATCGCAGGCGCCTGCGGCTCAACCGCGCGCTGGTGGACCTGCCGCGTTGCGAGGACATCACGAGGCTGGCCATCGACCTGGGGTTTTCCAGTCACGCGCATTTCAGCGATGCCTTCAGATCGCTCTACGGTCTCTCGCCGTCGGCCTTCAGGGCCGGATGCGGCAAGCCCCGGCACGCTGCTCGGGCAGTCCAGTCTTGCATGGATGCAGCGCATCACTGCGCACCTCCAGACGAGGCTCCGACCTAAAAAACATGGAAGCGCGATTCGTCTGACCTGCTCCAGGATATCGCCCTGCATCGGCAGGCCCCAGACCAGTCCTTTGCCCGGGAAGAAGGATGGTGAGTCTTGCTGTGAGCATGGTTGCGAAGTGCGGCACCACAGGGAGACCATCGATGAATCGCAAGACAATGTGCAACGCGGTGCTCGCCGTCGCGCTCATGAGTCATGGGCCCGTATCGAGCGCGCAGACGGACGCCGCGAAGGGCGGGATCGCTGACACAACCCTCGAGCTGAGTGACAACGATCATCGTTGCAAGCCGCAGTCCGACGATGAGTCCGATCGCGCTCCACATGGGAGCCACGGAAATTGTGCGGACTCGCGGGAACGACTGTTCGAGCAGGGCAAGGCGATTTTCCGCTTCGACACCTTCGGTGACGAGGACTACTGGGGCGGCAAGCTCCAGCTGCACCAGGCGATCGCAGGTACTGCGCTCGGAGGCATTGGCCCCGGTGTCAGTCCGAAGACGGCACTGACTGTCGCGGGCCTGAAGGTCGATGTCGATGCTCTGCCGGGAGATCTGCTGATGCAACTCAGACGCGGCAAGGTCGACCTCGACAGTCCTGCGACCACGCTCGCGTTGCTCAGGCTGAATGCGGTCGTCGGGGTGAAAGGATTTTTCGACGGCAGCTCGCTTCGTTCAGTCGGCATCACCTGCGCCATTTGTCATTCGACGGTCGACGACTCGTTCGCTGCCGGAATCGGCAGGCGCCTGGATGGCTGGCCCAACCAGGATCTGAACACGGGCCTGATCGTTTCACTCGCACCGGATCTCACCGCGATGGCGGAACAAGTGCTTGGGGCCAGCGATCCGGCGACGATTGCAACGCTCAGGCAGGTGCTCCTGAGCTGGGGGCCGGGTTTTTACGATGCCGAGGTCAACATCGACGCCAACGGCTTCCGGCCGGACGGCAAGTCGGCTGCGGTCCGTATCCCTGCGGCCTATGGCCATCTGGGTGAAAATCTCCACACATGGACCGGCGGCTTCGGCAACGTCACCTACTGGAACGCGTACGTCGCGAATCTGCAGATGCACGGCAAGGGCAACTTCAATGACGAGCGATTCAACAATCCGGCCAAGTACCCTGCGGCGGTGAGAGGCGGCTTCTACAAGGTCCGCAACGATCCTGATCTGGTGACCTCGAAACTGGCCGCGCTTCATTACTATCAGCTCTCACTGCAGGCACCGAAGGCGCCCGCGGGCAGCTTCAACGCCGCTGCGGCGCAGCGTGGCAAAGCGATTTTCAAGGGTCAGGGCAAATGCTCCGAATGCCATATGCCGCCGCTCTACACCGATGCCGGCTACAACGCCCATACGCCGGCCGAGATGTGTGTCGATTCCTTCCAGGCCGACCGCGGACCGACCGGAGCGATCGGCAGCACGCTGGTCACGCCGCAGCTCGAAGGTCTGTGGTCCCGCTCGAAGCGCGGCTTCTTCCACGACGGCCGGTTCCCGACGCTCCTCGCCGTGATCAATCACTACGACGCCTGCTTCGTCCTTGGACTGAGGCCGGATGAAAAACGCGATCTGGTCGAGTTTCTCAAGAGTCTCTAGGAGAGATCGGCACGCGACGCTTGACGGCCGGTGTTCCGACAACGTGTGCGAGTGTCGGTGCACAGCACGCTGCGCCTGACCGTGAAGGCTTGCGCTGTCTCTCGAACATGTCAGAAACCCGGCGCTTTCCCGCCGGGCTCTGGCGCCCTTCCATGTGAGCGTTGCTCAGCTTGCCGGGACCTGAATTCGTACCACATCGGCGTGGTGCTTCGCGGCCGCGATGGATTCTCATGCTGTCGAACGTCCAATGAAGGATGAGGCGTTCAACTATCTGCGTCCGTGCTGCGAAGGCGAAGGGATTGCAGCAGCTGGTCATCGTCATTGGCGCGATTCTGGGCGCAGGCGTTCAAGCGGCCGAAGACATTGAGTTTGTGCAGGAACATCTGCCGGAAGTCGCGATGGACAACCGCTATGCAACGTTGCCGCTATGGAGCAGCAGCGCATTGGCGGAACGAGGCCACAGCGGAACATTTCAGTCGGCTTTCAGTTCGACGAGTGCAGGCAGCCTCACGCTGGATGGGCCATTGCTCTCGCTGGGAACCCAGTGGCGCTGGAATGAGCACTGGGATGGTGGGCTCTTTGGGTTCTACGATCCGCTAGGCTTTGCTGGCGGGACGGAGCATCGGGACCTCGAGACCCTGTTCGCGCCGCAGACGCCGATCGATCGTCCCGTAGCTGCCGAGTTCAGTGGCCTTGATGGCACAGCGGTGGACCTCGGCGCAGGCGCCTACCTCGCCTGGCGGTCCGACAGTGGTTTTCTCGGTGCACATCGCTGGATTGGCGGCCTGCTATGGCAGCGAATGTCACTGCGCGACTATCGGTTCAACTATCGGATCGTGTCGGGTCCGCAGGCTGGGATGCGCGGCACAATCGATTTCGACGCGGACTATGCTCATGTAGTGCCGTTCGCCGCGCTCGAACTGCCGCGTCAGTACGGGCGTTGGACCACGAATGCGCATGCGCTCCTTGCCGTCCCGCTGCCACGCCGCGGCATCGTCGGACACATCACCGGGCCTGGATTTGACATTCGCAGTTCCACCGACGCCGTTGGCAACGGCAAGCACTTCGGCGATCCGTCCGTGACGTTCGGTTACTCACTGTGCTACGAGCCGGCTCATGTGTCCGTTGACGTCGGGGCTCTCCTGACTCAGGGTTTGCTGGAGCCGAAGATCCATCGTGGCATCGACCGCGACGTCCTGCTGTCATTCTCGATGCAGTGGTAGAGCGGCGGGATGCGAGGTGCGCACGCAACCGTGCGCCAGCCCACCCTTTGTGGGATCACGAGCGTGCCATGAAACCCGACCTCTTCCGTCACCACTTGTGGCACCGTGGAGCCATCTGATACATCGCACCGGGCAGCAGAGGGCAGCGCTGTTTCCTCGCGCCACGAGCAAAGTCAGTTTCCAGATGGACAGTTGTTCGCGATGAGTTCTGAGATTCACCGTCGTGCCATCACACGGCGTGAAATGCTGGTGGGCAGTCTGGCCGCAGCGGGCGTGAGCATCTGTGTGCCAGCTCAGTCATGGGCATCGCTGCCGAAGGCGACGAAACAGGGTGCGCGGCTGAGCAGCCTTGGCGTACTCGCTGCACCGGATGCGAATGGTGTGAGGCTGCCCGCAGGTTTCCGCTCGCGCATCGTCGCGCGCTCAGGTCACCCGCCGGTGGGTGATCGCAGCTATCTCTGGCATGGCGCTCCCGACGGTGGTGCCACGTTTGCCACTTCGGACGGCGGCTGGATCTATGTGTCGAACGCTGAACTGCCCGGGGGTAAGGGCGGCGCGAGCGCGCTGCGGTTCGATGCGGCTGGCGAACTCATCGATGCTTATCGAATTCTCGGGAATACGAGCCTGAACTGCGCGGGCGGCCCCACTCCCTGGGGCA
>DASTRD010000234.1:0-2959 GCA_035761425.1 Povalibacter sp.
CTGGGCCGGCTGGCAAGGCGTTGGTGCACCCGTCGGACAGCAATCATGTTCGGCGGCCGCACAGGCAACGCTGGGCAGACCGGCGGCCAGAAGGCCGGTCCAGACAATGAGTAGTGCAATCACCCGCTGCATCGCGCGAGATTCGGCGATTGCTCGATGCCAGTCAACTGCCGACCGCGACTGCGGTCACAGTTCACGCCGCGGTACGCAGACAGGCTGCGAAACGGCACCAGTGCAGGCAATTCGCGCCACAGCAGACGCCGGATGAACCTGCTGCGCCGGAAGCTACGGTGGCGTTTCCCGAAGCTGGCGCTGCAACCACGCGACGTCGTGCCAGCGATCGAACTTGCGTCCCACCGCCCGAAACGTGCCGATGTACTCGAAGCCGGCGCTGCGATGCAACGCCATGCTCGCTTCATTGGGTTGTGCAACCCCGGCGTAGGCATTGCAGTACCCAAGTGCGGCCAGATCGCTGAACAGTTGCGCATAGAGCCGCCTGCCGATTCCCTGTCGCTGGCAACCGGGATCGACGTAGATCGTCGTCTCCACCGACCAGCGATAAGCGGCGCGCGCCCGGTGCGCGTGACCGTACGCGTAGCCGAGACAGCGGCCGTTCTTTTCGGCGATCAGCCAGGTCCACGCGGACAACGCACTCTCGATACGCGCCGAGAATTCCTGCAGCGAAGGGACGACCGCTTCGAACGAGATGGCTGTTGCATCCACGATGGGTGCGTAGATCGCAAGACACGCGGCCGCATCCGCGGGCGTCGCGGTTCGAATCGCTGCTGCATCGGGCGCTGTGGTCATGTTCGCTCTGGCGCGGCACCAGTCCGCGGATGGTCGGGAATCTCGTTGTCGACCAGCCAGCCTGCAATTCCCATTCCGACCAGCGCGCCCAGCAGTTGCGCGGCGACGAATGCCGGGACGTCGGCCGGACGAATCCCGGAAAACGTGTCGGATACGGCCCGGGCGATCGTGATGGCGGGATTCGCAAAGGAGGTCGACGCGGTGAACCAGTAGGCGGCGCCGATCCACGCAGGTATTCGCCATGCGGCCTGCTGCGGCGTGGTGCATGAGACGGCGATTGTGATCAAGCCTGCAGTGGCCACTACCTCGGACAGGAACTGCCCCAGGCCCGTTCGGGTGTGCGTCGAGATCTGGAGGGCAGGCAGATCGAACATCGCATGAGCCAGCAGCGCGCCGAGCAGACATCCCAACACCTGGGCAACGACGTACGCAGTTGCGACGGACGGATCGATGCGTCTGCGCAAGCACGCGACGATGGACACTGCGGGATTCAGGTGCGCACCGCTGATCGGTGCGAGCACCACAATCAATACGGCCAGCGTTGACACCGTCGCGAGCGCATTCGCGAGCAGTGCCACAGCACCGTCGGCTGTCAGCCGCTGCGCCATGATCCCGGAGCCGATCACGGCTGCTGCGAGCAGCATCGAGCCAAGAGCCTCTGCGATGACCGCCCGGCGCATGGTGTTGCTCAGTTGGCGCCGGGCTGACCGATTCCCCGAACCTTCTGCTGCAGTGTCATGCGATCGAGCGATTCGATGGGCACGTTCACGAACAGCTTGATCCGTGCTTCGAGCTCCGTCAGCGCCTTGCGAAAGGCCGCAGCCTTCTGCGCATCGCCCTCGACTTCCGCCGGATCGGCAATGCCCCAATGCGCGGTCATGGGTTTGCCCGGCCAGACCGGACAGACTTCACCGGCAGCGTTGTCGCAGACCGTAATGACGAAATCGATGGGCGGCGCGCCGGGTGCGGCGAACTCGTCCCAGCTTTTGCTGCGCAGGTTGCCGGTCGGCAAGCCCGTCCGTTCGAGCAACTCGATGGCGGCTGGATTCACCCGGCCTTTGGGAAAGCTGCCGGCACTGAAGGCGTGAAACCGTCCCGCACCCAGGTGGTTCAGGAGCGCCTCCGCCAGGATGCTGCGCGCGGAATTGCCGGTGCACAGAAAGAGCACATTGTACTGACGCGTCGACACGATCAGAGCGCTCCCGTCGGTTCGCAACACGCCTTGCCCTTGTTCAGCAGCGACGGCGCCGCGCCATAAGTGGTGCTCTCGCCCGTGGTCAGAAACGTTTCCCACCGGATGCCCTGAGGATCGGCGATCCAGCTCTTTTCGCTTTTCGCATAACAGCAGGTCGTCGCGCCTTCTTCCAGAATTGGTGCCTGAGCACGCTGCAGGCGCGAGTACACATCGGCGAGTTCGGCACGGTCTTCGACCTGAATACCCAGATGACGGATGCCGGTAGCGCCGCCGCGCCGACTGATGGCGAAGTTTACACGCGGATCATCGAGCATCCATTTGGCGTAGTCGTCCTTCGTGACGGTCGGTTCGGCGGCAAACAGCGTGCTGTAGAACTCAATGGACCTGGCCAGGTCGTCTACGCTCACATGTACGTGCAGACGTTTCATGGAACACCTCGATGCAGAGACCTGTGACATCGGAACAGGTCGGGTCCGTGGATCACTAGAAGCGCAGCAATCGCTCAGGCCGCCTTGCGCCTCTTTGCAGCTCTGGGTCTGGATGCAGGCTTGCATGCCGTGGCGCACGAGCCGCTGCCAGCGATGCAGCAGTTCTCGGTCAGAAACCCGACCAGGTCGTTCATTGCGTCGAAGTCGACGCTGTAGATCAGGCTGCGGCTTTCGCGACGCTGCACGACCAATCCCGCCCGATGCAGATTCTGCAGGTGGAACGTCAGGCTCGACGGCACCAGTCCCATCGCCTCGGCAATGGCGCCGGCCGGCAATCCTGCGGGCCCGCGTTCGACCAACAGCCGGTAGATGCCGAGACGGTGGTCGTGCGCCAGGGCGCCAAGTGCCTTGACTGCATGGCTGGTATTCATGTCGAGACGATATTACGAGGATTATCGTAATGTCAATGCAGGGCGTGCTCGAGCACCTTTTGTGGCGAACGGAGCAGGCGCACGTGAGGGTAACGACT
>DASTRD010000235.1:0-2481 GCA_035761425.1 Povalibacter sp.
CGTTCGGCTTGAGCCTCGATGATCTGGAACAGGCGCTGCGTGCAAACAATCTGAACGTGGGTGCGGGCTACATTGAAACGAACGGCGAGCAACAACTCGTGCGCGTACCCGGGCAGCTCGCCGGAGAAGATGAAATTCGCCACGTCGTCATTGCGACTCGCAACGGGGTACCCGTGCGCGTAAGCGACGTGGCGGAAGTCGGCATCGGACATCCGCTTCGTACGGGTGCCGCACAGTTGGGAACGCAGCAGACGGTGCTCTCGACGACGTTCATGCTGATCGGCGAGAACAGTCGTGAGGTCAGCATTCGCGTGGCCGAGAAGCTCAAGGAAATCCAGAAGAGCCTGCCGGCGGGTGTCATTGCGCAGCCGGTCTACAACCGTACGGATCTCGTCAACAAGACCGTCGCGACGGTGCAGAACAATCTTGTCGAAGGGGCGCTGCTCGTCATCTTCGTTCTGTTCGTGTTCCTCGGGAATTTGCGTGCCGCCTTGCTGACCGCGTGCGTGATTCCTCTGGCGCTGTTCGCGACGTTCACTGGAATGGTCCAGACCGGCGTGAGCGGGAACCTGATGAGCCTCGGCGCACTGGATTTCGGGCTCATCATCGACGGTGCGCTGATTATCGTCGAGAATTGCCTGCTGCGGCTGTCGCAAGCTCAGCACGCACGTGGCGGGGTTCTTTCGGCCGGCGAGCGGTTCGAGACGGTCCATAGCGCCACGCGTGAGGTGTTTCGTCCGAGCCTGGTGAGTGTGCTGGTTATCGTGCTGGTGAATCTGCCGATCTTCGCTCTCACCGGGGTGGAGGGAAAAATGTTCCATCCGATGGCGTTTGCGGTCGTCGCAGCGCTGCTCGGCGCGTTGATCTTCTCCGTAACCTTTGTGCCTGCTGCATGTGCTTTGCTTTTCAATGGGCACATCAGGGAAGGCGATAACGCACTCGTCGCAGCAGCGAAGCGCGTGTATCAGCCTGCACTACGCTTCGTGTTGAACCTGCGATGGATCGTGGTGGGCGCTGCGGTCGCGCTTGTCGCACTGTGCGGGTGGCTCGCAAGCCGCATGGGCGCGGAGTTCATTCCGCAGCTCGATGAAGGAGACATCGTGGTGCTGGTCAATCGCATACCGGGCATCGGCATCGAAGAGGCAGTGCGCATTCAGGCACATCTCAATGCCGCACTGGCGAAACACCCTGAAGTGCAGCGTGTCTTCAACCGCACCGGCACCAACGATGCGGCGACGGATCCCATGTCGCCGGGCCAGACCGATACGTTCCTGATGCTGAAACCGCGGGATGAGTGGCCCGATCCCCACAAGTCCAGACAACAGCTGCTGGCCGACATCGAACAGACGCTCTCGAAGGCGCCGGGCGGCGTGTACGCGTTCAGCCAGCCGATCGAAATGCGCTTCAACGAGCTGATTGCCGGGGTGCGCGCCGATCTCGCGGTCAAGGTCTTCGGCGATGATTTCGATGAGCTTGCGCGCATCGGCGATCGAGTCGGCGCGCTGATCTCGGCAGTCGCGAATGCCGCAGACGTGACGGTCGAGCCGCTGTCGGGTCTGCCGACCTTGACCGTGACGCCGGATCGCAGGCAGCTCGGACGCTACGGGCTCAGGGTAGAGGACGTTCAGAACGCAGTATCGACTGCCGTGGGGGGCTCAGAGGCGGGGCAGATCTACGAAGGCGATGCACGCTTCGATGTCGTCGTGCGGCTGCCCGAGCGATTGCGCACGGACACGGCTGCACTTGAAAGACTGCCGCTCATGTTGCCGGACGGCGGCGGTTATGTGCCCCTGTCCGAAGTGGCGAGGATTGCCGTGACCGATGGTCCGAATCAGATCTCGCGCGACAATGGCAAACGGCGCGTCGTCATCACCTCCAATGTGCGCGGGCGGGATCTGTCGAGTTTCGTGGCCGACGTGCAGGCGAAGCTTGATCGCGAACTCAAGCTCCCTGCGGGCTACTTCATCCAGTACGCCGGAACGTTCGAGCAGCTGGAAAGCGCCTCGGCGCGATTGCGGCTGCTCGTGCCGATTGCGCTGCTGCTGATCTTCGGCTTGCTCTTCACGACCTTCGGTTCGGTGCGAGATGCGGCGCTGGTGTTCTCGGGCGTGCCGCTCGCGCTGACCGGTGGCGTGATCGCGCTGTTGATCCGCGGCATTCCATTGTCGATCACGGCGGGCGTGGGATTCATCACGCTATGCGGTGTCGCAGTATTGACTGGCGTGGTGATGGTCTCGGCCATTCGCGATCTGATTCGAGATGGTGTGCCCGCAGAGGACGCGATCATGCAAGGAGCATTGCTGCGCTTGCGGCCGATTCTCATGATCGGCCTGGTTGCATCGCTCGGCCTTCTGCCGATGGCGCTGAATACGAGCACCGGTGCGGAAGTGCAGAGGCCGCTTGCGACAGTGGTGATCGGCGGCATCATCTCCGCGACGCTCCTCAGCCTGTTCGTGCTGCCGGCACTGTATCGCTTGACGT
>DASTRD010000236.1:0-5477 GCA_035761425.1 Povalibacter sp.
GCGGCTGTCGGAGAGTCGATCCAGCACCTGCACCGTGCGGCCATCTTCGCGGAAGAAGACCACACCGAAGCCGTCGACCGCCGCAGCCAGGTAATTCTGCTCGGTGCGGCACAGATCGTTGATGCGTTCGCCTGCGCTGAAAATTTCATCGGCGTCGAAAGGCTGCACGGTGCGACCGTCGAATACCTGCAGTCCGCGTCCGTACGTGCCGACCAGCAGCCGATCGTTCCCCAGTGGTTCGACCGAGGTGATGGCGCTGAGCGATCCCTCTGCCTTGACGATTTCGCTCCTGCCCCGATGCAACCGTGCCAGCGTGCCGTCGGCGCGTTCGCTGACGTACACATCGCCCTTGAATTCGAAGGCAGTTTCAATGGTGTTGGAAAAGCCGAGCAGTTCCATCGGCTGGTCCGGCCGCCACGACATGATGGCGCCGGTCAGCGAGTGCCACAGCCAGCGGTGTGCCGTCACGTGCATCGTTGCGTCCGGCAGCACCAGCTTGTCGGAACGTCCGGGGACAGACCAGGAAACCACCGGCTCGAGTCGCCACTGGCCGGTCTCTTCGAAGATCACGCGCGCCACCCCTTCCGGCGTAGCGGCATGGATGGTGCCGTCGCGGTCCACACCGGCGGCGCTCACCGGCGTGATCTGAGGACCGGCCTGCTCATACACCTGCCAGCGCACCCCATCGCCCAGCGCGATCTGGCGGCCGGCGATCAGCAGGATTCTGCCGTCCGGCATCTCACGCAGATCTTTCGGCGCCGACTCCAGGCCGATCGATTCGCTGGTCATCATCGCGTAGCTGGGCGCACCGGTCTCAACGGTGCCGGGCGGGGCTTCTTTGATCTCGGCGGCCTGCGCGGTTGCGAGGGCCAGCAGCAAGGCGCAAAGCAGGAAGGGAAGTGCTGCGAGCGTGAAGCGTGCGGCACCGGGACGTCCGGTCGCAGTTGCAGATCCAGTCATAAGGTGGCTGGTTTCGATCACGGTGTCAGCGCATTCCGGCAGAACGCGTGGATCGTCCGGCGGCGACGGCGCTTTTTCTGGAAAGACAAACCGAACACCCAACCTCCGAGCGGGCCGCGGCCTGGACGGCCGGATGTGCCCGTTGCCCCGAGCATGCAGCGTATCTGCAAGCGCTTCGCAGAATAAGGCCTCTGCCGCGGTCGGTCGTGGGTATTTGACGTTGCAGGCCCGCCCGACGCCCTGTCATGTTCGATCTGGGTCGCACATCCCGGGTTATCGGCCGGCGGCTCCGGCACATTGAGTCGTCCGATAGCCGACGCGTTGCCAGTGTTACGTCAGGTCGGATTCACAGCTCTGCTGCCCCGGGCACCGCAAGGCGACCCTGCAATTGCAGCAGCTCGCGACGATGCAGATGGGCCAGGCGTTCCAGCAGCTTCTCACCCTTGCGGGTCAGGACCACATGGACCTGGCGACGGTCCGTGTCGCTGGCGCGTCGTTCCACCAGATCCGCTTCCTCGCAGCGGGTGACCAGGGCCACGACACCGTGATGTTTGGCCTGCAGACGCTCGGCCAGTTCGCCGATGGACGCGTATTCACGTCCGGGAAATCCCTTGATCTGCAGCAACAACTGGTATTGCAGCGGCGTGACGCCCTGCTTGCGTGAGATCTCCTCGCTGTAGCGCAGATAGCGGCGCAATTCATGGCGGAAGCGCGCGAGGGCTTCGTACTGGCGCTTGGTGACGGCAGCGGGGCGAGACGGCATGGAGGCTCCGTGTGGCGTTCGGCTTCTATAGCACGGATGGGGAGGCGGGAGAGGTGACGATGGTGACAAGAGTGACGGAGCCAAGGGAACTGAGGCAGGGGCTCGTCACCCTCGTCGCTACCGTTACTCCCGTCACTTCCATCCCATCCATATCCAGATCGAATATGGTCAAAGCCATTGGGACTTTTTTGTATCACATTGTGAGGTGTTAACGTCCGCGCCCGTACTCGTACTACGCTACCGGAGAACACTCATGAGCCTGCAGATCGGCGATATCGCCCCGGATTTTTCCGCAGTCACCACTCAGGGACCGATCCAGTTCCATCAGTGGCTGGGCAATTCGTGGGGCGTGCTGTTTTCGCATCCCAAGGACTTCACGCCTGTGTGCACCACGGAACTGGGCTACACCGAGCGGCTGCGTCCGGAATTCGAAAAGCGCGGCGTCAAGGTGATCGGCCTGTCGGTCGACGCCGTCGGCGATCACGAGCGCTGGGCAGACGACATCGAAGCCACGCAGGGCGCGCGGCCGAAGTTTCCGCTGATCGGCGATGCCGACCGCAAGATCGCCAACCTCTACGGCATGCTGCACCCGAAGGCTGACAACACCCATACCGTGCGTTCGGTATTCATCATCGATCCGGCGAAGAAGATTCGCGCCAGCATCACCTATCCGGCGAGCACCGGCCGCAATTTCGACGAGATCCTGCGCGTGATCGATTCGCTGCAGCTCACCGACAAGCACAAGGTTGCAACGCCCGTGAACTGGAAGTCGGGCGACGATGTGATCATCGTGCCGTCGGTGTCGAACGAAGATGCGAGCAAGCTGTTCCCGGGGGGCTGGGTCGAGAAGCGGCCGTACCTGCGCGTGGTGAAGCAGCCGTCCTGATGTCCTTGCAGGCGGTGAACAGCGTGCCGATGACGCAGCCGGATTCTGCCGGTGCCGTGTGGGCGTCCTCGCCCCTCGCACCGGCCCTGGCTGCCGAAGTGAGCCGGCTGATCAGCCGGCTCGACGCGCCGCAGCGCCTGTGGCTGAGCGGCTATCTCGCCGGCAGCGCAGGCGTCGCGGCCGTGCCTGCGACCGGAGCAGCCGCAGGCGGAGCATCGGTCACGATTCTCTACGGTTCGCACAGCGGCAACTGCGAACAGCTGGCAAAGCGTGTCGGAGAGGCGCTCGCATCACGCGGCGTGCGTTCCACTGCGCTCGACATGCTCGATTGCCGCAAGAGCCATCTCACCGAGGCGCAGCATCTGCTGGTCATCGTCAGCACGCACGGTGAAGGCGATCCGCCCGAACGTGCCAAGCCACTGTACGACCTGCTGCACGGACGCAAGGCGCCGCGCCTCGAACATCTGAGTTACTCGGTGCTCGCGCTGGGCGATTCGAGCTATGAGAAATTCTGCGAAACCGGCCGACGCTTCGACGAGCAGCTCGAAGCGCTTGGCGCCCGACGGATACACGATCGTGCCGACTGCGACGTCGATTTCGCGGCCTTGTCGAATGCCTGGATCGATGCCGTCACGCAGCGCCTGGCGACCGATCTCGCATCCTCCGCTCCCGTTGCAGTCACGAGCGCGCCGCGCGTTGCCGCGGTGGCAACGGCGTATACGCGCAAGAATCCCTTTGCCGCACCGGTGCTGTTCAATCAGCGGCTCACGGCGCGCGCATCCAGCAAGGACGTCCGGCATATCGAGCTTTCCATCGAAGGCTCCGGCATTCACTACGAGCCCGGCGATGCGCTGGGCGTCGTACCGCGCAATCGCAGTGCCGACGTGGACGAACTGCTCGCTGCGACCGGCTTCGATGCCGAGGCGCCCATCGAGGTGGGCGGTCAGCAGGTCGCGTTGCGTGACGCGCTGACGGATCACTTCGACATCGGCTTGCTGACTGCACGGACGGTCGAGCGCTACGCGGCGGCTCTGGATCTCGGAGCCATCGCATCGCTCGATGAATCGCAGTTGCAGCAGTATCTGCGTGGCCGGCATCTGATCGATCTGGTCGTGGATCATCCGCCGCGCGCGCTGGATGCCGCGGCGTTTGCCGGTTTGCTGCGACCGCTCGCACCGCGCCTGTATTCGATTGCTTCCAGTCCACACGCCTCGCCGGACGAAATCCATCTGACCGTGAGCGTGGTCGAATACGAGTCGCACGGCCGCTCGCGCCGCGGCGTGGTGTCTGCGGCACTTGCCGATCTCGACATGGATGCGCTGGTGCAGGTGTATCCGCACCGCAATCCCGCGTTCCGCCTGCCTGCGGACAGCAGTGTGCCCATCGTCATGATCGGTCCGGGCACCGGCGTGGCGCCGTTTCGCGCCTTCCTCGCCGAACGCGAAGCGCTCGAGGCGCGCGGCCGCAACTGGCTGTTCTTCGGCGACCGCCAGTTCCACAACGACTTTCTGTACCAGGCCGAATGGCTGGCGTGGCGCAAGCGCGGTTTGCTGACCCGACTGGACGTGGCCTTCTCGCGCGATGCGGTGCAGAAGACCTACGTGCAGCATCGCATGCGTGAACAGGGCGCGGATCTGTACGCCTGGATGGAAGGCGGTGCACATATATATGTGTGCGGCGACGCCGCCGCCATGGCGCCCGACGTCGAGCAGGCGCTGCTGGAAACGATCGTCCGTCACGGTGGGCGCAGCGACGAGCAGGCTCGCGAATATCTGCAACAGCTGCAGCGCGAACGGCGCTATCAGAAGGATGTGTATTGATGGAACGGCTGCACGATCTGTCGCGGCCGCTCGATGAGCTGCACGCCAACGAGCGACTCAAGCATGACAGCCGCTTTTTGCGCGGCACGCTCAACGACAGCATCGCGGACGTTGCCACCGGCGCGATCAGCGACGACGACACGCAGCTCACCAAGTTCTTCGGTATCTATCAGCAGGACGATCGCGAGCAGCGTGAGGAGCGACGCGCAGCGCGGCTCGAACCTCTGTATCAGTTCATGGTGCGCGTGCGCCTGCCCGGCGGCGTGTGTTCCACTGCACAGTGGCTGGCGCTCGACGCGCAGGCCCGTGCGACCGCCAATGGCACGCTGCGCCTGACGACGCGGCAGACCTTCCAGTTTCATGGCGTATTCAAGCAGAACCTGCGCAGCCATATTCAGGGCATCGTCGCAGCGGGGCTCGATACCGTTGCTGCCTGCGGCGATGACAATCGCAACGTCATCTGTACCGCCAATCCGCTGTTTTCCGCTGCGCACGCACAGGCGACACAGACCGCGCAGCGTCTGGGCGCGCACCTGTTGCCGCGCACGGGAGCGTACAAGGAGGTGTTCCTGCAGCAGGCGCCGGATGCTGCGGTATCTGCGAACGAAGAGCCCCTTTACGGGCGCACTTATCTGCCGCGCAAATTCAAGATTGCCATCGCGGTGCCGCCGCTGAACGATGTCGACGTGTACGCCCACGACCTCGGTTTCATCGCCATCGTGGAGCAGGGCGCCATCGTTGGCTACAACGTGCTGGTCGGCGGCGGCATGGGCATGACGCATCGGGTGGCAGCAACCTTTCCGCGCCTGGGGTCCCTTGCAGGCTTCTGTGCTGCCGAGGATGTCACCGCCGTCGCGGAACAGACGATGTGCATCCAGCGCGACTTCGGCGATCGTCACGATCGTGGGCACGCGCGCTTCAAGTACACGATCGAGGATCGCGGCGTGGAGTGGTTTCTCGCGGAGCTCGCCCGTCGCCGCGGCAAGCCGCTGCAACCGAAGCGCCCCTTCACGTTCGTGTCGTCAGGCGATCGCCCCGGCTGGATCCA
>DASTRD010000237.1:0-12057 GCA_035761425.1 Povalibacter sp.
GTCAGGAAAATCCCGCTGGGCAAACGCATGACACGTCCCGAGGAGATCGCCGACATGGCGGTGTTCCTGCTGTCGCAACGCGCGAGCCATATCACCGGTCAGTGGATGATGGTGGATGGCGGTTACGTTCACCTGGACAGAGCACTGACTTAGAGAATGTGACGGGTGAGGAGTGACGGGTGATGAGCCCGGATCTCTCTGCCCGTCACTCGTCACCCGTACCGACAACGAGAACAACCCATGACGACACAGCCAACGCCGAACACTGCCAGCCCCTACCGCCTTGCCGTCATTCTGGTCACCAGTCTCTTTTTCATGTGGGGTCTGTCGTACGGCCTGCTGGACGTGCTCAACAAGCATTTCCAGGAAACGCTCAACATCACCAAGGCCCGCTCGGCCTGGCTGCAGGCGGCCTACTTCGGCGCGTACTTTCTGATGGCCATGCCGGCGGCGGCCGTGATCGGCAGGCGTGGCTACAAGTTCGCGATCCTTTGCGGGTTGTGCCTGTTTGCCGCCGGTGCGCTGCTGGTCATTCCCGCGACCCTGGCGCTCAGCTTTCCGTTCTTCGTCGGGGCGCTGTTCGTGGTGGCAAGCGGCCTCGCCTTCCTGGAAACGGCCGCGAATCCGTACATCACGCTGCTCGGCGATCCGTCGAGTTCGGCGCGACGGCTGAACCTCTCGCAATCGTTCAATGGACTCGGCCAGTTCACCGGTCCGCTACTGGCGAAAGTACTCCTGTTTTCGTCGGCGACCGGCGAAGCGGCGCACGCACCGGTTCGCACCATCTACGTCGGCATTGCCGTGTTGGTGCTGCTGCTGGCGTTCGCCATCCGCCGCACACCCATGCCGGAAGGTGCGGCCGTCAACAACGTTCCGGAAGGGGCCAGCAGCGGCTCGATCTGGGTGCATCGACATTTCACCTGGGGCGTGGCGGCGCAGTTCTTTTATGTAGCCGCACAGGTCTGCGTCGGCGCCTTTTTCATCAACTTTGCCACCGAGCATGCCGGCCACAGCTCCAGCGATGCCGCTGGATTGCTGTCGATCGCCATGCTGTGTTTTCTCGGCGGCCGGTTTGTCGGCACGGGCTTGATGACCCGCATTGCGCCGTCGACGCTGCTGTTCGCCTATGCAGCGATCAACATCGCGCTGACGGCAGTGGTCGTCAGCGCGATGGGCGAGATCTCGATGCTGGCGCTGATCGCCCTGTTCTTCTTCATGTCCATCATGTTCCCGACCATCTTTGCACTGGCCGTGAAGGGACTCGGTCCGCAGACCAAACAGGGTTCGTCGTACCTGATCATGTCCATCGTGGGCGGCGCCATCATGCCGTACTTCATGGGTCGCCTCGCCGACGCGCAGAGCACGGCCATCGCCTTCGTGGTGCCGCTGGCGTGTTTCGGCGTCGTTGCGCTGTATGGATGGATGCTGCGAGGTCGCGGAACCTGACGCGGGGAAATTTCACATGGGGGTTCCGGGTTCTCGTGTGAAATCCAGGTCCTGTCCTGATCTCAGCGCAGCACGTCTGCGGAGACAGCGCGCACGTCGTTCATGCCTGTGAGCGCCAGGCTCACACGCAGTTCATCGCGGAAAATATTCAGCGCCCGGGTCACGCCCTCCTCGCCCATGGCGGCAAGGCCGTAAAGGAACGCCTTGCCGATGAGGCAACCGCGTGCTCCGAGGGCGAGCGCTTTTAGGATGTCCTGACCGGATTGAATGCCGCCGTCATGGAGCACTTCGATCCTGCCGGCGACGGCCTCGACGACTTCGGGCAGCACCGAGATCGTGGACGGGCTGCCGTCGAGCTGACGACCGCCATGATTCGACACGACGATGGCATCGACACCCGTATCGCAGGCGAGGCGTGCGTCCTGGGCATCGAGAATGCCTTTGACGACGATCCTGCCCGGCCAGCGTTCGCGTACCCACGCGAGATCCTTCCAGGTGACCGTCGTATCGAACTGCGAAGCGATCCACTGCGACAGCGTCTTGAGCCCACCTGAATCCTTCATGCGTTGCTCGAGATTGCCGAACGTGCGGCGACGCCCGCACAACACCTTCAGCGCCCACGACGGCTTGCTCGCAATATCGATGGCGTTTCTCAGTGTCAGTCGCGGTGGAATGGACAGGCCATTCTTGGGATCGCGACGGCGCAATCCCTGAATCTGCATGTCGACCGTGACCATCAGAACCGAACAGCGGGCATCGCGGGCGCGGGCGATAAGTTCCTCATTGAAACCACGATCGCGCATCAGATAGAGCTGAAACCAGAACGGACCGCTGATCGCACTGCGCACATCTTCGATCGAGCAGATCGACATGGTGCTGAGACAGAATGGAATGCCGAATGCTTCCGCAGCCCGCGCACCGAGCATTTCGCCGTTCGCGTGGAACAGTCCGGTGAGACCGGTGGGGGCGATGGCCAGGGGGATGGCGGCAGGTTCGCCGACCAGCGTGGTCTTCAGCGACTGCGCGGAGATGTCCACCATCACGCGCTGACGGAACTCCAGCGCATCGAGATCCCGACGGTTGCGCTGAATCGTCAGCTCGTCGTACGAGCCGCGATCGGCGTAATCGAAGATGGCCTTCGGCACGCGCCGTTGCGCGAGCTTGCGCAGATCCGCTATGGAATTCACGATGGACATGCTGCGCTCGATGGCCGGTACTTTCCGCAGGAAGGCCGGCGATGGTATCGACGGGTCACCGCCAGCGTCCAGCAGCGCTGACCGATTCGGACCGGCTTTCGTCTCGTATCGCGACGTGTCCGGGCACGCAATCGCCCACAATGCACTCAAGGAAACGCCATGAATTCACAACCGCAACGACGCGTGCAGTTCGATTTCGAAATCGCCTTCAGCAATGGCGGCGGCCTCGCCGGGCAGGCATTCCGGCTGGACATCGATGGCGACGACATCGACACGCAAAGTCTTGCCGACCGTGTGGTGCGCGAGCTGCGGCTGCTGATGGTGCGCGAGGTGCGCATCGTGAACAAACGCATCATCGAGGAACCGCACAAGGGTCGGGCGACCGAGACGCCCGATGTGCCGTTGCCCGCCGATTTCATCGATCTGAGTCATCCCATCGAGGACGGCATGGTGACTTACAAGGGCCTGCCGGCACCGCTGATCTGCGACCACCTGAGCCGCGAACAATCGCGGGCTCATTACGCCGACGGCGTCGAGTTCCACATCGGTCGCATCGACATGGTGGCCAACACGGGCACCTATATCGACAGCCCTTTTCATCGCTATGCCGATGGCAAGGACATCGCGCAGCTCGAACTGCCGCGACTCGCCGATCTCGACGCGGTCGTGGTGCGCGTGACCGGTGCCGAACAGCGGGCCATTTCGCGCGAACAGTTCCTGCCTTTCGAGGTGACGGGCAAGGCCGTGCTGATTCACACCGGCTGGGACGCGCACTGGCGCACCGATCGCTACTTCGAAGGCCACCCCTTTCTCACGGCCGATGCGGCCGAGTATCTGCGTGCCGCAGGCGCCGTTCTGGTGGGCATCGATTCGCTGAACATCGACGACACGGCCGACAGGCGCAGGCCGGTTCACAGCACGCTGCTGGGTGCGGGCATTCCCATCGTGGAACACATGTGCCGGCTGCAACTGCTGCCGGTGCAGGGCTGCCGGTTCACGGCCGTACCGCCCGCGGTCACGGGCATGGGCACCTTTCCGGTTCGCGCCTTTGCACGCATGCGCTGAATTGCAGCAAGGCGGCCCGGGAAGCTCGCCGACACACACGGAAATCCGCAGAAAATCCGGAGAAAAACCCGCGGTTCGCACCGGGCGTGTCGTCGCCATTTACAGTCCTGACGGTTATGACAGGCCGTTCCCGGAAAGGACGAGCCCGCTGCGTCCGCAGCGCCCACCTCAACCGACATTTGGAATATCGCGATGCGCTGCGGCCAGCTATGATCCATGACGGGAGGATGGCCAATGTCTTCAGTGCTCAAATCCACGGCCGCACCCGTCGGCGGCCCGCCCATGCCTTTTGCCAGCTACGCGCAGATCGTGCGCATGCTCGTGCCTCCGGCTGAACGCATCAGCTTTTACGACGATCGCTGCGAAGCTCTCTGGATCAACGACGGAGTCGAAGAGCCGGATTTCCGCATGCATGTGGAGCTGTCGATCGCCCGCGCCCGCCAGGCCCGTCCCTCCGTGGTCGATCGCTCAGCACCGGCGATTTCGGGCGAGCACACCGATCACCCGAGATTCGTTTTCGCCATCCGCAACCCGCAGGGTGTGGTCGCCGGCGCGCTTGGCGTGGAATGCCGCGATCTGCCGGCCGGCGCGCGCTATCGCAGTGCCGATGCGGTGGAACGCATCCTGATGCCGCTGCTGGAAATCATGGGCCATGCCTGGCCAGTCGTGGACCGCCCCGCTGCACCGGCCGCCGCTGCTCGCGATTCGGGTACCCGGCAGGCTGCTACCGCTGCCGCACAACTTCCGCAGTCGATGCCGGTCCCGGCATTGCTGCGCAAGAGCCTGTTGCTGGCCACCGAGCTGATCGACTGCGCCTTCGGCGCCATCGTGCTGCCTGATCGCCCCTTCACGCTCAGTCAGCGTGTCAGCCCGGACGAATCCGATCTGGACATCAATTCCGCCATCGATACCGTGCGCGGCCACGTATTGCGGTGGCTGCAGGTTCGCAACGAACCGCTGGTTGTGAACACGGCAGCCACCGGCCGGTCGCCGCAGCAACTGCCCTACAAGCTGCTGGCACTGCCCGTGCGCGACAGCTCCAGGCGCGTGGTTGCGTTGCTCATGCTGTTCCGCAATGCCCGTTCGCGTGATTTCGTCGGCGTCGATGTCGACGAGCTCGCACAGATTGCCTCCCGGATTCCGGCCGAGGCCGTGGCAAGCCTTGCTCCTGCCACCCGGCCCGCGCCTGCCAAAGCTGCAAAGCCAGCACCGGAAGCTGCTGCGCCGGACGTGAAATCAGCGCCAGTCGCTCCACCTGCGCCGAAGGCGCCGACGCCGCCCAAGGTGGACGCACCGGTCGTCGCAACCGCCGCCCCCGCGAAGCCCGCAGCACAACCACCTGTCCTTACGAGCAGCGAACCAGTACGCGCCAAGCCAGCCGCCCGGGCTGCGGCGCCTGCAGTGAGTGCGGCTCCCGCTGCGAACCTGTCGATGGATGCTCGCGTACGCGCCGCGCTGCGCGACAGCACATTCGATCTTTATGCTCAGCCGATCTCGGCGCTGCGCGAGTCCGGTCAGTCGCCACGGTTCGAAGTGCTGCTGCGCATGCGTGAAGGTACGCAGCTTCACACGCCTGCCACATTCCTCAATGCGGCGGAGAACAGCCGGCTGCTGCCGGAACTGGACTGCTGGGTGATCGGCGCGTTGCTGAAGACTCTGCGCAAACGCGCGGTGACCGTGCGCACCTCCGGACTGGAGTTCTCCATCAACATCGCCGGACAGTCGCTCGCGACCGAGCAGTTCAGCGAGTTCATCGTGGCCGAGGTTCTGCGCAGTGCGATTCCGGCCAGCCTGCTGGTATTCGAGATTTCCGAACGCACAGCGCTGGAACACGAAGACGCCATGGAGATGCTGTCGGCACGGTTGCGCGATGTCGGCTGTCGCATCGCGCTCGACAACTGCCGCTCCGGCCTCGGCACGCTCGATCCGCTGAGCCGGTGGCCGGTGAGTCGCGTCAAGATCGACGGCTCACTGATACGCAATATTGCGGTCAGCCAGCGTTCCGCCTCTCAGGTACGTGCCGTCGCGCAGATCGCCGCCGAGCGCGGCATCGAAACTGTGGCTGAAGGGGTCGAGGATCAGTACGTGCAGGATCGACTCCTCGACATGGGCATCGACTACGCTCAGGGCTTCCACCTAGGCCGACCCGCACCGTTGATGACGCTGTTCGGGTAAGAGAACAGAAATGGTTTTGCGGGTCCCGCTTCATCGACAGGCGGGGCTGCCCAGAATCGCCCGCCTGAAGACGCCTTATCCCGCCAGCACGCGCACGAAGTCACGTTCCTGATCGATGCGGATGGTGACTTCGCGTTGCAGGTCGTCGGCGACCAGCAATGAAGATTGCAGACGATTGACGACCACGGGGCGCACCAGTGTGCCGCGCAGCGTGTGGGTGATCATGAAGCTGTGATATTCGCCGTTGTGAATGGCGGCGAACTGAACCAGCAGATTGAATGTACCGGTGGCATCGAGCGGATCGTTGATACGCTCGTCGCAGATGACCAGGAAGGCATCCTCGAGCGGCACCGATGCAAATGCACCGGCGGTGCGGACCTCCTGCAGGAACGTCGTTACCTGACGCAGAACGCGCTGCTGCGTGAGCGGGTCGCGCGGACTGAGCACGGCCCAGCGGGTGCCGCGTTCGATGGCACTGATCACGAACTGGGCAAAGCGCCGCGGCCCCAGATACGCCCAGTCGGACGAACCGCTGGCGCCGCAGGCCAGCGTGCGCAGCGGCGGTCGCTGGCGATCCGTGCTGCGCACCGACTGCAAGGTGTTGATGCCCATCTGCGCCAGACGCCATCGATCGGCCGGCGGCACATCCTTCGCCAGCCGTGCGCCGGCTCGCAGCAACGGTTCGGTTTCCGGCTGACTCAGCACAGCAGCAATCGAACCATCCATGCGCGAGAGAATGCCGGCGACAGCGCCGCCATTGCCGAACGTTTCCAGCCGGCCGCGCAGACGGTCCATGCAGACCACGCGCGGATAGAACATCACGGCGGTGTCGCTGTAAAAGTTCAGCTCTTTGACACCCCTGAGTGCCGCAGCCGGCGAGTCCCAGCCCGGCGGCGGATCGACGATCAGCATGGACTGATGCTCGCGACAGAACTTTGCGGCGACCAGCAAGGTGCTGGCACCGATCTCAGTCGTGCGCGACAGCGCCGGTACATACACGAAAGCGAGATCTTCAACCTCGGCGAGCGCGAAGATGCCGGTGCGCCGCGCGGCGGATCCGATGATGTCGTAGTCGCACAGCGGGCGGCCGTCATCGCCATCTGGATTGGAACTGACATAGCCGACCGGCAGATTGGTGCCCGGCATCAGCGTGGGATTGGGGCGCACACCCGGCGCGCTGCCACGCATCCGCACCAGCCGGGATGTCGACAGGGCATTGCCGACGAAGCGGTCGGAGCCGGGATCGATCGAGACGTTGCGGAAGGATTCCTGGGTTTCGATGCGTTCGGATCCCGGTGCACGTACACGCTGCACGACGAGATTGAAACTGCTGTCGTCGGCGACGTGGTCGTAGTCGATCGAGGCGCGCAGGAATTCGCGTGTGCCCGGCGCGATCGCCTCGAGCCGCAGCGCTTCACGATCGCAGCGCAGAGTAAGCGTGGTCGGCTGAGCAGCATTCACGACCCGCACGATGACTGCGTGCCGCCCGCCCTGGTCGAAGAACTGTTCGACGGCGTACGACAGCGGACTCGGCTGCCACAGACCGCCGAACACCTGCTGGAAATCGGCGAAGCTGTGGACGATGACGGGCTGATTGACCGGGCCGCGCAGCGTGCGGCCGACAAAAGCGGTGAGCTGTGCGCGTGTGCGGGCAATCGGTTGCTCCGCGAGCGGCGCTTGCGCAATCCGGATACCGTCGAGCACTTGCCCGGGCACCGACTCTCCCCATCGTTGTAATTGTTGTCGCTAAATTAGCACAGTTGCTTGCGAGCGATGAAGATGATTGGCGATGCGCTCGCATGAATTCATTGTGTGCTGGACGAGAGCACACGCGTCGTCTGTGTTCATCGATCGCTTGCTCAGGTACTCACTGCTTCGCTTATGCTGCGCGCCCCGATTTCTGCTCACGAGACAACACATGCTGAAGCACAACACGTATTTCGATGGCCGCGTACAAAGCATCGGGTATGAGCGCAACGGTCTGCGCGGCACCGTCGGTGTCATCGCACCGGGCGAGTATCACTTCAGCACCGGTGCTGCAGAGCGGATGACCGTCGTCAGCGGTCAGCTCAACATGAAACTGGAGGGCAGCACGGCGTGGCAGACATTCGGCGCGGGAACGTATTTCGAAGTGCCGGCGCACAGCGGCTTCGACGTGCAGGCCGTCGGCGGACCCGCCGCGTATCTGTGTGAGTTTCTGGGATAGCTGACGCTATCCCGGTCGGCTGGCCAACTGGGTTCGCTGACAGGTCTGCTGGCCAGAGACCGGAACTGCGTCAGATCAGTGAAGGAAGGGCTGAACTGCGAAGAAGCTTCGCTCTGACCTTCTGGCCAGCAGACCAGCGGACCGACAGACCGGTTGGCCTCCTACAGACTTCTCGCTCCAAATGTATCGCACTGATCCATCGAGCCTGAGTCCAGGCCGCGCTTGAACCAGCGCACACGCTGCTCGGAAGTGCCGTGGGTAAATGCCTCGGGCGGTGCACGGCCCTGGCTCAGCCGGTCATCGCCAATCGCGGCGGCGGCGTTCAGGCCCTCTTCGACATCGCCTGATTCCAGAATCTGTCGCGACTGGTCGGCGTTGTGCGCCCAGATACCGGCGAGGCAGTCGGCCTGCAGTTCCACGCGAACCGATATTGCGTTGCCTTCAGCTTCACCCGCGCGCTGACGTGCCTGCATGGTGCGATCGGAAATGCCGAGCAGGTTCTGGACGTGGTGTCCCACTTCGTGGGCAATCACATACGCCTGTGCGAAGTCGCCGGGAGCGCCGAAGCGATCGCGCAGTTCCTGATAGAAATTGAGATCGATGTAGACGTTGTGGTCCGCCGGACAATAGAACGGTCCCATGGCCGACTGCCCCATGCCGCAACCGGTCTCGACGCCTTCGTTGAACAGCACCAGCGTGGGCACCTCATAGGTGCGACCGGACCGCGCGAAGATGGCACCCCAGGTATCTTCGGTATCGGCAAGCACTTTGGAGACCAGCACGCGCGCCTGCGCTTCTTCGGCGCTTTCCTGATACGGCACCTGCTCCTGCTGCACCGGACCGCTCTGCTGGACGACGGGCGACAGGTCGACGCCGAAGTAGGCGCCGATCAACAGGACGACCAGGCCACCGATACCGAGCCCGCCCCGCCTGAATCGCATGCCGCGACGATCTTCGACGTTGCTGCTTTCGCGCTCATTTCCCAGACGCATGAGGTACTCCCGGACGTCGCCGACCATCGCGCACGATGCGCCGGTCGGATTATTCGCCCCCGCGCGGACGGCGTCGAGGCGTGCGAACCGCTACGACTCCGGCGTGATGACCAGCAAACCGGCCGATGGCGCGGAAAGTTCCGGAGGCCTGTCCGCGACTGCCAGCAGCCAGAAAGGCATGTCAGTACAGCAACGGTGGCTCAGCGAATGCCGGTGGCAAACACCGGCACCATGACAGCGGCGCCTTGGATGCGTGCTCTATGGAGCGCCCGCGCCCCTGGGAGTCTGGCTTGCACCGGCGGCCGGCGTCGTTGAGGACGCGGGCCTCTCCACTTCGAGTTTCTCATCCGTGACCGCCGGCGTTGTGCGCCTGGGTTGAGCCTTCGCCGCGGGTGCCTTGGCCGCAGTTTTTTTCGCCGGTTTGGCTGTCTTCTTCGGCTGCGACTCGTTCGGCAGGATGATGCCGTTGCGTGTGGCTTCGAACTCTTCGCTCGAGACCAGCAGCTCATCCTTGCCGTTCCAGTTGGAGCCTTCGGGCAACTTGTTCTCGACGTGGCGCGCGGACGCGAGGTAGCGATCCATCGAGAATGCCGGTGCCGCGGGCGGTGCCGGCTGGTTCTTCCGGCGTGACCTGGGAGGGGGTGTTTCCGCACGCTGCACGGGATGCGACACGGGCACGGCAATGCCGCGCGAGTCCGTCGCGATATCGTTCACCAGCGCCAGGTCGACCGCGACATCGTGTTCCCGGACTGTCCGCCACATTTCGTCGGAGATGGCGGCATTCAGCAGTGCATCAGCGCCTGCGGGATGTTCGCGTTCGTCGTCTTCGGCGATGGGAAATGCCTGCACGAACAGCGAGCCCCCGCGCCAGCCGAACACGAAGGGCTGATTGACCACCGTGACTTTCGTGCCCACGGGAATGTCGCCGTACAACTGCTCGATGTCTTCCGGATAGAAACGGATGCAACCGTGGCTCGATCGCATGCCGACGCCATACGGCTTGTTGGTGCCGTGCACGAGATAGCTCGGCCAGCCCAGTGTCATCAGATAAGCACCCAGCGGATTATCAGGTCCGGGCGGCACCTTGCCGGGAAGCGGATCGCCGGCTTCGCGATGCTCCTTGCGTACCGAAGCAGGCGGGAACCAGGTCGGGTTCTTCGCCTTGCCGGTGATCTTGGTGGTGCCGACGGGCGTCGACCAACCCACCTTGCCGATGCCGATGGGATGCGTGATGACGGTCTGCGGCTCGCCTTCTTTGGCGGGCGGGAAGTAGTACACACGCAGCTGCGCCAGATTGATGACGAGACCTTCGCGCGGCGCATCCGGCAAGACAAACAGCGTCGGCACGACGATTTCGCGACCGACACCCGGCACCCACGGATCGACGCCGGGGTTGGCGCGCACCATCTCTTCATAGCCCACGTTGAAGCGGCGAGCGATGTCCGAGAACGTGTCTTCGCCCTCGATGCGGGTGACCTGCAGTTCGCCGACGACGTCTTCGCCCGGTTGCAGTTCGAAACGATGCGTGGCGACAGGTTGGACGTAGACCGGTGGCGGCGGCTCAGGCTCAGCGACGGGTTCCGGTGGAGCCTGGGGAGCGAGGGTCTGGCAACCCGCGAGGATTGCAGCGGCCATCAGCAGACTGAATTTCGCAGCCGCACCGCTGAGCCGAAAGGCGGTTGGTTGAACGTTCATGCGGGCATTATTACCAGAGCATGCACGGCTGCGCGACCCGCAATCCGCTGCGAGACCCTGTCGCCAATGGCCTACAGCTAGAGCAGGACGGGACGATCGGACAATTCGTTGCGATCCGCCTGCGGAAAGTGCCGCGCGATGAGCGCGCCCACCTCGCGAACACCTGCCACTGCGGCGTCGCCAGCCTGACCGGCCGCGAACAACGCTTCCATCCGATGACACACCGCACGCCACTCCTCGTCGCTGACGCGACCGGGGAAGGCACGATCGGCCACGATTTCGACATCGCGATCGGCCCACAGCACGTAAATGAGCACGCCGTTGTTGGCTTCGGTGTCCCACACTCCCAGATGCGCAAACGCGTCGATGGCGCGTTGCCGCGGTGTGACATCCCGCCACAGGGCGCCGAACTCGAGTTCGTTTTCGATGGCAAAACGGATTTCACCGCCGTGGATGGTTTCAGTCTCGCGGATTGCCGCCTCGATGGCGTCGAGGACCTGCCGATTGAAGGTCCTGCGCAGAGCGCTGCGCGTGGCGAACAGATGACGACAGATGCGCGCAAGATTCATTGCTACCACCGTCCCGAGGCACCGCCACCGCCGAAACCGCCGCCGCCACCGCTCCAGCCACCTCCGCCGCCACCCCATCCGCCGCCGAAACCGCCACGACGTCCGCTGCTCCAGCCGCCTCCGCCGAAGCCGCCAAAGCCACCACCGCCGCCGCCGAGCAATGTGAAAAAAAATGCCAGTACGCCTGCACCGATCGCCGCGCCCACTACGCTGGTCAGCAACCAGGTGATGACACCCGCAAGTCCTGCGACGGCGGAAGCACCGCCGAAAGCGCCGAACATGCGGCGCAGAATCCCGCCGCCAACCACGACCAGCAGCAACAGCACCGGCAGTATCGAACCGATCCCTTCAGGCGACTGCCGGGTCGTGCGCCGCTCAGGTTCCGGCAGGGGCTCGCCCTCGATGACCGCGATGATGCGCGCGACAGCCTCGGTGATACCGCCGGCGAAATCGCCTTGCCGGAAATGCGGCACGATCACATTCGAGATGATGCGATTCGCAATCACGTCGGGCAGCGCGCCTTCCAGGCCATAACCGACTTCAATGCGCACAGCGCGATCGTCCTTGGCGACCAGCAGCAGCACACCATCGTCAATGTCCTTGCGACCGAGCTTCCACGCATCCACCACGCGGATCGAATACTGCTCGATGCTTTCAGGCTGCGTCGTCGGCACGATCAGCACCGTGATCTGGCTGCCCTTGCGGTCATGAAA
>DASTRD010000238.1:0-17483 GCA_035761425.1 Povalibacter sp.
AGTTGGCGAACACGCAGTGCGAGCCGATGACGCAATCGTGGCCGACGTGCGAGCCGGCCATGAACAGATTGTCGTTGGCGATCCGGGTGACCAGCTGATCCTTCGTGGTGCCGCGATTGATCGTAGTGTTCTCGCGAAACACATTGCGATCGCCGATTTCGAGTCGGGTGGGTTCACCCTTGTACTTGAGATCCTGAGGTGCGGCGCCGATGGACGCGAACTGAAAGATCCTGTTGGCGCGGCCGATGCTCGTGGGCCCGTCGATCACGACATGCGGGCCGATCCAGCATTCCGGACCTATGGTCACGCCCGCACCCACGATCGAGTACGCGCCGATCTCCACGTCCGACGCGATCACGGCATCGGGAGCGATCAGGGCTGTGGGATGAATGGCCATCTATGACTGGGCAGGCGCGGCACGCATAATGTGGCGCATAGCATAAGAGAATGCCGACATGTGCGGCAGACGCCCGCTTGCGATATTCGTGATCAACTGCATGTCCGGGCCGGCGAAGCTACTTGCCCGTTCCCGGCGCGACCATCATGGAGGCGCTCGTGACTTCCTCACCGCCCACTTCCGCAACGGTGCCGAATTTCCAGATGCCGCGCATCGAACGCTCGAGCGTGGCCTTCAGTATCAGCTGATCGCCGGGCTCGACAGGCCGGCGAAAACGGGCGTTATCGATGCCGACGAAATACATCGGCCGTTCCGAATCGGGATAAACGCCAGCCGTGACGAACGCCAGGATGCCGGCGGTCTGTGCCAGCGCTTCCAGAATGATCACGCCGGGAAATACGGGACGATGCGGGAAATGCCCCGGAAAAAAATGCTCGTTGAAGGTCACATTCTTGAGCGCGCGGATGCTCTTGCCGGCGATGCATTCCTGCACGCGGTCCACCAGCAGGAATGGGTAACGGTGCGGCAACCGGCGCAGCACTTCGTTGATGTCCATGGTGAGGATCTGCTCACCGGCTTCGTTGGTGCCCGCTTCTGGCATTGCTGATGGTTTCCTGTGTTCAGTGCTCGTCCTGCGAATCGTCGCTCGCTGCCGCCGATCCGTCCGCTGCTGCGGCGCCCTTCTCGATGATTCTGCGCAGCCGTTTCACCTCACGCGCCAGTTCATCCAGCCGCGTGAAGCGCGCCGCATTCTTGCGGAATCTGGTCGTTTCGTCGATGGGCAGACCACCCGAGTAATAACCGGGCTTGCGAATGCTGCCGGAAACGAACGATTCGCCCGTGATGACGACGTCGTCGCAGATGGTCAGATGCCCGGCAATGCCCACCATTCCGCCGATCATGCAGCGCGCCCCGATGACCGTGCTGCCGGACACGCCCGAGCACGCCGCCATGGCCGTGTGCGCTCCGATACGGACGTTGTGTGCGATCTGAATCTGATTGTCGAGCTTCACGCCATCGCCGATGACGGTGTCGTCAATGGCACCACGATCCACGGTAGTGCCGGCGCCAATCTCGACATCGTTGCCGATCGTCACGGAGCCGACCTGCGGCACCTTCAGCCATGTGCCACGTTCCGGCGCGAGTCCGAAGCCGTCCGCTCCGATGACCGCACCCGGATGAACAAGGCAGCGCTCGCCGATCACCACGCCATGACACAGCGTGACATTGGCCACCAGGCGGCTGTCTGCACCCAGTCTGGCACCGCGCATGACCACACAGCCCGGCCCGATTGTGACCCGCGGACCGACTACCGCGCCCGCTTCGACGACAGCGCACGCCCCTATCGAGGCGCTGGGATCGATCCGCGCCGCATCATCAACCACTGCACTCGGATGAATTCCCGGCGCAGATACGTGCGCCGGATGCAGAAATGCCGCGATCCGCGCGTAAGTGGCATACGGATTGGGGGCAAGCAGCGCTGCTCCGGAACAAGCTTCGGCGAGGCCGGGTTCGACGATGACGGCACCCGCGCGGGTCTGCGCAAGAAAGCGCCGATACCTTGGATTGGCCAGAAAGGTGATCGCGTCCGCCTGTGCGCCCTCGAGCGTCGCTACGTGCGACACGCGCACGTCGGGATCGCCCTTGAGTTCGCAACCGAAACGGACAGCGAGTTCCCCCAGCGTCACACCGTTGGGGAACGTCGTCATTAGGTTCCTGCTTCCGCCGACGAAGTGGCCGTTATTGCTTGGTCGCCGGCTTGGCAGCGCCGCCGGAGGCCTTGTAATGCTGCTGCAGGGCGTTCAGCACCTGCGACGTGATGTCCATCGATTCATTGACGTACAGCACCCCATCGCCGACGACCAGATCGTAGCCGGAGCTGCGTGCATAGGTCTGCACTTCCTGCAGCAGCGAGCGTTGCAGTTTGCCCAGTTCCTCGTTGCGGCGCAGGTTCAGGTCTTCGACGTATTCGTTCTGCTTGCGCTGCAGCTCGCGCTGGCCATCGCGCAGGTCTTTCTCGGCGTTGCGGCGCTCGTTCTCGGCCATGACGGCGCCGTCGCGCTGCAGTTTCTCGTCCTTCGCCTTCAGGTCTTTCTGCTCCGCCACGATGGTGCGTTGCCGCGGCGCAAACTCATCCTGGAGCGCCTGCATGGCGGCCTTGGCCTGAGGTGCCTCTTCCAGCAACTTCGGAACGTTGACCACGGCGATCTTCAATTCAGCATGCACGACACCCAGCGGTGCCAGCACCATGAGACTCGCGAGAACCAGACTGGTAATGCTCGAACGTGCCATGAATGAACCTTCGTCTTCGATAGTAATAATGATGAAAGTCAGAATGCCTGACCGATCGAGAACTGGAATCCTTCCAGCTCATCCCCGTAGCGCGTTGCAGTATCCCGCTTGTCCGCATTGAGCGGCACCGCGTAGCTGAACCGGAATACGCCCAGCGGCGCCAGCCACTGGACCGCAACGCCAGCCGACTGCTTGAGCTCATCATAGCTGAACTTGTAGTCGACGGGCTGCTGCACCCCGGTGACCGGGTCCGGCGGCCCCCGGAAGTCGATATTCTGGTCCGAGAACACGTTGCCGATGTCGAAGAACAGACTGAAACGGGCGCTGTTGCGCCACTTCTCCGGGATCGGCAGCAGCAACTCGGTCTGGGCCAGCGTCTTGATGTTGCCGCCATACGGCCGGCCGTAACTGTCCTTCGGGCCCAGCCGGCTTTCGCGAAAGCCACGGACCGAGTCCGGACCGCCGGCGAAGAACTGCCTGTACGGCGGCAGTGCCGTGGTATCGCCCAACGCCTTGCCGTAAGCCGCCTCGACATTGATCATCAACTTGAAGTCGCGCCAGATCGGTATGAATTTCAGCAGTTCGTACGAGGCCGTCCAGAACTCCACTTCGCTGCCCGGGAGCGTATAACTCAATCCCAGTCGCTGCCGCGTACCCGCGGTGGCGAAAATCGTGCGGTTGCGCGAATCGAAGCTCCAGCCGGTGTTGAGTTCGAAAGTCCTGAATTTGGAACGGAACAACGCGAAATTCGGATACTGCGTGCAGGGCACCGGATAGTTGCAGGACAGTATGTCCGTCCGCGAATTGCCGTTGTTCTGGACCCAGTCGTTGGCCTCGGCGGCGCTGCCGCTCGTACTGGTCGCAAGCTCTGCCTGCTGGGCTGACAGACCGAAACTCACATACTGGTATTCGGAAATCGGATAGTCGTAGCTCAGGCCGGCACTGGCGGTCGTCGTATCGAACTGCGAAGTCGCTGACGTGAACTGCGTGACATCCCGATAGCCCAGGGACACCGTGCGGCGTACGCCGTCGATGGTGGTGTACGGATCTGTCTCCGAGAACATGTAGCTCTTCGCATAACGGCCAGAATTGACTTCCGCCTGGACGCGATTGCCCGTACCCATGAAGTTCGAATGCGTGAAGCTGCCGTTCAGAATGATCGATTGCGATTCCGAGTAACCGATGCCGCCACCGAACTGACCAGGCAGGCCTTCCTTGATCTGGAAATCCACATCGACCAGGTCGGCGGCACCGGGGACCGGCGTGTTCTCGACTTCAACCTTTTCGATGAAGGGCAGACGCTCGATGCGCTGCTTGGAACGGTCGACCGCCAGATTGGACAGATAGGAACCTTCGAGCTGACGCATTTCGCGGCGGAACACTTCGTCGTTCACGCCGGTAGTACCGTTGAAGTTCACGCGACGCACGTAAACACGATTCTTCGGATCGACCACGAACGTCAGCGAGACTTCCTTGGTATCGCTGTTCGTCTGCGGTACTGCATCGATGGTCGCGAAGGCATAACCGTCGAAGCCGAGACGCGCCTTCATGGATTCAGTGGTTGCAGTGATCAGCTTGCGCGAATAGGTATCGCCCGGCTGGATCTGGATCAGACGCTTCAGTTGCTCTTCCGGAACGACCATCTCGCCCGCCATCTTCACTTCCGACACCTTGAAGACATCGCCTTCGTGGATGTTCACGGTGATGAAGATATCGTCCTTCTCCGGCGCGATCGCCACCTGGGTGGACGTCACGGCAAAGTTCGCATAGCCCCGATCCATGTAGTACGAGCGCAGTTTTTCCAGATCGCCCGACAGAGCTTCGCGCGAATAGCGATCGTCCTGCTTGTACCAGGACAGCCAGTTCGGCGTCTTCAGTTCGAACGTCTTGCGCAGTTCATCGTCCGGGAACGCCGTGTTGCCGGCGATGTTGACCTGGCGAATGCGCGCGCGTTTGCCCTCGACGATGTCGACCGCCACCTTGACCTTGTTGCCGGGTACCTCTTCGACCTTTGCATCCACGCGCACGCCGTATTTGCCGCGCGAGAAATATTGATCGGTGAGGTATTGCTTCACCTCATCCAGCACCGACTGATCGAAAGTCTTGCCGGTCGCCAGACCTACGTTGCGCAAGGAACGCTGGAGGTCTTCGGTCTTGATGTCCTTGTTGCCCTTGATCTCGAAGCTCTCGATCGAAGGACGCTCGACCACGGCGACGACCAGCGTGCCGCCATCGCGCCGCATTTCCACGTCACGGAAAAATCCTGTCGCATACAGCGCGCGCATGGATTCGGCGACCCGGCGCGGGTCCATCTGATCGCCGATGTTGACCGGCAGGTAGTTGTAGACCGTGCCTTCCGAGATGCGCTGCAGACCCTCGATGCGGATGTCCCCCACCGTGAAGGTCTCGCTGCCCCGCGACTGCGCAGGCGCAGTCAGTGGGTACAGCGCCGCAGTGGTTCCGGCGGCAATCGCCAGCGTGGCATGAATGATTGTTCTCAAACGCATCAGTTGGAAGCCTTACGCTGCAAAAACCGCACAGCACATCCCGGAGGGCGCCGCCGCAGCCCGGCGGACGATGAAATCGGAATGCTCAAAAATCACGGAGCCAGGTGTCGTGCAATATCGTTATAGAACGCCAGCGACATCATCAGGATCAGCACCGCAATGCCGATCTGCTGACCGAACAGTTGTGCACGTTCTGAGACCGGTTTGCCCTTCACCAGTTCCGCAAGCTGGTACACCACCTGACCGCCGTCGAGAATCGGAATGGGCAACAGATTCAGTACACCGAGGCTGATGCTGATCAGGCCGAGCGTGCTGAGAAACGTCCGCCACCCCTGGCGCACCGCGAAACCCGTCGTTTCCGCGATCGCAATGGGACCCGAGATATTCTTCAGGGACACATCGCCTGTCACTATCCGGCCGACGATTTTCAGCGTGAAAACCGACATTTCCCAGGTTCTGGCCGCCGCCTGATCGAGCGCCTTCAGCGGCCCGAACTCCTCCACCGTCATCATATCTTCGCGCCGGATGCCCGGGCCCTCGATGACCTTCCCTGAAGGGGCCACGCCCAGGCGGCCGACCACTTTGCCGTTGTCGGTGTCTTCGCGCACTGTCAGCGGAATTTCCAGAAGTCGCCCGCCGCGATCGACCTCTACCGTGACCTGCTTGTTTGCACTCGGCGACACGAGTTTCACCAGTTGATCGAAGTCTGCGACGCTCTGCCCGTCGAACTTCACGATCCGGTCACCGACCTGCATGCCGGCGCGCTGCGCCACGCTGTCTTCGGAGAATCTTCCGACCACGGCTTCGAGCCGCGGCCGCCAGAAATCGAACCCGAGCCCGGGCAGCATGGTATCGGCTTGCGTCAGCGCACGGCGCTGTTCGCCCGTCCGCATGATCACGTTGCGCTCAGTGCCGTCGATACCGCGCACCCGCATGTCGATCGTACCGTCATCGATCAGATCGTTCAGGGTACCGATCAGGGCGGATTCCAGCGTCGTCACGGATTTGCCGTCAACCGCAAGAATCGTGTCCTCGGATTTCAGTCCAGCCTCAGCGGCAATCGACCCGGAGGCGACCTCGCCCACGATGGGCTTCAGCGCAGGCACGCCGGCGGTGAACAACACCCAATAGACGAGCACCGCAAAAACGAGATTGAAGGCGGGACCGGCCAGCAAAACGGCGATGCGCTTCCACACGGGCTGCCGATTGAAGGACAGGTGCGCATCGCTGGCCGCCACGTTGCCTTCACGTTCATCGAGAAGCTTGACGTAACCGCCGAGCGGAATCGCAGCGATGACGTATTCGACACCGTCCTTGCCGCTGCGCTGCCACAACGCCTTGCCGAACCCGATCGAGAAGCGCAGGACCTTGATGCCCAGCCGGCGAGCGACCCAGAAGTGACCGAATTCGTGCACGGCCACGAGAATGCCGATTGCCACGACGAACGCGGGCACGTTCGTCAGAATCCCGGTCAGCCATCCACCCGACGTCATGCATACACCCCCGCGCTGCACTCGGCGACCCCGGCGATCGCCGCCCGCGACTGTAGCCGTGCCCACGCGTCAGCGGTCATTACATCTTCTATGGATGTAGCTGAACGGGCGCTGTGTTGCGACATGACGACTTCAATGACCTTTGGAATCTGAAGGAATGGCAGTTGCCCCGCCAGAAATGCACCGACGGCAACTTCATTCGCGGCATTCAGAACGGCAGGGGCCGTGCCGCCCGTCTCGGCCGCCTCCCGGGCAAGCCGCAGGCAGGCAAAGCGCTCGACGTCCGGCGCCTCGAACTCCAGCCGGGCGATGCGCAGAATATCCAGGGATTCTACACCGGAGACAATGCGCTCCGGCCAGCCGAGCGCGTGCGCGATGGGCGTGCGCATGTCGGGATTTCCCAGCTGGGCCAGCATCGATCCATCGCAATATTCGACCAGCGAATGAACGATGCTCTGCGGATGAATCACCACGTCGACCTGCTCTGGCGGCAGGCCAAACAACAGGCAGGCCTCGATCAGCTCCAGACCCTTGTTCATGAGCGTGGCTGAATCCACTGAAATCTTGCGGCCCATGACCCAGCGCGGGTGTGCGCAGGCCTGATCCGGCGTGACGATCCGCAACGCATCATCTGCGGCGCGCAGGAACGGACCACCCGAGGCAGTCAGCAATATGCGTTTGACGCCCTTGCGTCGCTCGGCAATACCGCCCTCGCCGCTCATGCACTGGAAGATTGCGTTGTGCTCGCTGTCGACGGGAATCAGAGTCGCGCCGCCCGAGTTCACCGCCTCCATGAACAACGGACCCGACATCACCAGCGATTCCTTGTTCGCCAGCAGAATGCGCTTGCCCGCGCGTGCCGCCGCGAGACTCGAACGCAGCCCTGCCGCACCGACAATTGCAGCCATGACGGTATCGACCTGCTCGTGCGACGCGATTTCGCACAGCGCTTCCTCGCCAGCCAGCACTCGTGTCGCCAGCCCGCGATCGTGCAGCTCCGCCTCAAGCGCGTCTGCATCCGCCTTCGAGCCCACGATGGCGAAGGTGGGTCGGTGGCGCAGACACTGCTCCCGCAATCGCTGCACGTTGCTGTGCGCGGTCAGGGCCCAGACTTCGAATCGATCGGGATGACGCGTGAGTACATCGAGAGTGCTCAGCCCAACGCTGCCCGTCGAACCGAGCACGGCTACGCGCATGCGGGACGAGCGTTTCACGAGAACAGGCCCATGCGCTCGAGCCCGATGACGAAAATAGGTGCGGCCGCGGTGACGCTGTCGACGCGATCCAGCACGCCGCCGTGACCGGGCAACAAGGTGCCACTGTCCTTCAGCCCCGCATGGCGCTTGAACAGGCTTTCAGTCAGATCACCCACGATGGAGCCCAATACCGTGATGCCACAGACGACCAGGAATGGCCGCGCGCTCACGTGAAACCAGAGCACCCCGACGACAGCCATGAGTGCAGCCGCGACAAGTCCGCCGATAACACCTTCCCAGGTTTTACCCGGACTTACCCGCGGTGCAAGCTTGTGTCGTCCGAACTTTCTGCCGGCGAAATACGCACCCACATCCGCCGCCACGACCAGCAACAGAAGAAACAGCACCAGCGCGGGCGCCATGCTGTGCAGCCTGACCAGCGCAAGCCACGCCGGCGCGAGCACCAGCAAGCCTGCCGCCGCCGCTGCCACCCGATTCACGTGCGTCGGCAAAAACATGATCCACAGCAGGGCCACCAGCCACCAGACCACACTCGTTGTCAGCACAACATCCAGGCGTGAGTCGCCGGCACCTGTCAGCCAGAACGCAGCGATGATGGAGCCGACAGCTACGACGTAACCGGCTCGTGCCTGCGGGCCGGTGAATCCCGGGAAAGCCGCCCATTCCCAGGCACCCGCCAGCACCAGCAGCGCGAACACCGCCATGGTGACGGTGTGCGGCACCCAAAGGATAACCAGCAGCGCGAAAGGAGCCAGCAGCAGAGCCGTGATGACTCGTTGCCTGAGCATCAGCCCGTCTCAGCCTGTCCGGGCACGAGCCCGAAACGGCGCTGACGTGTAGCGAAGAACTCCAGTGCCTCGCCGAGCTGTCTGTCGTCGAAGTCGGGCCAGAGCGTGTCGCAGAAATACAGTTCGGTGTAGGCCAGGTTCCACAGCAGAAAGTTGCTGATGCGCTGTTCACCGCCGGTCCGGATGAACAGGTCAGGTTCCGGAAGGCCCGCAAGCGCAACGTTGTCGCTCAATGCGGCTTCGTCGATTTCTTCGGGACGACGTTCACCGGCCACACATTGCTGCGCCAGCCTGGCGGCGGCCGTTGCGATGTCCCAGCGTCCGCCATAGGCGATCGCAATCACCAGGATCATGCGTGTGTTGTGCGCGGTCAGCGCTTCTGCTGCCTGCATGCGATCGCGCAGCGCGGTCGACAGCTGCTCCATGCGCCCGATGAAGCGCAGGCGGATGCCGTTCTTGTGGAGGTCGTCGACCTCGTTGTCGAGCGCCTCGAGGAAACGACCCATCAGCATCGAGACTTCTTCGCGCGGACGCTTCCAGTTTTCGCTGGAGAAGGCAAAGAGAGTCAGGACCTCGACGCCGCGCTTCGCACAACCTTCGACAGTCTGCTTGACTGCCTTCACGCCCATACGGTGACCGGCAGGACGCGGCAGCGCACGACGCGCCGCCCAGCGTCCGTTGCCGTCCATGATCACGGCGACGTGGCGGGGCAGCGCAGTGGCAGATCCGGCGGTGCGAGCGGGAGTCGAAGCCATTGGACCATTGCGACGCAGGCTCACACCTGCATCAGTTCCTTTTCCTTCTCGGTCAGGACCTGATCGATCTCGCCGACGTATTTGTCCGTCAGCTTCTGGATCTCGTCCTGGGCGCGGCGATCGTCGTCCTGGGACACGAGTTTTTCCTTCACCAGGTCTTTCAGGTCCGACATCACGTCGCGACGCACGTTGCGCACGGCAACCCGGGCATTTTCAGCTTCATGGCGCACGACCTTGGCCAGATCGCGACGACGCTCTTCGGTCAGCGGCGGCATCGGCACGCGGATGACGGTGCCCGCAGTTGCTGGCATCAGGCCCAGATCGGACTTCATGATGGCCTTCTCGATCGCCTGCACCATCGTTTTCTCCCACGGAGTCACCGTGATGGTCCGGGCATCCTCAAGAGCCACATTCGCAGCCTGATTCAGCGGAACTTCGTTGCCGTAGTACTCGACGCGGATGTGCTCCAGCAGGCTCGGATGCGCACGTCCGGTGCGCAGGCGCTTCAGTTCGTTGCGCAGTGCGAGCACACACTTCTGCATGCGTTCGCTGGCGTCTTTCTTGAGGTCTTCGATCATGGAATTCTCCGAAAGGACAATATGAATGCGAATTCGCAGCCGGCCACGCGCCGCCCCGAATCACTTCATGCGCTGATCATGCATTCGTTACGAGCGTACCGACATCCTCTCCGCGCACGATCCGCATCAGTTCCCCCGGCCGGGTGAGATCGAACACTCGCAGCGGCAGGTTGTTGTCCCGGCACATGACGATTGCGGTCGCATCCATCACATTGAGTCGATCCATGAGCACCTTGTCAAACGTCAGCCGCTGGTAGCGGGTGGCCGCGGGGTTCTTCTTCGGATCGTCGGAATAGATGCCGTCGACCTTGGTGGCCTTCAGCAGCAGGTCCGCATTGATCTCGATGGCCCGCAGACTGGCTGCCGTATCGGTGGTGAAGAACGGATTGCCTGTACCCGCGGCGAGAATGGTGACGCGGCCCTTTTCCAGATGCCTGACGGCGCGACGCCGGATGTATTCCTCGCAGACCTCGTTGATGCGAATCGCGGACATGACGCGCGCATGCATTCCCAGCGCCTCGACCGCGTCCTGCAAAGCCAGTGAATTCATCACGGTGGCCAGCATTCCCATGTGGTCCCCCGTGACGCGATCCATGCCCGCGTTGGCGAGGCCCGCCCCGCGAAAGATATTCCCACCCCCGATGACCACCGCGACCTGCAGACCCAGGCTCATCACCTCGCGGATCTCGCCCGCCACGCGCTGGATCATCTTCGGATCGATGCCGTAGTCCTCATCGCCCATCAGCGCTTCGCCGGAAAGCTTCAGAAGGATGCGGCGCAGTCCCTGGCCGGCGGGATATGGCGTTGCGGTCGATGAAATACTGGATGCAGTCATGCTTTGTGCCTGAAAGACGCGATGGCTCGATGGCCGATGGCGCATCTGCAACGCGCCGGTGCAGATTTGGGATCCGTATTATAGAGAACCCCGCCGAGGCGGGGTTCTCACAATCACCGTTGATCCGGTCAGTGCGGCTTCGAAGGTGATCCCTTCGAGCTTTCCACCTGCTTCCTGACCTCCTCGGCAAAGTCCTCCTGCTTCTTCTCGATGCCCGCGCCCACTTCGTAGCGCACGAATGCGGCCACTTCGGCACCCGACTGCTTCAGGTACTGCTCGACGCTCTGCTTGTCATCCTTCACGAAGGGCTGGCCGAGCAGCGTGATCTCGCTCATCCACTTGCGGATCTTGCCTTCCACTGCCTTGGCAATAATGGCTTCCGGCTTGCCGGCGAGCTTCGGATCCGCCTTGGTGGTTTCAGTGTGGATCTCGGTTTCCTTCGCCACCAGTTCGGCCGGAATCTGCGCCGCGGACACGTGCGGTGGATTGATGGCGGCGACGTGCATGGCGATGTCCTTCGCCACTGCTTCGTCGCCCTTGTTCAACGCCACCAGCGCGCCGATACGCGAACCATGCAGATAGGCTCCCAGGACACCTGAAGCTTCGATGAGCTCGAAACGACGCACACTGATGTTCTCGCCGATCTTGGCGATGAGCGCGCGACGCACTTCATCGAGCGTGCTGCCGTTGCTGTCCTTCGCTGCGAGCAACGCTTCGACGGATCCAGGGCGCTGTGCCAGCGCGACCTTGGCGACTTCAGCGGCGAACGCACGGAAGTCGTTCTCGCGTGCCACGAAGTCGGTTTCGCAATTGACTTCGACGATGGCGGCACGCTTGCCGTCCGCCGAACGCTCGATGACGATGACGCCTTCGGCGGCAATGCGCGAGGCCTTCTTGTCGGCCTTGGCGAGGCCAGCCTTGCGCATCAGTTCCGCGGCTGCATCCAGATCGCCGTTGGTTTCGGTGAGTGCCTTCTTGCACTCCATCATGCCCGCGCCTGTACGTTCGCGGAGCTGCTTGACTGCTTCTGCTGTTACGGCCATTGATTACTCCGCGGTATCGCCAGCGGTGGGCTTGCGCTTGGCAGAAGCACGGCGGCTCGCCATGACATCTGCAGCACTGGAATCGGCATCGACATCGTCGTTGACGGCGGATGCTTCGGCCGGCTCTTCCTGGACGGCTCGCTTGCGCGTCGCGGCCTTCTTCTTGACCGCGGCGGTCTTGCCACCGCGACGTGGCGCAGCGGCAGCGCCCGCTTTCGCCTTCGGCTTGCCTTCGGCATCGAGTTCGACGAACTCGTCTTCGCCCGCGGGCACTTCGGGCTGAGCAGACTTGCCTTCGAGCACGGCGTCCGCGATGCCTGCTGCGTAAAGCTGGATGGCGCGCATGGCGTCATCGTTGCCCGGAATCACGTAGTCGACGTCGTCCGGAGCGCAGTTCGTATCGACCACGGCCACCACTGGAATGCCGAGCTTGCGGGCTTCGTGAATGGCGATGCGCTCATGACCCACGTCGATCACGAACAGCACATCCGGCAGGGACTCCATGTCCTTGATGCCACCGAGGCTGCGCTCGAGCTTTTCGCGCTCACGACGCAGACCCTGCGCCTCGCGCTTGCTGTGCTGCTCGAGGGTGCCGTTGGCAGCCATCTCGTCGAGATTGGTCAGACGCTTGATGGACTGACGGACGGTCTTGAAGTTGGTGAGCATGCCGCCGAGCCAGCGATGGCTGACATAGGGCATGCCTGCACGGGCGGCCTCGGTCTTGATGGCTTCGCGTGCCGAACGCTTGGTGCCGACGAACAGCACCTTGCCGCCGTCAGCGACAACCTGCTTGATGAACGTCGACGCCTCGTTGTACAGCGGCAGCGTCTTCTCGAGGTTGATGATGTGAATTCGATTGCGTTCCCCGAAAATGAACTGAGCCATTTTGGGGTTCCAGAAGCGGGTCTGATGTCCGAAATGGACACCCGCTTCCAGCATCTGTCGCATGGACATGCCGGTCATGAGCAAACTCCTTACGGGGTTGTGCCTCCACTGGTCCCATACGACGACCTGCGATGGATTCGAACCAGGGTTCGACGGTTTCGCAGGCACCCCGTCGCACGTGACGGCCAGTGTGAGAGATGGTTGAAAAGAAACAGGTTCGTTGCCAAAAAAGCGCGCGCTTTATACCATAAACTCCAATCAGCCAAACAAGTTTTTTCCCGGAAACTTGCTGCCTGACCGGCCCTGGGGGAGCGCCGACCCGTGCAGCTTTCGTGCTGCTGTCCCGCCCCCGCAACTGACGCCTTGAAGCCCATTTTCGGGTTGCGCTGCGAACCGGTCGGCTGAACGTGTCGCCGACTGTCGGGCCCTGCCCCTCAGCCGGTTTTCCTCCACCGAATCCACGGTCCGCTCAACAACATGCAGGTGACCATCAAGACCCCCGCCGAACAGGAAGGCATGCGCCATGCCGGACGTCTGGCCGCCGACGTCCTCGACATGATCGGCCCCTACGTGGTCGCCGGCGTGACGACCGAGGAGCTGAACGAGCGTTGTCATAATTACATCGTCAACGAGCAGCAGGCGATTCCGGCACCCCTCAACTATCGCGGCTTCCCCAAATCGATCTGTACCTCGGTGAACCATGTCGTCTGCCATGGCATCCCGGGCGACAAACGCCTTAAACAGGGCGACATCATCAACATCGACATCACGGTGATCAAAGACGGCTGGCACGGCGACACCAGCCGGATGTTCGTCGTCGGCAAGGTCAATCCCGCCGTCCAGCGGCTGGTCGATGTCACGCGGGAAGCCATGTGGACCGGCATCCGTCAGGTCCGCCCGGGGGCACACATCGGCGATATCGGTGCAGCCATCCAGAGCATGATCGATCCCCTGCACCTGTCGATCGTGCGCGAATACTGCGGTCACGGCATCGGCCGGATTTTCCACGAGGACCCGCAGATCCTGCACTACCGCCAGCGCGATCCGGGCATCGAACTGGTGCCGGGCATGACATTCACGATCGAGCCGATGATCAACGCCGGCAAGCGTGACGTACGACTGCTCGCAGATGGCTGGACAGTAGTCACACGAGACCATTCGCTTTCGGCACAATGGGAGCACACCGTGCTGGTCACGGACTCCGGCTACGAAGTCCTGACGCTCGGCGCGGCGGACCGCAACGCAACAGCAGCGCCATAACGAGCCGCCCATGCCTGTCGTCATGCCCGAAGACATCGAAGAACTGCCCGAGAGCGCGAGCGATCCGGCGTGGGAATATCTGAACGGGCTGCAGCAGTTCCTGATGAGCACGGCGAGCGCCGATGTCGCTGCATTCCGCAGCGCGCTCAGCGAAGGCGACAATCGCCTCAAACAGCGCTTCAGCGACGATGAACCGGTCGAGCGACTGGTTCGCGACCGCGCCCGTCTGGTCGACACGCTGCTCAAGACCGCCTGGAAACTGCACGTCGGGGAACATGCACGCGAAGTGGCTCTGATCGCCGTCGGGGGTTACGGCCGCGGCGAACTCAATCTCTGTTCGGATATCGACATCATGATGCTGCTGCCCAAGAGCGAGTCCTCGCCCTGGCAGAGCAACCTCGAACGCTTCCTGACCTTCATGTGGGACATCGGTCTGGAGGTGGGTCACAGCGTCCGCACGATCGACGACTGTCAGCGCGAAAGTGCTGCCGACGTCAGCGTTGCGACAACGATGATCGAAGCACGCCTGCTGATCGGACCCGAATCGCTCTTCGACGCCATGCGTCGCGCGCTGGCTCCCGAACGTGTCTGGCCGACGCGGGACTTTTTCGAAGCCAAGGTCGCTGAGCAGGCAGCACGCCATCACCGCTATTACGACACCGCGTACAACCTCGAGCCGAACGTCAAATCGAGCCCCGGCGGCCTGCGCGACATTCAGACCATCGGCTGGGTGGCCAAGCGCCATTTCAATGCCGATTCGCTCGATGAGCTGGTGGATCATGGCTTTCTGACACGCAGTGAACTGCGCAAGCTGAAAACCGCGCAGGCCTTTCTCTGGAAGATCCGTTTTGCCTTGCATGTGCTGACGAATCGTCGCGAAGACCGGTTGCTGTTCGACCACCAGATCCGGCTGGCGAAAATGTTCGGCTACGAGGACGCGACCTACACGCTCGCCGTCGAACAGTTCATGCAGCGCTACTACCGCACGGCCATGGACGTGAGCCTGCTCAACGAAATGCTGCTGCAGCTGTTCCGTGAAGCCATCCTGTCCGACGCCAACACCGCACCGGTGCCGGTCAATTCACGTTTTCAGATTCGCAACGAATACGTGGAGATCACCAACGAAGATATCTTCGACCGCTACCCGTCTGCGCTGCTGGAACTGTTTGTCGTGATCGAACAGCGACCCGAGATCCGCGGCGTGCGTGCGTCGACCATCCGGCAGCTCACGCGACATCTGTGGCTGATCGACGAGGAGTTCCGCCAGCATCCGCGCAATCACCGGCTGTTCTTCGAAATCCTCAGCGCGCCGGTCGGCGTGACCCACGAACTGCGGCGCATGAATCTGTATGGCGTGCTCGGCCGCTACATTCCCGCGTTCGGCCGCATCGTCGGACGCATGCAGTACGACCTCTTCCATGCCTACACGGTCGATGCGCACACGCTCTTCGTGGTGAGCAATCTGCGCCGCCTTGCCATGCCGAAGTACGACCATGAATTCCCGGCGCTCTCGCGCATCATGCAATCGCTGCCCAAGCAGGAGCTTGCTTATCTGGCCGCCATTTTCCACGACATCGCCAAGGGTCGCGGCGGCGATCACTCGGAACTCGGTGCCGTGGATGCGGAAGCGTTCTGTCTGGAGCAGGGGCTGTCGCGCTATGACGCGCGCCTGGTCGCATGGCTGGTCAAGAATCATCTGATTCTGTCCGTCACCGCACAGAAAAAGGACATCAGCGATCCCAAGGTGCTCAACGAGTTTGCACGGCTGGTCGGCGATCAGGTGCACCTCGACTATCTCTATGTGCTTACCGTGTCCGACGTGCGCGGCACGAATCCGAAACTGTGGAACAACTGGAAAGCCTCGCTGTTCTCGGAATTCTACGAGCGCACCAAGCAGGCACTGCGGCGCGGTCTGGAAAGCCCCATCGACAAGGAAGAGCTGATGGCGGAGACGCAGACCCAGGCGCGCGAACTGCTCACCCGCGCCGGGTTCCAGCCCGCCCGGATCAATGAGGTCTGGCAGCGTCTGACCGACGACTACTTCATGCGTCACGCGCCGGCAGAGATTGCCTGGCACACACGGCTGCTCAGCGATCGCAAAACGGGCGATGCCTCATCGCTGGTATCGGTGCAGCAGCAGTCGGGCCGCGGCGGTACCGCGATCACGACTTATACGCCGCAGACCCAGCACAGCTTCGCGCTCACCACGGCCGTGCTCGACCAGCTCGGACTCAACATCGTCGACGCGCGTATCACGCCGACGGCCGACGGCTTCAGCCTCGACGTCTACCACGTGCTGGAAGACACCGGCGCAGAAATCTCCGATCCGGCACGCATCCGCGATATCGAACAACTGCTGGCGCGCGAACTCGCGAAGCCCGACGATTCCACCGTGACCGTGACCGTGACGCGTCGTGCGCCTCGCCAGGTACGCATGTTCACCACGCCCACGCAGATCACGTTCGTGGACGACCCGGTGAATGAGCGCACCATCATCGAATTGATTGCCGGAGACCGCCCCGGCCTGTTGTCGCAGGTCGCGAAGGTCTTCATGAACGAGCGCGTGGAAATTCACACCTCAAAGATCATGACAGTCGGTGAACGCGCGGAAGACGTCTTCTACGTGACGGGTGAAAAAGGCAGTCACCTGGACGCCGCTTCGCGCGAACGACTGGCTGCGCACCTGACGGAATCTCTCGATCGAAAACAATGAAGAAGCGGGTGGCGGACAGCGGACAGCGGACAGGGTCGGAATGCGAGGATCCGCCGGGTACGACCGAATCTGGCGCTCGGCGCTTCTGGACGCGCGCGAGGCATCCTGAACTCGGGACGAAGTTCTGCAGCGTCTTCGCTGTCCGCTATCCGCTGTCCGCAATCCGCTTTCCCTCATGAACCCCTCACTGAACCGGCTACAGCCGTATCCATTCGAACGTCTGCGCGCATTGCTGGCGGGCGCGCGCCCGGTCCCGCATCTGCCGCACATTTCGCTGTCGATTGGCGAGCCCCGGCATGAGCCACCCGGCTTTGTGCTCGAAGCACTCCGCACCAATCTGCACACGGTGGGCAACTACCCCACCACGCTCGGCATCCCGCAGTTGCGTGAGGCCATCGCTGGCTGGCTGACGCGTCGGTTCAGACTCCCCGCCGCCGCAGTCGATCCGCAAACCATGATCCTGCCCGTGAACGGCACGCGCGAAGCGTTGTTCGCAATCGCCCAGGCGTTGATCGATCGCTCCCGATCGCCCGCAGTCGTCCTGCCGAATCCGTTCTATCAGATCTACGAGGGCGCAGCGCTCCTGGCGGATGCAGAGCCGTGGTTCATGGGCAGCGACAGGCAGAATGAATATCTGCCGGATCTGGATGGAGTTCCGGAATCGGTGTGGCAACGCTGCCAGCTGCTGTACCTGTGCTCGCCCGGCAATCCGACGGGTGC
>DASTRD010000239.1:0-10140 GCA_035761425.1 Povalibacter sp.
CCGCGGTATGGCGTGTACAGCCGCGCGAATTCTTCGACGGCATCTGGAATCAGCGCGCGATCCCGGCGCAGCCGCTCTTGCAGATCCTGATCGCGTGACAGATGCACGGCGATGCTGCCAAGCAGGATGGGCGGTGCCACCAGGCCGACGACCAGCACCTGTCGCACGCATCCTGCGAGCAGCACATCGGGCAGCGGGTTGCCCTCGGCGTCGCGCTCGCTGAGCAGCGAACTGGTGGGATCCACCGTGGGATCGAGCGGCTGCACGCGGCGCTGTTCGATGAGTTCGCGCGCCAGGGTCGCAAGACCTTCGCCAGCCACGGCCACCGCCGGCTTGTCGAAGGCCTCCCATGCATGAATGTATTCGCGTGAAGTCCTGGCGAGGAATGCCGTCTGCTCATCCGACAGCCCCAGCCATTCGCCGAACAATCGCACCGGCAGAATCGCGGAATAGTTTTCCACCAGATCGGCTTCGCCGCGTGCGACCAGCGCAGCCGCCAGTTCTCTGGCAATACGCTGCATGATCGGCTGCAGCGAAGCCACGCGCACCGGACTCAAGGCGCGCTCGATCGCCCGTCGATAGGGTGTGTGATCCGGAGGATTCAGATGTAACGGCGGCCGGCGCCCCGTCGTGGAAGACCCCGGGACGACATTGCGTACGGACGTGATGTACATGTCCGGGTCGCGCAGCACGTTGACCACGTCTTCGTACAACGCGAGTGCCCAGAAGCCGTCGAATTGAGTGCTGTGCGCCACCGGGCAGCGGGCCCGCAGGTCGGCGAAGGTCGCATGGACGCTGTCGAAGGTTTCCGGGAGGGTGGGGTCGTACTCGCTGACCGGTTTCGAATCGTTCTCCGACATGGCGGTACAGTAGGCCAGAATCGCGCCGCGCAGGTAACACCATCTGCGTCTCCCGGCTATAAGGCCCGGCTATGGGGAATTTCTCGCAACGTACCGCTCCGGGCGTCGCACTTCACATCATTCCGACCGCTTTCCGACCGGCGCGCTCAGGGCTGCTCGCTGAGCGCGAAAATCCGCCCGGCGGGCACCCATTTCTGCGCAGGCTGCGCCCAAGGCAAGCGCTGCTGGAATTGCCACATCAGCGTTTCCCATTGCTGCACCTGCGGATCCGCGGCATCGGACTGCGCCCTGGCTTCGGGTGAGAACTGCGGCAGCACGTCCATGATCATGAACAGCCGGTTGCCGCACAGATAGATCTCGAGTTCTTCAATGCCACTGCGGCGCAGCGACTCAATGACGTGCGGTGGTGGTCCGCCTGGCGCATGCCACTTCACATACTGTTCGATCAGTGCGGGATCGTCTTTCAGGTCGACCGCAAAACACAAACGACGTGTCGGGCCCATGTTCCTCTCCGCTGCGGTGACCGTTTCAAGGTACCTCGTCGTCGCTACGAAGTGTTGCGGCTCAGCGAAACGACGGCGTCACGTCGTCAGGCCGGGGCACGCGCAGAGCGTCGAGATCCGCATTCATCAGATAGCGGGTGAGCTGGACGAACGCAGCCACCTGTCGCGTGAACGATCTGGCGTCGAATCGATTCATGCGTCCCGAGAAGGCCCAGTAGGCGCCGAGGTCGCCCTGCACGCCGTAGGTCGGCAGACCGAGCAGCGAGCCTTGCCGCGACATTCCATACCACGGCCCCTGCGAATCCCCGTGCACTCCCGGTCGTCCCGGCGATCTGATCACGGCCGAGCGCACGTTGTTGTCGACGGCGGCGCGGTATGCGGCGTCGATCATTTCCTGATGGCCGCTGGAATAGATCCAGGTCGGCAGCGAGCGGCCGCTCGGCCTGATGTCATCGTCAACGGCGACGTACTCGATCTGGCCGAGATGTTCCATCGCAATCAGTGCCGCCACCTTGTCGCGCGCATGCGGATTCTTTCTGAAGTAATCCTCGTGTTCCCAGCGCTTCTCCGCTCCCGGCATGAAATGACGGCAGTCGAGTTCCACGAGCAGCGTGCGAGCACGCTCGTGGCGCGGAAGATGCGAGAAGTACTTGATGATGCCCAGCAGACCGAAGGCGCCATCGTCCTGACTGATCGAGGGACCGTCCGTGTGCGTGCGCAACTGGATCTGCCGATCCTTGTCGGTGCCGTAGTCCTTGCCCGGCAGACAGGCGATGAGCTGCCAGGCCTGCGACTGCACGCGTTCGCCTTCGACGCGGATGGTTGCCGGCAGTCCGGCGCGCGCCTGCGCAATCAGTGCATCACCATTGCGGCAATCGACGTACACGGAAGGAAAGTCATAGTGATCGGGTACCGGAAACGTATAGAGACCGGCGGTGGCGGCGCGATTCAGATTCATGGCGAAGACAACGCCTGCGGGACGCTCCTCGGCGATGTCACGGATGAATGCGGACGTGCTGGTCATCTCATCCCACACGGCAGCGGAAATGGAGCCCGTGCCATCCTGCGCCTGCGGCACAGCGATGCCTTCGATGGGAAAACTGTCGAACGGCGTCATGCGCTCGTAGTCGCTGCCACTGAATGCAGCTCTGACCTGCGGCCGCGGCTCGGGTCGAAAGACGACAATCCTGCCCGTCACGTCCGGCTTGTCAGCCGGATTCCAGAGCACCAGCGGCGCGGTAATGCCCGCAGCATCCGTCAGTCCGCAATTCGCACCGAAGTTCGACAAAGGCACGCGATGTCCAGCCACCGCGAGGCTCCATTTCGAGTCGTCCGGCCACGTGCTGCTGCGCATGCGCGTGAAGGTCCAGGCAGAACGATGGATGTCGACGCAACCGTACTCGCCGAGTTTTCGTTCCAGAAACGAAATGAAATGCAGCCACGACGCATTGCCGGTGAGCGCTGGCCCTTTCGCGTCCTTGACCTTGTGCCACTCGATGGCTTCGCGCTGCGACACGAGCCAGCGCGGATCGAGCAGCACTTCGCTCGGTGATGCACTGGCCGCGCTGAGCCGAAACGGCACCAGGCCTGCGGCGCCCAGGCCGAGCAGCAGTCTTCGGCGCGAAAGCGTTGTCATGCGCCGCCCGGCGCAGCAGTGTCCCGATTGGATCTGGCGCGTACCTGAAGGATGAGCACGCTGAGAAACGAGATGACGCACATGCTGCACAGGTACAGCGCGATGGACAGCGTCGACTGGAATTTTGCGAACAGTGCCGTCGCGATGATGGGCGCGAAGCCGCCGCCGAACACCGAGCCGATCTGATAGCCGAGCGATGCGCCCGAGTAGCGCACGTCCACGGGAAACAGTTCGGCGAACAGTGCGGCCTGCGGTCCGTACATCATGCTGATGAAACCCATCTCGACGGTGATTGCCACCGTGATGAGCAGCAGCGAGCCGGTTTCCACCAGCGGGAACATCGCAAATACTCCGATTCCCGCCAGTATTGCACCGAGCATGAAAATGCCGCGTCGACCGAACCGGTCGGAAAAGGCGCCGCACAGGATGAGTACGGGAATCATGAGCACGCTGGCCATGATCACGGCACTCAGCATGATCTCTCTGGAAATTCCCAGCGTCCCGGCACCGTACGCAACGATCCAGGTGATCGCGACATAGAAGCAGGTGTTGTTCGCGATGAAGGCGCCGCCTGCCAGCAGCACATCCGACAGATGCTCTGTCAGTACCCTGGTGAGCGGCAGTCTGCCGGGTCTGCTGGCTGCATCGCCCTTGCTGACTACTTTCTCGAACTCTTCCGGCTCTTCCAGCCGGTACTGCACGTAGACCCCGATCAGGATCAGCGCAATGCTGAGCAGAAACGGGATTCGCCAGCCCCATGCCTGAAATTGTCCGGGCGAGACGGCTTCGCTGACGCCGAGGAACACGACGTTGGCCAGCACCAGTCCGATGGGTACGCCGATCTGTACGAAGCTGCCATAGAAGCCGCGTCGATCATGCGGTGCGCTTTCGATGGCCATGAGCGCAGCGCCACCCCACTGACCACCCACGGCAAGTCCCTGCGCGAATCGCAACACTACCAGCGCAAGCGGTGCGGCCAGCCCGATCTGGTGATAGGAGGGCAGCAGACCGATGCACGTGGTCGCCACGCCCATGATGAGCAGCGCCGTCGCGAGCGCGCGCTTGCGTCCGAGCAGATCGCCGATGTGTCCGAACAGCACGCCGCCGATCGGCCGCGCAATGAAGCCGACCGCAAATGTGCTGAACGCCGCGATCTGCGCCACGAACGGCGGCAGCTCCGGTGGAAAGAACAGCTGCGGAAAGACCAGCGCGGCTGCCGTGCCGTAGATGAAGAAGTCATACCACTCGATCGCAGCAGCGGCCGATGCGCCCGCAGCGACCTTGACGATGGAAGCGCCGGAGGCGGGGACGACTGCTGAACGCGCGCTCACCTTCTGTTACCGCCGTTGCGCGGCATACGCCCGGCCCTGCCGACCGACGATGTCGATCAGATTGCCCTGTGCGATGGCGACGTCGATGCGATGCAGACCCCAGTCGGAATGGCTCTGGCCATTGAGCACCAGATCGCCCGGCACGTCGTGCGTGCGGATGTCGTCCTTGTGTGCATTGATGCTGATGGCGAGGTAAGTGGCTGTGCCATCGGAGACACATTGCGCGGTGGCGAGGCCGGGTGTGGACACGAATGGTGTATCGATCTTCGCGCCCGTGGTCGTCCACGGAAATTCGTGCGGCGTCCATTGTTCGGCAACGGTCGGAAAATAACTGTGCACAGGCGCTGGCCCACCGGTGAGATCGGCGGGATTGGTGCACAGATCATGCGAATCGGCGACGGGTTTCAGTGTCAGCGGCGATATGGCATGGCCGAAATAACCTTTGGCTGACGGCGGCGCACCGTGCCGGAAGGTGACGTAGGAGATCACGCAGCCGGTCTGAGTGGCGCTGCGGCAGGCTGGAATGTGCTGGAACGTGCCGCCGACATCGGCGCCGTTCGGCACCAGCACGTTGACGCCGAGCAGAATGGCCGACACCAGCTTCGCCTGCACAGCCTTGCCGTCGATCTCTTCGCTGACCAGGCGCACCAGGACGAGTCCGCCCTGACTGTGACCGATCAACACCACGCCGCGTCCGTGATTGTCATGCGCGAGGTAATGCTGCCAGGCACCCAGCACATCGCCGTAGGCGAGTTCACGATCGGGTTGCGCAGCGGATTTGCCGTTGAGCCGTGCCCGCAGTCCCGTCAGCGTCGCCTGGCGATACATCGGTGCAAAGATGCGGCATTTTTTCGCGAAGCGGGCGAATTGCGCCTGCACCACGAATTTTTCTTCAGGACCCGGCACGAGATCGCTGTTGCCGGACGGATCGAAGGACGCCGTCGGATACACGTAGAAGCAGTCGATCGGTGGATCCTGCGCAGGCACGAAGGATTCCCGCGTCAGGCGACCGTCCGCTGCGACAACTGTGGTCGTCAGATCCGACGCGCACGCATCGTTGCGACCGGGGCGGCAGAGCCAGTTGGCATCGACACCGTAATCCGTGGCGATCGGGTCTGTCTTCTGCGTCGAAGCATCCGCCAGTGCCGCCTGCGCCAGCAGCGCACCCGCACACAGCGCGATGATCCGGATCGCGCGGGTCTCAGTGACAGCCATCGCGCTTCCCCCCTGGTCTTTGGTCTTCGGTCGGACGACGCGACTGCCAGCCGGCCGCGCCTGTCTGTCGGATTTGTCAGTGACGGGCGGCCCGTCACCGATTTTCATTCAAGCTAGCATGAATGATCGCGGAGGGTAAACAGGGACGGACCGGACCCCGTGAAAACAGGGCAGTGGGTGTGGGCTAAGCGCGACCTTTCCTGAGCGCCTTGAAGCCCGCCGCCATGAATTTCGCGAAGCGCCGCTTGATCGCCGGAAAGTCATCGCTGTGGCAGCGGCCGACCGACAGTCGATCGATACGGCCGGTGCGTCCCAGCATGTGCATGAATGCGCCCGTGACAAAGTCGTAACCCCAGAAGATGTCCTCTTCTGAGTGATCCGGCAGTGCACGCTTGAGAATGCCGATGAGCTTCAGCACCACTGGATCGAAATGTCGATCCATCTGCACAGCACCTTCCGGTGTATTGCTCAGCTGTGCGCCGAAAGCGCCGTAGTTCATCCAGCCTTCGCCGCCTTCGTAATAAAGGTCCAGGTCGGTATCGATGAAGGCGCGCAACGCGCCTTCGACCGTCGGTCTGTTGCCGGCCTTGCGCTCGTAGTCGGCCAGCGCCTGCATGCGCCGCCCGATGGTGACGTCGGCCCGACGCGAGAACACGGTTTCGAACAGGCGCGTCTTGTCCTGGAAGTAGTACTTCACCAGCGATTCATGCACGCCTACGTGCTTGGCGACGTCACGCAGCGAGACGCCATAGAGTCCACGCCGGGAGAACAGGTACTCCGCCGCATCCAGAATCTGCTCCGAGGTCTCGGCGCGTCGTTCCGCCTTGGGTCTTCGTCGCTGCCTGGCCGTTGTCTTCTTCGATGTGCCGGTCGAGCGCTTCTTTCGGGGTGCCGCAGGCATGTGTCCCACTCGTTCAAGTTGCATTGCATAGTACAGGGACGAATTCGGCCGCGACCAGTGCGTCATCGGCGCCAGCGAAGGATTGGCAAACTCTTTGATACCGATTGTCGGGTTCGCCCGTCATGATTCGTTCCTCTGGTGAAAGAGCCTGCCCGGGCGGGCCGACGCGCACGCGAATCAGGCCAATGACCAACACGATTCTTCACGAGGACATCCGATGAAATTGCTTTTCAGTCGCAATCCGAACCCGCGGCTCGCCGTGGCAGTGGCCCGCCATCTCAACATCGCGCTCGAGTTCGAACATGCAGCGCCGTTCGCGCCGGGGCAGGCGGAGCGCTATCGACCCCTGAATCCAAACCTGTCGCTGCCGATTCTCGTCGAGGACGGACGGAGCTTGTGGGAGGCAGATGCCATCGCCTGCCGTCTCTCGCGCCACGTGCATTCGCAGTTCTGGCGCACAAACGACGATGAACCGGACATGATCCGCTGGATCAGCTGGGCCAAGGCCAACTTCATGCACGCCTGCGACATGGTGCACTTCGAACTCGGCACCAAGCAGCGCTACAAGCTCGGACCGATCGATGCCGGTCTCGTCGCAGAGGGAACGCGTCGCTTCCGCACCTCGGCGGCAATTCTCGACGCGGCACTGGCGGGTCGGACCTGGCTGCTCGGCAATGAGATCTCGTACGCCGATTTCCGAATGGCCGCCTTCCTGCCCTACAACGATGTCGCCGGGCTGCCGCTGTCTGAATTCCCGGAAGTCAGCCGATGGAATGCACAGCTCGAAGCGCTCGATGCCTGGTCCGATCCTTTCCGCGGGCTCGCCGCGCCGCAGCTTCCGCCGCTGCCACGCCCGGCCTGACCATCACGCTGAGCGGCGGCGTCACAGCTGCCTGACTCTGTGAGTCTGGTTTTGCGGATCCTGCTCCAGCAGTCGCAGCTCGTGTGGGTCCGGCTTCAGCCGGACGCTGCAACCGGTCCGCCGTGCATCACTGATTCATCGCAGATCCGTACACCTCGAACTCGTACAACGAATAGCCATACTCTGTTGCGCGCTGCTTGCCCAGCATGCGGATGAACCGTGCGCGGCTTGGCGCAAAGCCAACTTCTTCCACGCCGCCCTGACCGGAGCGCCTGGCGACCGTAGACCAGCTTCGGGCGTCGTTGGAGACCTGAATCTCATACTCTGCCGCGAACGCTCCTTCCCATCTGAACCGCGTGCGGTCCAGAAGGTATTCATCATTCAGATCCAGGCAGATCCATTCGTCATCGGTGTAGTTGCTCGACCATCGCGTGGTGAGGTCGCCATCGATGACAAGCATCGGATCCGCAGTCGAGTAGCGCGCCTCACTCGATGAGCTTTGCGCCGTGACCTGATGGTATTCAGCCAGGTTGCCACTCCCTCGCGGTCTTGTCTTCACGACCATCTCCGCGCGAGCTGTCCGGCCGTTGGCAGCGGTGGCTTTCACGATAATCGTCGCTGTGCCAGCGCGGCCACTTTGCACGCGCAGGTCCAGCTGCTGGTCTTCGTCTACCTCAGCCGCAAGCAGATCCGGCTGCTGACTTTGCGCTGTGAACGTCATGGGTGCAGCGCCACGAACGCTTGCAAGCCTGCGCAGGTCCAGCACATCCTCGACCTCGCCGGCATCGTTGCTTAACACGACGCGGTGCAGCGGTTCGATGATCGGATAACCCAGCAGCCATCTGACGCAATTGCGAAGCAGCGCCTGATAGCCGGCGTTCTGCACAGACGCTCTGGAATGCCCCAGAGTGAAAGCGAGCACGCTGCCGTTGTACCAGGGTCGCCACCACACGATCGGATGACTTTCCCCGCGGGCGATCACCTCCAGTTCCTGGGTGTTGGTCTGCACGACATAGAGTTCGTCCTGCGTTTCGAACACCGGCATGCCGCGGGTAATGGGATGCGACCACGGCGTGCTGCGCTCGGTCCCGAAGCCTTCTTCGAAGGTCTCCACGATGAACGGCCTCAAAGGCGAATGACCGGCCAGTCGCCCACCCATCATGCGCACGTAACGCGGCGAGTTCACGAAGCTTTCGAGGCCGGCATGCAGTGCAATGTAGGAACCTCCTTGCTCGATGAACTCGAAGAAGGCTGTCAACTGATCGGGCGAGGGCTCGAGCAGGAACGAGTTGTTGAGTATCAAGTCATGGTTGCGCAGCGTCGCTGGATTGAGAGATTGCAGGTCCTCGGTCACAGTGACATCCACGATGCCCTCGAGCGCCCTGGCAATCTCATCGTTGTAGAACTCATGCCGGAGAATGTGCTTCGGGTGACCCGGATCGGTGGTCCCCAGCCCGGTGATGAGCAGTGCTCTCGGCAGGCGATGCGGAACCGTGTCTGCAATGACCGGAGCAGCATTCCAGCACGCCAGCGCCAACCACAGCATCGAAAATCTGAGCATGTTCGTCCCTCGCTTCAGATCGAGACTAGCTGCCCGACTCTCGGCGGTCTTGTAAAAAGCCGTCAGCGTGTTCTGCCGTCAGCAGGCGCGAGGTCCGGGCAAGCGATTCTGGTCGCTGTCCGGATGTCTGGATCAGGTCGCCGAGAGTTATCGATGCGAGACAAGTGATGCGAGGCTTGTTCAAGCGTCCGTGCAGTGGCGCGGAGATATTCTTGCAGCCAAACCGACAGATGACGGAGGGCAATGCCATGAAAGCGATCGTGGTGACAGACCAGGCTGCGGGAACGGCCGGCATGAAGCTGGTGGAGCGGCCGGAGCCGCAGGCGGCAATCAACGACGTCGTCGTGCAGGTTCATGCGTCGGGATTCGTCCCCACTGAACTCACGTGGCCTTCCACGTGGACCGATCGGCTCGGTCGTGATCGAACGCCCACGATTCCCGGCCATGAGCTGGCCGGCGTGGTCACTGCGCTCGGCTACGGCACGACGGGGCTGTCAGTGGGGCAACGGGTGTTCGGTCTCACCGACTGGTATCGCGACGGCACGCTGGCGGAGTACGCGGCCATCGAGGCGCGCAACCTGGCGCCGCTGCCGGGGAACGTGGACTTCACGGTAGGCGCGAGCCTGCCGATCTCGGGCCTGACTGCGTGGCAGGGACTTTTCGAGCACGGCCGTCTTCGATCGGGGCAGAGTGTCCTCGTGCATGGCGCGGCCGGCGCGGTCGGGTCGATGATGACGCAGCTCGCGCGCGAGGTCGGCGCTTACGTCATCGGCAGCGGGCGCGCTGCAGATCGTCAGGCCGCGCTCGATTTCGGCGCGAATGAATTCGTCGACCTCGAGAACGATGCTCTCGAAAACGTCGGCAAAGTCGATCTGGTGCTGGATGTCATCGGTGGCGACATCGGCAAGCGTTCCGCGGGCCTGATTCGAGCCGGAGGCACACTGGTCTCGATTGTCGGGCCGCCCGAGGCGAGGCCCCGCGAAGGCCTCGCCGTCGACTTCGTTGTCGAGTCAGATCGTGTGCAGCTGAACGAGATCGTGCAGCGCGTTCGGGACGGACGACTGCGCACGAACATCGGCAACATCTCGCCTCTCGCCGACGCTGTCGCAGCGTTCAATCCGACAAAACGGCGCACGGGCAAGACGATCATTCGCGTTCGTGGGTGAAGCGCGACCGAGCCAGGGAAAATTTATTTTCCAGATTCATTTCGTCGAACGACAGTTCGAAAATAGATCTGTCACCTTTTTTTGGCAGCTCCTGTGGGTCCGGCT
>DASTRD010000240.1:0-32385 GCA_035761425.1 Povalibacter sp.
CGAAGGCTTTCACAAGACTTTCGGTTTCAGTACTTTCGGCCGCCCCGCCGCAAGCAGAAACCAGGTCAATCTCATCTATGACCTGAAATCCGTGCAGTACGCGAGCTTCGGAGCACCGACCGATGGCGGCGTCACCGATCCGACGTTCGGCTTTCGCTACACCGGCATCGACATGTTCGAGAAATGGGCATTTTCGCTCGAAGGCGCCGTCAAGGTGCCGGTGGCAGGTGAGCGCACGCTGCTGTCCACGGGCAAGACCGACTTTGGCATCCAGGGCTCACTGCAGCGCTTCTGGGATCATCACGCGCTCTATCTCGACGTCGCCGCAGTTTATTACGCAGGCGGAAGCGGCCCTGTTCCGCAAGACGCTCAGGTGGTGCCGACTGTGGTCTTCGGTTACGAGCGGACACTGGGCAAGCGTACCAACGTCAATCTGCAGGGCTACATCAGCAGGAGCGTGTACGATCACGACCAGACGGATCTGGACGAACTGCTCGGTCTGAAATATCAGCTGACGCTGGGATTGCGCCATCGGTTCAACAGCATATTGCTGTCTTTCGGCATCACCGAGAATCTGCAGAACATCAACAACACACCGGATATCGGTGTGCAGCTCGGGCTGGCCTACATCCCTGGCCGCAGACAACGAACCGTGATGGATTGAATCACCGAGCGATGGCTGGCCTTCCGGACTGCGCTATACCGCTGTCCCGAAGAGCTTGCCTATCGCGGCGGTAACAGCCATGGCCAGCGCGCCCCAGAAGACCACGCGGACCGAGCCGCGCAACGCCGGAGCACCTCCTGTCACCGCAGCAATGGCGCCGAGCGACGCCAGCGCAACCAGCGACGTGATGCTCACGATCCACACCACCAGATGCAGCGGCGACAACATGCTGACGAGCAATGGAATCGCCGCGCCGGCAGTGAATGCCGCCGCAGACGCCAATGCCGCCTGCAGAGGTCTCGCCATGGCGACTTCGCTCAGGCCGAGTTCATCGCGTGCATGTGCTTCGAGTGCGTCATGCCGGGTGAGCTGTTCGGCGACCTGGCGAGCCAGCGCCCGATCGAGCCCTCGCTTGCGATAGATCTCCTCGAGCTCCATTTGCTCGCCATGCGGATTGGCATCCAGCTCGCGCCGCTCGATATCCAGATCGGCCCGTTCCGAGTCGGCCTGCGAACTCACCGACACGTATTCGCCCGCCGCCATGGAGATTGCACCGGACACCAGTCCGGCAATACCCGCAATCCACAGCGCGTTGCGTGACGCCGCTGCGGCGGCCACGCCCACCAGCAGGCCCGAGGTGGACAGGATTCCATCGTTGGCCCCCAGCACGGCGGCCCGCAGCCAGCCGATGCGGCCTGAGTAATGCTGATGGGGACGAATCTGCGGATGCATGAATGAGGCTCCTGATCAGTGTGCCTGCACGGCGTCGAATACCAGTTTGATCGAGACCAGCAGCAACAGCGTCTGCACGATCGCGAAATACAGAGACTGCGGCAGCACGCGCACCAGCCGCACGCCGGCGAACGTTCCGCCGATGGCGATGGGCATGAGCCACAGCGAAGTTCCGAGATTGGCGGGGTTGAGCTGACCGAGCGCCCAGTACGGAATCAGTTTCACCGCGTTGATGGCGGCGAACACGATGGTGGTGGTACCTGCATATACGGTCTTCGGCAACTGTTGCGGCAGGACATAGACCTGGTACGGCGGTCCGCCGGAGTGCGATACGAAACTGCTGAAGCCCATTACCGTGCCCCAGAACACACCGCGTGGCACGTCGGCGGGCCGCGGCTCGAGCGCAGCGTGGCGCTGACGCCAGGTATTGATGCAGAAGCCGATGCCGATCACACCCACCATGAGCTCGACCAATCGATCCGATACCCGCGCCGCCGTCGCCCAGCCCATTGCGATTCCAATGACACCGGCGCCGATGAGAATGAGCAGATTGCGCCGGTCGAATTCGCGTCGATAGGACCACAGGCCTGCCATGTCGCTGACCACGAGAATCGGCAACAGCAGCGCCGCCGCCTTCACCGGTGACATGACCAGCGCCATCAGCGGCACAGCCACCGCACCCAGCATACTCAACCCGCCTTTGGACAACCCCACCAGCAACGCAGCCAGCACCGTCACGACGACGGTCAGCGGATCCATATCGATCATCGCCGGAACCTCACGCCGCTGCGTTCAATGTGTCGAGCAGTCGCTGCGCAGCGCTCACCGCGGCGTGCCATGCACCGTGGATGGTGCCGAAGTGTTCGATGGAGGCTGCCTCGCCTGTGAAGAACACCCGATGCTGCACGGGTTCACTGAGCTGTGCTCGCAGGTGTGCCTTGCCGGGCGATGCGATGGAATAGGACCCCAGTGACCACGGATCGCAGCTCCAGCCGGTGCTCACCGCGCGACGCAGATGTCTGGAGAAATCCGCACCGAACAGTTGCGCCAGTTCGGCGCGCGCGAAGGCTTCGAGCTCGCCCTTCTCTTCGAGCTCCCGCGCGAAATCGCCGCCGAAATATGCAAGAAGAGCATCCTGTCCCGCCGGTCGCACACCGTAAGTAGCCGTGCGTACCGTCGTCGCGCTGCCCAGAAAGTGCGTGGTGCCCGCAAATGGCATTGCGCCCGATTCGACTTCGAAAAACACCTTGTTGTTGGCGCCGAGCGGCAGTCCTGCGAAAGCGTCGAGCAGTCCGTCGGGCAGCGTCGGCCGGACGCTGATGGTCTCGGCAGCCATGACGCTCGTGGGTACCGTCACGATGACAGCGTCGGCCTCGATGGTCCCCGCGTCCGATGTCACGAGGACGTGCGGACCGGTCATGTCGAGTGCACGTACCGGTACGTTGAGGCGCACATCGAGCGCGCCTGCCGCGTGCGCTACGACATTGCCAAGTCCTGCGCGCACGGACCAGTTGTGAGGCGATTCGTGATAACGCGAAAAGTCGAGTGTCGAGACGCGCGCGCTGTTCGCGCCCATCCACCAGCCCATGACAGCATCGAAACGCACGCGGGCTTCATCATCCGGGATGACGTCCGCCACAGCGACGTCCTGTCCGTTTGCCGCCGCCTCTGCGATCAGCCGCAGGTTCCGCCCGAAGACCTCTTCCCATGCGGCGCGCTGCTGTGGCGTGGCTTCATCGCGCCCTATTCGCGCGCCCCAGTCGGGCGGCATCTTCATGATCTCAAAACCGTTCTGCTCGGCGTACGCCGTCCAGGGATTATCCGTCGCCGAGTGCAGCCAGGCACAACCCATGTCCACAGGCACGCCAAGCGACACGTCGGTCCAGGCGTGACCGCCGACGCGATTACGCGCTTCGAGCACGATGGGGCGGATACCGGCCCGCTGAAGATAATTGCCGGCAGCAATGCCGGCTGCCCCCGCGCCGATGATAACGATCCGCGGACTGCTCATATCGAACGTGCCTCGGCCTGCAGGCGATGCGCTGCATCCTCTCCGATATAGGCGTGAATCAGACGCCGCACCATATAGATCAGCGGAATGAGCGCGAATGCCATCAGCACCTTGTAGGCGTAGTTCACGGTGGCCACCGCCATGAACAGGGGTATCGACCATTTCTGCGGCCCGAGCACGAAAGCAATGTAGAGCACGACGAAACTGTCGATGAGTTGCGAAACCAGCGTCGAACCCGTGGCGCGCAGCCAGATCCAGCGCTCGCCGGTCAGGACGCGAATCTGGTGAAAGATCGCCACATCGATGAGCTGGCTCACCAGAAAGGCGACTACCGAGCCGGCAATGGTCCACATACCCTGACCGAAGATGCTGCTGAACGCGGCCTGCATGTCCGGCACGCCCTGGCCGCGATTGACGACCGTCCAGAACTGCGCAGGCACCAGCCCGATCGCCAGATATGCCGCGAGAAAGGCATACACGATCAGCACCACCGTCAACCAGGAAATGAACTGTACGCCGCGGCGGCCGAAGTATTCGTTGATGACGTCCGTCATCAGAAAGACGAACGGCCACAACAGTACGCCGCTGGTAAATGACAGTGAGCCGGATTGCCCGAACAGATTCCAGCTGAAGGGCTCGAGGCCAAGCGTGGGTTCGAGCGCGAAGATCTTCACGCCGACGAACTCGGCACAGATGGCATTCACGGCGAGAAAAGCCGCCAGCGCGATGAACAGCCGGGTACTGCGCGAGCCGAGCGGCCCCGTCATGGGCACGGACATACGGACCTTGTGTTATTGGTTTGCCGAAGTATGCATGAGCGATGTGCGCTGCGCGCCGTGCACGAGCAAATTAACCGCCACATACCCATCGATGCCCTCCTGCACTCGTGAGGAATTGGCGACGGCCCGCTACACTTTCGCCCATGGCCATCATTACAGCGCTGAATGTCTACCCGGTGAAGTCCTGCAGGGGCATTCCTCTGCAGCAGGCACACATTCTCGAAACCGGCATCGAACACGATCGCGAATGGATGATCGTGAAGCCCGGCGGCCAGTTCGTCACTCAGCGCGAACTGCCGCGACTGGCGCTCATTGAAACCGCATTGACGCCCACCGGATTGCGAATGACTTCGCCACAGGCCGGCACTCTGGATGTCCCCTTCGACCATGAAGGCGCACCCATGGAAGTTGTCTGCTGGCGCGATCGCTGCGCGGCCTTCGACGCAGGCGACCACGCGGCGAACTGGCTTCAGGCACACCTTGGCGAACCGCATCGGCTCGTGCGCTTCGACCGGCGACGCAACCGCTATGCCAATGCCCAGTGGACGCAGGGCATCGAGACGACTACGCAGTTCGCGGATGGCTTTCCGTTTTTGCTGATCTCGCAGGCATCGCTGGACGATCTGAACTCTCGTCTGCCAGCGCCGCTGCCCATGAACCGGTTCCGTCCCAACATCGTGGTGGAAGGTCTGCCGGCATATGGTGAGGACGCAACTCACGAGTTGCGCACGGATGCCATCACGCTGCGAATCGTGAAACCCTGCACACGCTGCGCGATCCCCGGCACGGATCAGATGACTGGCGTGCGCCAGGGCGATGAGCCGCTGCGAACGTTGCGCAGCTACAGGTTCAGTCGTGAATTGAAAGGGGTCATGTTCGGACAGAACATGATTCTGGTGCGCGGTGCCGACGCGACGTTGCGCGTCGGCGAATCATTCGAGGTGATTCCGCGGGCCGTCAGCTGACGGTCTTCTGCACTTCGTGCGCCAGGCGGCGCAGACTTTCGCTTTCCCAGCCGAAGCGGTTTTCGTCGCCCGGTTCTTCCGCGACCTGGCTCTGCACGGCAGCCACATGCGGTGCAATACGGCGGATTACCGTGCTTTCCCAGTCTTCTCGCACCAGCGTGCTCTCCGGGTCGAATTCCTTGTCATCGTTATCCGACTCCGGCAGGCGGGGCATCTTCACTGTCGCCTCATCGGCTTCGTCCTCGGGAACGACGGGAGGCGGCGTGCGCGCTGGTGTCATAATCAGTAGTCCTCGAAACATGCACATAACGGTACCGGCTCATGCCGCGAATCGATGTGTGCCGCATCACATGCAGCGGCGCGGGTTCCGGCACGAATTGACTTCGAACGACTCGCGGCGAAGACAAGTTCCTCCGGAAGCGAGCAAATATCGCGCCATCAAGGGGATGCGTCAGTATCCTGAAAATTCTGCATACCGATCGGCGCAAAAATACGAATCGCCGAAAGTTTCACCTGCCGCACGGGCGCGTTTCATGAAGAAGCCGATATCGAATTCATCCGTCATGCCGATGCCGCCGTGCATCTGGACCGCTTCGTTCGTGGCCAGTCGCGCCACCTCGCCTGCCTTTGCCTTGGCCAGCAATACATAGCGCTCGGCGTCCTTCTCCTCTGCATCGAGCGCATGCAGTGCGCGGAACACTGCTGAACGCACCAGTTCGATCTCGCAGAACAGATGGGCGGCACGATGCTGGAGCGCCTGAAACGTACCGATCTTCACACCGAACTGTTCGCGCTCACGCAGGTAGTTCAACGTACGCTCGAACGCCTCTTCGGCAATCCCGAGCAACTCCGCCGCCAGCACCGCGCGGCTTGCCGACAAGGCCGCATCGATGATCTCTGCGCCCGAAGCTTGCGTCAGCATGGCACCGGCAGGAACACGCACGTCGTCGAACGTGACAGTTGCAGCGTTGTGACTATCCACGCGGGCCGTGCGCTGGATGCTCACTCCGGGCTGTGACCGCTCGATCAGGAATGCAGCAATGCCCTCGCGCGCGTCCGCATCACCGCCGATGCGTGCCGGGACGATCAGCGCATCGGCGACGTGGCCGTCCAGCACGCTGAGCTTGGTGCCGCTGAGACGATAGTCCGCACCGTCCCGTACGGCGACGGTGGCGACATGCAACGGTGCATGCCGCGAACGTTCATCCAGCGCCACGCTCAGAACCGCCTCCCCGCTGGCAATTGCGGGCAACCAGCGCTGCTGTTGCTGTGCCGAGCCGCCTCTGAGCAATGCGGTCGTTGCCGCGATCGCGGTCGACACCATGGGCGTAACACTGAGGTGACGGCCGACGGCCTGCGCGATCAGACCAGCACCGACAAATCCGGATTGCGCACCGCCAAGGCTGTCCGGAATCAGCACCCCGGCGCATCCCAGTTCCGCCATCTCCTTCCAGAGCGCACGGTCAAAGCCCGTCGCATCGTTCGTATCTCGCAGCCGACGCAGGCATGCAACCGGTGCACGTTCCGCCAGGAAGCGATGCACGGCGTCGCGGAATATCGACTGGTCTTCATCGGGCAAGGCGGTCATGGAGAATATCTCCGCAGCATGATGGGTGAGCGCAAGCGGTATGCCATACGCGGTCAGGACGGCAGCTTCAACACCTGCCGGGCGATGATGTTGAGCTGGATTTCGGACGTGCCGCCTTCGATCGAGTTGCCTCGCGTGCGCAGCCACGTGGCGGCGAGCGTAGTTTCGCCATCGGCGAACTTCAGTCCGTCGGTACCGGCGATGGACATGGCGAGTTCCGCACGGCGCTTGTTCAGCTCGGTGCCGTAGTACTTGAGCATCGACGAGAGCGCGCCCGTTTCGTTGCCGGCCTTTGCCTGCGCCTGGACACGCTCCATGGTGAGTGCAAAGGCAAGCGCGTCCATGTCGTACCGTGCAATGTCGGTACGCAGGCCGGCGTCCGCCAGACGCCCGTCTGCCAGACCCACTGACTCGCGGGCAAGTTCGTGCAACGGACGCGTGCGCTGCGTACCCATGCCACCGATCATGTTGCGCTCGTGCGTAAGCAGGTACTTGGCGATGGTCCAGCCCTGATTGACCTCGCCGACGAGATTGGCCCGCGGCACCTTCACGTTATCGAAGAACGTCTGCGTGAAAGGTGAATAGCCTGAGATGAGCCGGATCGGCGTCGTGGTCACACCGGGGCTTTGCATGTCGAACAGCAGAAAGCTGATCCCGTCGTGCTTCTTCGCCGCGAAGTCGGTGCGCACCAGACAGAAAATCCAGTCGGCCTTGTCGCCATAGCTGGTCCAGATCTTGGAGCCGTTGACGATGAAGTGGTCGCCTGCCAGTTCCGCACGGGTTCGCAAGGAAGCGAGATCAGAGCCGGCGCCCGGCTCCGAATAACCCTGACACCAGCGAATTTCTCCGCGCGCGATCTTCGGCAGATGTTCGAGCTTCTGCGCTTCGCTGCCATATCGCAGCAATGCGGGGCCCAGCATGGAAATGCCGAAAGAGACCAGCGGCGAGCGACACTTCAGACGCGCCATTTCCTCGCGCAGCACACGTGCTTCGTCACTGCTCAGTCCGCCACCGCCATAAGTGGTGGGCCATTGCGGCACCGTCCAGCCACGCTGCACCATGCGTTCGAACCACTGTTGTTGCGCCTCGCTGCTGAACTGCGCCCGACGTCCACCCCAGTACAGATCGGACTCGGTGACTGCCGGCTCGCGCATCTGCGGCGGACAGTTCTGCTCGAGCCATGCGCGCGTGTCGTGCCGGAACTGTTCGAGCCGGTCGTGGTTCTGGGTTTGCGTCATCAGGATGGTCTCCAATCGGAGTGCTGACCGAGGGCGACCTGTTGCCCGATGCCCGCGAACATGCGGGCCGCTTCGCCGTAACTGATGGCGCGTTGGTCAGCGGCATTGCCCTGCAGCGCCCGCGCGTAGACGCCCTGCGTAATCGCTGCCATGCGAAAACAGGAGAACGCCAGAAAGAAGCGCAGATCGGGAATGCTCGCGCGACCGGAATGCCGCTGATACAGCGCGACGAACTCCTGTTCGGATGGAATACCCAGCGCCGCAAGGTCGAGTCCTGCAAGTCCGCCGCGCGCATCGGCGCGTGCCGGAAGGTGGTAGTACATGCATGCGTACGCGAGATCCGCGAGCGGATGGCCGAGCGTTGCCAGCTCCCAGTCGAGCACGGCGACGATGCGCGGTTCGTGCGGATGCAGAATCATGTTGCCGATTCGAAAGTCGCCATGGGCGATGGCCGTTTCCTCGCGGGCCGGCTGGTTATTCGCGAGCCACGTCATCAGCCGTTCCATGTCGGCGTTCTCGCCAGTCCTGGAAGCGAGGTACTGCCGGCTCCAGCGATCCAGTTGTCGCGCCACGTAGCCTTCCGGCTTGCCGAAGTCCGCAAGGCCGCAGGAGCGATAGTCGACAGCGTGCAGGCGCGCTGCGATGCGCACGAAGTCCTCGTAGACAGCGGCGCGATCAGCCTTGTCGAGTGCCGGCAATGCGACGTTGGCAAGCACGCGACCATCCACGTGATCCATCACATAGAACGCAGTGCCGATGACATCGACGTCTTCGCACAGCAATCGCGGACGCGGCACAGGAATCTCCGCGGGCAGAGCGCTGAGGATGCGGAATTCGCGTTCGACCAGATGCGCCGACGGCAGCAACTTGCCGGGCGGTTTCTTGCGCAGGACGAATTTCTGCGCAGGCGTTTCGATCAGGAACGTGGGATTGGATTGACCGCCCTGAAACTGCCGCAGCGTCGCGGGGGTCGAGAATCCCTGCAGATGCCGTTCCAGATAGCGCCACAGCGCGGCTGCATCGAAACGATGCTGCGGCAGTACCTCGATGAGTCTGACGTCGGACGCCTGCGCCGACGATGCGGAATTGTCCAATCGTCCCCCGACTGCGCAGCGTCAGTGTGCGCGAGTCGCAATTGTATGCGCGTCGTTTGTCAGCCGGGGAGTTCGATCGTCGACGCGCAGAATGATCGCGCTGTGCGGAATCTTCTGCGAACGGTTGATCGTGCCGCATCCGTCATGCGGCACGATCGCCACCTCATTGCGAGATGGTCAGCTTGCCGAAGGCGACACCCAGATCCCAGCCGCGACCGGTACCGCTCAGCGCCAGCGTGACCTCGCCTTTGGTCATGACACTCGCCTTGGACGACTTCACCGCGCCTGCATGCGCTTCGGCTGCCACGTAAGAACCGAAGATCTCGCTGATACCTTTCACGCCGGAAAATTCGCCCTGGCCGTTCTCGATGCTGGACTTGCCCACGGTGAGTCCGCCGCCCTTGGCTTCGAGCTTGACCGAGGCGGTCTGGCCGTTGGTGCATCTGACCTGACCGGTGCCGCTCGAGGTCTTGTAGAACGCCGACCATCCGGACATCTCGAACGTCATATGACATTTCACTTCGGCGTCTGCCGCCTGCGACATCAGCGGCAGGCCAATCGCCATGGACGAGGCCACAAGAATCAATGCCGGAACCAGTCTGCGCATGTTCAATCTCCGTAACCATCAATGGCTGAATGCTGGATGCCCGAAGTTTAACGCCCCCTGAATGCCACGTGGCTATCGTCGGTTCCCGCCCGGGTACTGCGACAATTCGGCGCTTGCTGCTACATTGCCGTCGTACCTGCTGCGACTGCCATGCCGTGATGAATCACCGACCGGTTTCGTTGAGCGAATTCTTTGATGAACGATGCAAGCGCGGCGAGCCGCTGGCACTGGCGACCATCATCGAAACCGCCGGATCGACCTATCGCAAGGCCGGCGCCCAGATGTTGATTGCCCACGACGGCAGTGCCGCCGGCTTGCTGAGCGGCGGATGTCTGGAAGCCGACCTGGGCGAACGCGCCCGCGCGACCATCGCAGCCGGCAGCCCCGAGATCGTGGAGTACGACACCCGCAGCAGCGACGACCTGCTGTGGGGTATTGGCCTGGGCTGCGAAGGTGCGATGCGTATCCTGCTGATGCGGATCGGACCGGCGGACAACTATGAACCGTTCGCCTACCAGGAACGCAGTCGCGCGCAGGGAGTGGAAACCGTCGTCGCAATCGTGACTGCGGGCAACGCAAGCCATCCTCTGGGTACGTCATGGACCGGTGAGCGTCTGCCACCACAGATTGCGGCCCGATTGCCGCCGGCCATGCGGCATCCGCAATCGATCCATGTCGACGATATGACCGTGCTCGTCGTCCCGGTCGAATTGCCGCCGCGTCTGCTGGTACTCGGCGCTGGTCCGGATGCACAACCGCTGGTGGAAATCGCCGGGCTGATGGGATGGCAGGTCGACGTGTTCGACCATCGGCCGGCCTATGCCGTCGCAGACCGCTTTCCGCGAGCGCGCGCAGTCCGGTTGAGTCCTGCCGATACGCTGGCCGACTCGCTGGCCCAGCGTCGATACGACGCAGCGGTGGTGATGAGTCATCACCTCACCTCGGATCAGGCTTATCTAGCGGCGCTGGCGGAATCCGATATCGGCTACGTCGGACTGCTCGGTCCTGCGCCGCGCCGGGCGCGCCTGATGCGTGAGATCGGTGCCCGAGCCGACGCCCTGCAACCACGTCTGCACGGTCCCGTCGGACTGAACATCGGGGCCCGCACACCGGAAACCATAGCACTTGCCATCGTTGCGGAAATTCAGGCCGTGCTGGCGCGGCATGCCGGTGGGTTTTTCCGGAAAGGCGATGGGATAACCACAACGAGCACATGACGCAAAGCCACGAACGTGTCGATCCCGTCTGCGACCGCCGTGCTCTGTGTTGATCGTTTGCTTACTCCTTCCTGCGCAGATCCCGCAGGGCGCGCCGTCCGTGCTTGTCGGGTCGACCATCCGGCGACGGCGCGGCCAGGCGTGCGTATTCGCGGCGGGCTTCGCGCGCGGCAATGCTCTGGGCCGTTTCCTCATAATGGAGCCGGGCTTCGCTGGCAGGGCCGCGACGCACCGGCATCGACCGCACGATGACTTCGAACCGAACCTCCTCCCGGGTGATCAGCAGTCTGTCGTTGGACTGCACCACGCGGGATGGTTTGACGCGTTCATCGTTGACGTGCACCAGCCCGCCCGCCACCGCCTCAGTCGCCTGCGATCGACTCTTGTAGAAACGCGCAAACCACAGCCACTTGTCGATGCGCAGCCCGGCCTGCGCCGATTGGGACTCGTGAATCTTCATACAGACACTATAGCCGGACGCGTCAGCTTGCAGCGCAGCAGACGGCTTCCTACCATGGCGACTGCTGCTTCATGGAATTCTCATCCATCGTGACTGCTTCCGACATGGCGGATGACTGCGTGGATCTGCTGATCGTCGGCGGCGGCATCAATGGTGCCGGCATCGCTCGCGACGCCGCTGGGCGAGGACTCAAGGTGGTGCTGGTCGAACAGGCCGATCTGGCCTCGGCCACTTCCTCCGCCAGCACCAAACTCATCCATGGCGGTCTGCGCTATCTCGAACTGTTCGAACTGCGGCTGGTGCGCGAGGCGCTGCAGGAGCGCGAACGGCTGCTCGCGATCGCGCCTCACATCATCAAACCCATGCAGTTCGTGCTGCCGCACGTGGAAGGCCTGCGACCGCGCTGGCAGATACGTATGGGTCTGTTTCTTTACGATCACATGGGCGGCCAGCACCGCCTGCCGGTATCGCGTACCACGCGATTCAGCGACGAGTTCCAGCACACGCTCAAAGAGACCATCCTTCATGGTTTCGTCTATTCCGATTGCTGGGTCGACGACAGCCGACTGGTCGTACTCAATGCCATGGACGCGGCGAACCGTGGCGCACAGATCCGTACGCACACGCGCTTTCACGGTGCCAACGCCAGCGCCGGCCGCTGGCACGCCCAGCTCATCGATCAGAGCAGCGGCGAACAATCGACAGTGACGGCCCGGGCGATGGTGAATGCGGCAGGACCATGGGTCGAGGATGTGCTGCGGAGTGTGCCTTCCGCACACAACGCGTCCCAGGTGCGGCTGGTCAAAGGCAGCCATATCATCGTGCCGAAGCTGTATGAGGGCGACCACGCTTTCCTGCTGCAGCATCCGGACGGACGCGTTGTATTCACGATTCCTTATGAGCGAGATTTCACGCTCATCGGCACCACGGATGTCCCCTACGAACGCGACCCGGCATCCGTAACCATCTCCCGCGAAGAGATCGACTATCTCTGCGACACGGTGAACGGCTACTTTCTGCGCCAGATCAGCGCCGACGATGTGAAGTGGACGTATGCCGGCGTTCGCCCGCTGCACGATGACGATGCCGCGAATGCATCCAGGGTAACGCGCGACTACAAGCTGGAATTCGCCGACACCGACCACCTGCCGCCTTTGCTGTCCGTGTTCGGCGGCAAGATCACGACGTATCGCCGGCTGGCGGAGATGGCACTGCATCGGCTGGAACCGTTCATTGGCAATGGCAGCGAGAACTGGACAGCCGACGCGCCATTGCCCGGCGGTGAATTGCCGCACGGCGACTTTGAAGCGTTCCTTGCGGGCGTACAGCGTCGCTGGCCATTTCTGCCCGAACCCATGGCTCGTCGACTTGCCCACGCCTACGGCACACGTATCAGCGATTTCGTCGCCGCTGCTCGCAGCCTGGAAGATCTCGGTACACATTTCGGCGCCGGACTGACGCGCGCCGAGGTCGATTATCTGCGTACGCACGAATGGGCGCGGACCGCCGACGACATTCTCTGGCGGCGAAGCAAACTGGGATTGCATACCACGCCCGCCGAACGCCAGACGCTCAGGCAGTATCTGGAGAATAATAAAGAGGTCTGAGGCTCGAGCTAAGCCATAGGGAATCTGCCGATTCTGCCTCGCCTCATGCCTCACGCCTTCACCGCGTGTACTCTCTGCGATGTCCGCATGATTTCAGGTGATACGGTGAAACGAGAATTCCTGCAGCGACTCGCAAACGACACCGAGCAGCTCAAGGCACAGGGCCTGTTCAAGCCCGAGCGCGTGCTCACATCGCCGCAACAGGCGGTAGTGCGTGTTGCGGATGGCACGGAGTTGATCAACCTCTGCGCCAACAACTATCTTGGACTCGCCAATCATCATGCCGTGCGCGAAGCCGCAGCTCTGGCACTCGATCGTTACGGATACGGCATGGCGTCAGTGCGCTTCATCTGCGGTACGCAGAGCGTTCACAAGGATCTCGAGGCCCGCCTCAGCGCCTATCTGGGAACCGAAGACACCATTCTCTATTCATCGTGCTTCGACGCGAACGGCGGTTTGTTCGAAACGCTGCTCGACGAACAGGACGCCGTGATCAGCGACGCGCTGAACCACGCGAGCATCATCGATGGCATCCGCCTGTGCAAGGCACAACGCTTTCGCTACGCGAACAACGATCTCGATCAACTGGAGACACGACTCAGGGAAGCGAGCGGCGCACGTGTCCGACTGATCGCGACCGATGGGGTATTCTCGATGGACGGCGTCATCGCACGACTGAAGGACATCTGCGATCTGGCCGACCGATACGATGCCCTCGTCATGGTCGACGACTCGCACGCGACCGGCTTCATCGGTGAGAAAGGCCGCGGCACGCACGAGTTGCGCGGCGTCATGGATCGCATCGACATTCTCACCGGCACACTCGGCAAGGCGCTCGGCGGTGCGAGCGGCGGTTACACATCCGGCCGCGGCGAGATCGTTGCATGGCTGCGTCAGCGGTCGCGGCCCTATCTCTTCTCCAACAGCATTCCGCCGTTCATTGCCGCAGCCAGCCTGCGCGTACTGGATCTGCTCGAGGCGGATGGCGAACCTCGGCACCGGCTGCATGACAACGCGCAGTATTTCCGCGAGAAGATGACCGCCGCGGGATTCACCCTCGTCCCGGGCGAACATCCGATCATCCCGGTCATGCTCGGCGACGCCAGGCTCGCTTCCGATTTCGCCCAACGTCTGCTGGCGCATGGCGTCTATGTCATCGGCTTTTCCTTCCCTGTCGTGCCGCACGGCAAGGCGAGAATCCGGACTCAGATGTCCGCAGCGCATACAAGGGAACATCTGGACAAGGCGATCATGGCGTTCACCGCGGTGGGGCGGGAATTAGGGGTGGTTTAGTCCGTGAGCAGAGTGACGAATGGCGGAATGAAAGCCACGATCACTGCGTGTGCCCTCTATTGAATACAGAGTTTCAGACCTAAGCTCTTGCTCGTGTCACTCCCGTGACCCGCGTCACTCACGTCACCTGACCGAATCACATGCACGCCTTAGTCAAAGCACACGCCGCGCCCGGTATCGAGCTGCAGGACATTCCGCCTCCCACCGTGGGTCACAACGATGTGTTGATCCGGGTCAGGCGCACAGCCATCTGCGGCACCGACATGCACATCTACAACTGGGACGGCTGGGCACAGCGCACCATCCCCGTACCGATGGCCGTAGGCCATGAATACTGCGGCGAGATCGTCGAGGTCGGCAGCGAGGTGCAGGGATTCAAACCCGGTGATCGGGTATCGGGAGAAGGTCACGTTACCTGCGGGCATTGCCGCAACTGCCGCGCCGGTCGACGACATCTGTGTCGCAACACAGTCGGCGTCGGCGTGAATCGCCCGGGCTGCTTCGCCGAGTATCTGGTGATCCCTGCGCTCAATGCATTCAAGCTGCCGGATGCCATCGACGATGAAATCGCGGCCATCCTCGATCCGCTCGGCAATGCCGTTCACACCGCTCTCGCCTTCGATGTGGTAGGAGAAGATGTGCTGATTACGGGTGCAGGTCCGATCGGCATCATGGCCGCCGCAATCGTGCGCTTTGTGGGCGCACGCCATGTCGTCATCACGGACGTGAACGACTATCGACTTGAGCTTGCCCGCAAGATGGGTGCGACGCTGGCACTCAACGTGACCCGCGATTCCCTCGATGACGCCATGAAGCAGCTCGGAATGCAGGAAGGCTTCGACGTGGGGCTGGAAATGTCAGGCAATGCCGCTGCGCTCCGCGACCTGCTGCGCACCATGCACCACGGCGGCAGCGTGGCACTGCTCGGTCTGCCCCCGAATGAAGTGGCCATCGACTGGAATGAGGTCATTCTGAAGGGCCTCACGCTGAAGGGCATTTACGGCCGCCAGATGTTCGAGACCTGGTACAAGATGGCCGCCATCCTGCAAAGCGGGCTGAACATCCGTCCGATCATCACGCACCGATTACCCTATACCGAATATCAGCGTGCCTTCGAGATCATGGGCCAGGGTCAGTCCGGCAAGATCGTCATGGACTGGCAGAAGGCGAAATAGCCGCTCAAAGACGCAAAGGGCGCATGGCAGTTGCGTGCCGTCGTCCTCTCAGTTGACCGAGCACGGGCAGTAGTAATAGACCTGCGTCGGATCGCTGAAGCGCGCCAGCCGTGCCAGCTCGGTTTCGACGGGTGAGAACAACTTGCGCGCCGACATCAGCAGCTGATCCTTCGGTACCAGCGCTGCCGTGAAGCGCGCCGCGAGAACCTGCGCGTCGCGCGCGAGTGCCTGGCGCCAGCCAAGCGGCGGCTCGATGTATTCGACCTTGTAGTCCTTGGGCAGCCCCGCGCGTGCTGCTGCGGCGTCCAGCGCCTCTTTGTACGATCCCAGGTGGTCCACCAGGCCGATTCGCTGCGCATCGACACCGGCCCAGACGCGGCCCTGTGCAATCTCATCGATCTCCCCGAACGATTTCTCGCGCGCCGTGGCCACATGCCCCACGAAGGAGCTGTAGGCATGCTCGACCGCGAGCTGAAGGATTTCGCGCGGCTCTTCCTTCAGTGTCCGTTCGAGCGTGAGTGCTCCGGCCAGCGGCGTCGTGCCGATGCCATCCGTGGTCACGCCCAGCTTCTCGAGTGTGCGCTGGAAAGTCGGAAAGACCGTGAACACGCCGATTGAACCTGTCAGTGTCGCAGGGCTCGCCCAGATTTCATCGGCGTCCATGGCAATGTAGTAACCGCCCGAAGCCGCCAGGCTGCTCATCGAGGCGATGACTGGCTTGCCACTCTTGCGCAATGCATCGATCTCACGACGAATCATTTCGGAGGCAAGCATGCTGCCTCCGGGACTGTCGATGCGCAGCACGACGCCCTTGATCGAATCGTCATAACGCGCCTGCCGCAACAGTCGCACCGCGGAGTCCGATCCGACGGTGCCGGGCGGCTGTTCGCCATCCAGAATTTCTCCGGACGCCACGACCACGCCCAGATGATCCCCTTCGATCTCCAGTGCACGTGCAGCGCGCACCGACCGCAGATAGTCCGCGTACGAGATGCCCTGGTAACCGTGATCAGCCTTGTCTTCGCCAACCAGCGTCTTGAGATATTCCACGGCTTCATGCCGCGATTTCAGCTCGGTGACCAGCCCACGTTCCAGCGCGACCTGCGCCAGATCGCCACTGGCCGCGCGTGCAGCCGGCGCCATTTCCTTCACGTAGGCTTCGATGGCACCTGCATCGATCCCACGCGCCTGCGTCACATTGGTCTGATACTGCGACCACAGTGCCGTCAGCCACGCCATGCTGGCTTCCTTTTCGCTGTCGGCCATGTCGCTGCGACTGTACTGATCGGTGAACGACTTGAATTTGCCCGCGCGGAAGATGTTCACGTCGACGGCGAGCTTGTCGATCACTCCCTTGAGGAAGGTGCGGTAGTAACCGTAGCCTTCGATGAACACGAAGCCTTCCGGATCGAGGAACAGATCGTCGGCGTTGGCTGCCAGATAATATTGCGACTGGTCGTAGCCCTCGCCCATCGCCACCACTCGTTTGCCGCTCGCGCGGAAATCGCGGATCGCGTTCGCGAGTTCCTCGAGCTTGGCAATGCCGCCGCCGGACATCGATCCCAGATCCAGCACAAGCACCTTGATGCGATTGTCCTTCCTGGCAGCTTCGATGGCGTCGATCAGATCGCGCACCAGCGTTTCGGCTCGGCCCGTTCCGTACGCTTCAGCAATGGCGCGCTCCACCGGATCCCCGGAGAGTTGCTCGACCAGCGCACCCTGCGGCGCTATCACGAGCGCGGCGGACTGCGGCACGATCGGAATCTTCGGCGACACCAGCGCCATGACACCGATAAAGAGAATCAGCAGCACGATGAAGTGCATCACCTTGCGCATGCCGTCCAGCACGCGCCACAGAACACGGAACACCGAGGCAATGGTCTTCATGGATGAACGTCAGTCCTTTACGGCGTAACGCAGGCGATAGATTGCGCCCGCCTGATCATCGGAAATGAGCATGGATCCGTCATCGAGCACCAGCAGATCGACCGGCCGGCCGAACACTTCATTGCCGCGATGGAAACCTGTCGCGAACGGTTCATAGCTGGCGGCCCGTTCGCCGTCCAGTTTCACCGTCGTAATGCGATAGCCGTTCTTCTCGCTGCGATTCCACGACCCATGCTCCGCGATGAAGATGCGGTCGCGATACTGCTGCGGAAAGGCGCTGCCGGTATAAAACCTGACGCCGAGCGGCGCGACATGTGCGCCGAGCGATTGCACGGGCGGTGTCATCCGGTCGCAGTCACCCAGCTTGCCGAATTCGGGATCCCTGATATCGCGGCCGTGACAGTAAGGGAAGCCGAAGTCCATGCCCGGCCGCGGCGCGCGATTCAATTCGCAGGGTGGCGAGTCATCGCCCAGATAGTCGCGCCCGTTGTCAGTGAACCAGAGCTCCTGCGTAACCGGGTGCCATGTGAATCCCACGGTATTGCGGATGCCGCGGGCGAATACTTCGCGATCGGAGCCATCCGGATTCATGCGCGTGATGACGGCGTAACCCGGCTCATTGCAGACATTGCAGGGTGCACCGATCGGCACATAGAGCTTGCCGTCGGGACCGAACGCAATGTAGCGCCAACCGTGATGACCGTCCCTGGGAAAGTCATCGCGCACGACCTTCGGCGCCGGTGGCTTGTCGAGCGAGTTTTCGATGCCGTCATAGCGCAGGATGCGACTGACTTCGGCCACGTAGAGCGCGCCGTCGCGAAAGGCTACGCCGTTGGGCATGTTCAGCCGGTCGGCGATTCTGCGTACGGTCGGTGCAGTGCCGCTGCCCGGCTGGCCGCTGACAGCGTACACCGCCCCCTTGCGAGTACCGACGAACAGCGTGCCTTTGGATCCCTGCGCCATCGAACGGGCAAAGGGCACGTTGTCGGCATACACCTCGAGCGTGAATCCGGCGGGCATGCGTACGTTGGCAATCACCTTGTCGGTGGCCCCGCTCGCACCGGCCTGACTGCACAGGACGAGGCTCAGCAGCCAGCCCACCCCTTGTGCAATCCAATGACGTCGGTTCATCGAAACTCCGGGGAAATGCCTGGCCAGTGTACGCGGCGCGCACCGGCCGTCGCCATCGCGGCAATCACCACATGAAAATGCCGGCAACAAAAAGGGCGCGACGGCGATTTCCACCGTCGCGCCCTTGCATGGAGCGTTGCGAAGATCCGGGTCTGGTCAGACCTTCTCTTCGATGCGTGCCGCCTTGCCGGTCAGATCGCGCAGGTAGTACAGCTTGGCGCGACGGACGTTGCCGCGACGCTTGACGCTGATGGAGCCGATCGCCGGGCTGTACGCCTGGAAGACGCGTTCGACACCTTCACCGTGGGAAATCTTGCGCACCGTGAAGGACGAGTTCAGGCCGCGATTGCGACGCGCAATCACGACGCCTTCGTAAGCCTGCACGCGCTCGCGATCGCCTTCCTTCACCTTCACTTCCACCACGACCGTGTCGCCGGGCGAGAAATCCGGAATCTTCTTGTCAGTCGCTTCGCGCTCGAGCGTTTCGATGATGTTGCTCATGATTGCACCAGTCAGTCAGTTCAGTAATTCAGCTCTGCTGCGAATCGCGCACTGCGCGCTCCGCGATGAACTCATCCAGCAGCCGTCGCTGCTCCTTCGTCAATTCCAGCTTCGCCAGCAGATCGGGCCGGCGTTGCCAGGTCCGACCCAGCGCCTGCTGGGTTCGCCAGCGCTGGATCGCTGCATGATTGCCGCTCAACAACACCGGCGGCACCGCACGCTCTTCGAACACTTCCGGCCGCGTGTAGTGTGGCCAGTCGAGCAGTCCGGCGACATATGAATCCTGTTGGGCGGATTCCTCATCGCCAAGCACGCCCGGCAGCAACCTCACGATGGCGTCGATCAGTACCAGCGCCGGCAATTCACCACCGGACAGCACGTAGTCGCCGATGGAGATGCTTTCGTCGATCTCCGTCGCCAGCAGGCGTTCGTCCACGCCTTCGTATCGCCCCGCCAGCAACAACAGGCCCGGCAGCTGCGACAGCTCACGGGCCCGGGCCTGCGTCAGCGTCGCGCCGTCCGCGGCGAGATAGATGCTGCGACTGCCCGCCGGCAATCTCGCCTTCGCCGCCCGCAACGCGCTGCGCGCCGGCTCGATCTTCATCACCATGCCGGGACCGCCACCGTAAGGGCGGTCATCGACCGTCTTGTGCACGTCCGCGGCGAACTCGCGCGGCGTGGTGGCGTTCACATCCACCTGCCCGCGTTCGAGTGCCCGTCCCAGCACACCGACGCGAACTGCGCTGGCGATGAACTCCGGGAACAGCGTCACCACTTCGATGCGCATTCCCCCTCCGCTCCAGCAACTGCCTCAACCGGTTTCCCTGCCGGGATCCCGAAGAGAGTCACAGTTGAGGACATCTCACCAGTCCGTCGCCCAGTCGAACACGATGCGTTTCGCGCCGAGGTCGACCTCCACGATTCTGTCCTTCACGAACGGAACCCAGTGTTCCCGTTCGCCCCGGATCACGACCACCGTGCCGCCCGGCGTGGTGCGAAAGTGATCCACTCTTCCCAGCGATTCGCCCGATGGCGAGAAAGCGTCGAGGCCTTCCAGATCGCTGAGGTAGTACTCGCCAGGTCCGGGCGGCGGCAGTTCGCTGCGCCACACACCGAGTTCGAGGCCGACTTTCAGCCGCGCCTCTTCCGGCGATTCCACTCCTTCGAGCTTTGCGAGCACACCCTTGTCGGTGACTCTCGCATCCTCAATCCCTACGGGCGTCCACTTGCCCTCGCGACCCATCTGCCACTGTTCGTAGGCAAGGATGTTGTCTACCGGGTCGGTGTAGGACTTGATCTTGACCCAGCCCCTGACGCCGAAAGTGCCCGCAATCCTGCCCAGAATCACGATCCGGTCCGAGGCTGAAACCGGAGCTGTCACGGAAGATGCGGCACTCACGAATCGACCGCCCGATCGGGACGGCCGTGAATCATCAAGCTGCAGCGGCCTGCTTGCGCTGCTTCGATACCAGTTCAGCCACACGCTCGGACGGCTTGGCACCCTTATCGAGCCAGTAATCGACGCGGCCCAGATCGAGATGGAGGCGCTGCTGCTTGCCCTTCGCAATGGGATTGAAATAACCCACCTGCTCCAGTGCCGGACCGCCCTGACGCTTGCGGCTGTCAGTCACCATGATGTGATAGAAGGGCTGCTTTTTAGCGCCGCGGCGGGTGAGCCGGATCGTAACCATCTGTTCAGAGCCTCGAAATTCGCTGGGATAAGGGCGTGAGCCCCGGAAAAGGGCGCGAATGGTACTGAATCAGAGGCTTACTGGCAAACAAGTCCGCGGGTCCGGCGACCAGAATCAGCAGATATCCGACCGCGCCTGCGGTCTTTGGGCCCGCCAGCCGGTGGAGGATCTGGCCTGCTGACCTCCGGTCACATGCCGGGCAACCGCCCCCCGAACATCCGCATCATCTTTGCCAGCCCGCCACCCTTCGACATCTGCTTCATAACCTTCTGCATTTGAAGGTAATTTTTCAGCAGCTTGTTGATTTCCGAGACGTGAACGCCGGAACCGGCCGCGATCCGACGCTTGCGGGACGCGTCGATATTCTTCGGAAACCGCCGTTCGCCCGGCGTCATGGAGCGAATGATGGCCACCTGGCGCTTGATCTCCTTTTCATTGCCTCCCTGAGGCAGTGCGCCCGCCCGGGCGGTCAGTTGCGAGGGGAGCTTGTCCATGAGGGCGTTGAGGCCGCCCATGCGCTCGACCTGAAGCAGCTGATCGTGCAGGTCTTCCAGGTCGAAATCCTTGCCCTTCTTGATCTTGCGAGCGAGCTTTTCTGCCTGCTCGCGATCGACGGTCTGCTGCACCTTTTCGACCAATGCCAGCACATCGCCCATTCCCAGAATCCGGGAGGCCACTCGCTCAGCCTGGAAAACTTCCAGCGCATCCGTTTTCTCGCCCGTGCCCATGAAAAGGATGGGCTGACCGGTGATATGCCGGACCGACAACGCCGCGCCGCCGCGGGCATCGCCGTCGGTCTTGGTCAGCACCACTCCGGTCAGGGACAACGCATTGCCGAATGCCCGGGCCGCATTGACGGCGTCCTGGCCGGCCATGCTGTCGACGACGAACAGCGTTTCGGTGGGATTCACCGCCGCGCTGATCTCGCGGATCTCGGACATCATCTCTTCATCGACGTGCAGCCGACCGGCGGTATCGACGATCAGCACATCGAACAAGGAGCGTCGCGCCTCTTCGAGCGCCTCCTTTGCCAGTGTCAGTGCGGGCTTTTTCGGATCTGACGGATGGAAGGCCACATCGAGCTGGGCCGCGAGCCGTTCCAGCTGCAGGATGGCGGCGGGACGATAGACGTCCGTACTCGCAAGCAGCACCTTCTTCCTCTCATTCTCCTTGAGCCACTTGGCGAGCTTGCCCGCGGAGGTGGTCTTGCCGGCACCCTGCAGACCCGCCAGCAGAATCACGACGGGAGGTTGGGCGCGCAGATTGATGGGACGTACCCCCGCGCCCATCAATGCGATCAACTCATCATGAATGAGTTTGATGAGCGACTGACCGGGCGTGAGGCTCTTGTCGATCTCCAGGCCAACGACCTTGGCGCGGATGGAATCGATGAAACTCTTGACGACCGGCAGGGCAACATCCGCCTCGAGCAGCGCCATGCGTACCTGGCGCAACGTGTCGGCAATGTTTTCCTCGGTCAGGCGGCCGCGGCCGCGCAGATTCTCGATCACGCCCTGCAGGCGCTCGGTGAGCTTGTCGAACATGGAAGCGGGATGGGATGTCCGGAAAGGCTGCAGAGGCTACAGGCTGCGGCGGGAAGATTGAAGATTGGCCGCGCTGGTGCGCGCTCTGACCGCGCCCGCCGCCTAGCCTCCCGCGCCCGCTCCCTGTAGCCTTCCATTCCTCGTTGTCACGAGTTCCCGCTCCCTGTGCTATCCGTCATCGTCCTGGCCTGCTACCTCGCCTGCGCAGCATGGCTGGCATCCGGTGTCTACCGGATGGAGAGCACCGCGGCGCGCGGGCAGCGCGTCGCCGGGCTCGCGCTCGGAACGGTGTCGGTCGCGGCGCATGCAGTGCTGCTCTGGTCCGCGATTTTCTCTGAGGCTGAACTGGCCTTTTCCATCGCCGAAACCGCGTCCCTGATCGGCTGGCTGATCGGCCTCATTGCGCTGATCTGGACCTGGCGGCGACCGCGCTTTGCGGGCATCGGCGCCATCCTGATGGTCGTTGCCGGCATCGTGGCCGCCACCACGGATGAAGGTGCGCGCAGCTTCGCGCTCAGAGAACACAACTGGGAGTTGGCGGCTCATATCATCCTGTCGACAACAGCGTACGCGCTGCTCACCATCGCCGCCGCCATGACCATTGCGCTCGCCCTGCTCGATCGTCGCCTGCGCAGCCGCCGCCCGCTGGGATGGCTCGCGATTCTGCCTTCCGTCGAGGCACTGGAAGCTGCCATGTTTCAGGCGCTGGGCGCCGGCTTCGCGCTGCTGACACTCGCCCTGTTCAGCGGTTTCATCTTCATCGAAGACCTCTTCGCACAGAATCTTTCGCGCAAGACCATCCTGTCGTGCCTGGCGTGGATCGTCTTCGGCATTCTGTTGATCGGACGCTGGCGGTTCGGCTGGCGCGGACGCACCGCCACTCGCTGGACCCTGAGCGGATTCGCGCTCCTCGGACTCGCCTACTTCGGCTCGAAGATCGTGCTGGAGTCCATCCTGCACCGGCACTGGGGCTGAACGGATCGCTGACGAGCGCACTGATGCCTGATTGCAAGCTGCGGGTCATCACTTGAACACTGCCGACCTTCAATGGCCGGTGTCGTTGCCGGTGGGACCCATCGTGACTGCAGCGGTGCTCATCGTCGCGATGGCACTGCTGTCGCTGAGCGAGTCGGCGTTGCTGAATGTCAACCGTTACCGGCTGCGCACGCTGGCACGACTCGGCAACGCAGGTGCGCGGCGCACCGAACTGCTGCTCGCGCAAGCCGACCGGCTGACCGTCACCATCCTCCTTGGCAGAATTTCAGCCGCCGTCAGCGCGGCTGCCTTCACCGGCATCGCGTGTTGGCCGCTCGGCGGTTTCATGATGGCGACAGGCATCGTCGTGCTCGTGCTGCTCATGATGGTCTTCGGCGAGATCGCACCGAGGGCCGTGGGCGCGCGCTTCCCCGAAGCAATCGCGATTGCTTCAGGATGGTTCTACACAGGACTGGTGCCTCTGCTGCATCCGGTGATCTGGCTGATCACGCTCGTCTCGGACGCCGTGCTGCGCATTCTGGGTGCCCCCGGAAGCTCCGCGTCGTTGTCGCCCGTCGCCAGGGACGGCGCCCCGGAGCCTCCGTCGCACAAACGAATGGTCGCGCGCATTCTCGAGCTGCAGTCAGTGACTGTCGAAGACATCATGGTCCCACGCAACGAAATCTCGAGTGTCGACATCGAGGACGACTGGGACTCGATCCTCGATCTGCTGCGCACCACTCCGCACACCCGCCTGCCGCTGTGCGAGGGCAATCTCGACAACGTCATCGGCATGCTGCACATGAAAAAAGTGGCTCATGCGTTTGCGCACGGCGAGATCTCCCGCGAAGTGTTGCTGCGCATCGCGCGTGAGCGGGAAGCGTATTTCGTTCCGGAAGGCACCACGCTCGATGTACAGCTGCACAACTTTCAGCGCGATCGCCGTCGCATTGCACTGGTCGTCGATGAGTACGGCGACATCCGCGGCCTCGTGACGCTGGAAGACATTCTCGAGGAGATCGTCGGAGAATTCACCAGCGATCCGGGCACGCTGCACAAGGACATTCATCAGGAAAGCGACGGCAGCTACGTCATCAACGGCGGCATCAATGTCCGCGTCCTCAATCGCTCACTCGGCTGGAACCTGCCCACGGATGGTCCGCGCACTCTGAACGGACTCATCCTCGAGTACCTCGAGAACATTCCAGAACCGGGGACCTCACTCAGGCTCGGCGATCTTTCGATCGAGATCCTTCAGGCAATCGACAACGCAGTGCGCACGGCACGCATCCGACGGATCGACGAGCATGCGGAAGCTGGCGGCGAAGCCGCCACGGCACCGCGCTGAAGGTGCGGACTACCGCAAGAAAGAGAACAAGAGACAGGAATCAGAAGGCGCTGCGCAGCGCCTGATCGAGCCGTTCCACGCCGATCACTTCCAGTCCGTCGGGCGCGCGGCGTGGCTTGTTGGCTTCCGGCACGATGGCGCGAGTGAAGCCATGTTTGGCAGCTTCACGTAATCGCTCCTCACCATACGGTACCGGTCGCACTTCACCAGCGAGACCCAGCTCGCCGAAACAGACGAGTTTCGACTGCAACGGCTGATCGCGCACGCTTGAAACGGTCGCCAGCACTGCCGCCAGATCGATCGCAGTCTCCGAAATCCGCACACCACCCACGACATTAACGAACACGTCGCGGCCGACGCTGGAGACATTGCCATGCCGATGCAGCACCGCCAGCAGCAGCGCGAGCCTGTTCGAATCGAGCCCCACCGCCACGCGTCGCGGATTCATGCCTTGCGCTTCATCCGTCAACGCCTGCACCTCAAGCAACATCGGGCGGCTGCCTTCGCGGGCGACCATCACCGCGCTGCCCGAGACCGGCTGGGAATGATGCGACAGAAAGATCGCGGAAGGATTCTTCACTTCCTTCAATCCCTGTTCGGTCATGGCAAACACACCGACTTCGTTGGCGGCGCCGAACCGGTTCTTCACTGCACGCACCATGCGGAAGCGGCTGCCTGCATCGCTTTCGAAATACAGCACGCAATCGACCATGTGTTCGAGGATGCGCGGTCCGGCAATCACACCTTCCTTGGTGACGTGACCAATGATCAGCACTGAGACGCCGGTGGATTTGGCAAAGCGCACGAGTGCCGCCGCCGTCTCGCGCACCTGCGTGGCCGATCCCGGCGATGAATCCACTTCGGCTACATGCATCGTCTGGATCGAATCGATGATCAGAACGCGTGCGCCGGAACTGCGCGCATGATCGATGATGGTCTCGATGCTCGTTTCGGCCAGCAGCTGCAGACTGTCGCCGGTGACGCCCAGTCGCCGTGCCCGCAAACTGACCTGTCGCAGGGATTCTTCGCCCGTGACGTAGAGCGTCGAGGTCGCCGCGCTGAGTGCGTCGCCCGCCTGCAGCAGCATGGTGGACTTGCCGATCCCCGGATCACCGCCGAGCAGCGTGACTGAACCGAGAACCAGTCCGCCGCCGAGCACGCGGTCCAGTTCCTCGAGCCCGGTGCCGATGCGCGGATCGTCCTGATTCGCAACCTCCGATAACCGCTGCGGATGGCCGCTCGCCGCAGCCAGCGATTTGCGCTCAGCGTTTCCCTTGGTGACGGTGATTGCCTTGAGCGAATCCCCGCTGCCACATGCAGGACACAAGCCCTGCCACTGCAGGCTTTCATTGCCGCACTGGTCGCAGACATAGACCTGCCGGGTCCTGGCCATGATGAATGGGTTCCGTGCTCGCACTTCGAAGGATGCGGCGCAGCGTACCGCACGTTCGGGATTTCGGTGAACGAGTTCACACAGACATGCCTGCGCGGTGCGATAGCGTCGGCAATCACGGCCACGGCATCGTCTATACTCCCGCGGTCTTGGAGATGGGGTCTTTGTGGCATCAAGACTGGCGCGATATTCCTGGCTACCGGGCGGCCTAGCAGCGGCCGTTGTGATTGCCATTGGACGGCTGATCGCGCCAGCCTCGTTCGCACCTCTTGAGTTCGCCAGTTACGACCACGCGCAACGCGCGGCCGAACCCCCCTCCTCCGATGACATCGTGCTCATCGATGTCGATCAACCGAGCCTTGCCGAACTGGGCACGTGGCCGTGGCCGCGCAGCGTGCACGCCGATCTGCTGGCACGCCTCGAATCCGCAGGAACCCGGGTCGTCGCCTTCACCGTTCCGCTCGGCGTGCCACAGAGTGCACGCGAGACAGAACGCCTGCGCGCCGCGCTGTCTCTGCTCGAGACCTCGAATCTGGGCAATTCAGAGCAGGCCGAAAAACTGCGGATCCTGCTCAAGTCCGCCGACAGCGATCCCGATGCACAACTCGCTGCAGCCATTGCAGCTCATGGCAACGTCGTATTGCCCGTGGAGGCGCGCCCTGGCGCGGATGCAGCAGAACCACCCCCCGCACTGACGTCCAGGGTGATCGAGAGCCGGGGCTCCGCAGTGAATGCCGCCATTGAAGCGACCGTCGTGCGCCTGCCTGCTGCCAAATCGCTGCGAGCGGTGCAGGCCGTGGGTCATACCTGGCTGGCGCCCGACAGCGATGGAGTGATCCGCACCGATGTTGCAGCGCTGAAAGTGGGTTCCGCGCTGTTGCCATCGCTCGCAACTGCAATCGCAGCGCGCGCGTTGCCGGATGATTCAGAACGGGTCGCCGTGATGACCGGCAGCGAATTGCGCCTGGGTCAGCGCACGGCGCCGCTCGACGCTCACTTGCGCAGTCGCCCACGCTACTTTGCCGCCGGCACTTCGCAGCTCGTTCACTACTCTTATTCGCAGGTACTCAACGGCGCCGTGCCCAACGAGAGGTTGCGCGACAAGATCGTCCTGATTGGTATGGCGGATTCGGAGACCGTACTGACGACACCGGTCGGCGCAGCCACGCCGCAGGTCATCATCGCCGGCACCGTCGCCAGCCTGTTGCACGGCACTGACTATTCACACCCGGCGTCGGCAGTGATTGCCGAGTGGGGCATTGCTGCAGGGGTCATTCTTTTCGCGGCGCTGATTCTGCCGCTCGCCGGTCCGGGCCTGGGTGCCCTGGCAACCGCACTGCTGGCAGCAATCCTTGCGGTGATCGATATCGGCCTGCTCAGTTCCAGCCAGCTGTGGCTGCAGCTGATGACGCCGGCACTCGCCGCGCTGGCTGGTTTTGCCCTGTACGCACTGAGCGAAGTGATTCGTCGCGCCAACGTCAGGGCTGCCGTCAGCAAAGACCCTACTGCCAACCTGCGCACGCTGGGTCAGACCTTCCAGCGTCAGGGCCAGCTCGATCTGGCTTTCGAAACGTACCGGCGCTGCCCGCTCGATGCCCCGACGATGGAACTGCTGTATTACCTCGGCATGGATTTCGAACGGCGCCGTCAGAACCAGAAGGCCGCCGCTGTTTACAGCCACATCGCCACGCGCGACCCGAACTATCGCGACCTGCGTTCGCGGCGAGCACGCGTAGCAGAATCGCAGGCGCCTCGCGAGGCCGCCGCGGAAAAGCCGAAGACCCGACCGCCGACACCTGCGCCGCGTCCGCAGAAGGCACGCGAGGACTGGGAAGATGATCCGTTCGGCACGCCGCCGGCATCGCTGGGCCGCAAACTGGGCCGTTACGAACTGGAACGCGAACTCGGCAAGGGCGCCATGGGCGTGGTGTATCTCGGCCGCGATCCGCATATCAATCGAGTCGTTGCCATCAAGGCCATTCCGCTGGCCGACGAATTCGAGGAGCATGACCTGGAAGAAGCACGTGCCCGCTTCTTCCGCGAGGCGGAGATGGCCGGGCGCCTCAATCATCCGGCGATCGTTACGGTCTACGATGCCGGTGAAGACGATGGCCTGGCCTATATCGCAATGGAGTATCTGCGCGGCCAGCATCTGAGCTACCACACCGACCCTTCCCGGTTGCTGCCACCGAGAACCGTGATGACGCTCGTCGCACGCACGGCGGAAGCCCTGCACTATGCCCATCGCCAGAACGTGGTTCATCGCGATATCAAACCGGCTAATATAATGTTCAATCCCGACACGGATGAGTTGAAGATCACCGACTTCGGGATTGCACGACTCACCGATACAAGCCGAACTAAAACCGGAATCGTCCTGGGCACACCGTCATTCATGTCACCGGAACAACTGGAAGGGCGCAGTCTGGATGGCCGCTCCGATCAGTTCGCGCTGGGCGTCAGCCTGTATCAGCTGCTGACGGGGCAGCTGCCGTTTCGCGCCGAATCCATGCCGCGCCTGATGCAGAAAATTGCGACCGAGCCGCATACACCGATCCGCACGCTGCGTCCGGAACTCCCTGAGGGCATCGACGCCATCATCGATCGCGCGCTGGCCAAGAATGCCGATGACCGATATCCGACCTGCGGTGAGATGGCGGCGGACCTGCACGCATGTGCCAGGAGCCTCGCGCCGCAGAAATCGCCGACCGAACATGAGTGGCTGCTGCCATGATCGCCTTCACTGACCGTGCCGCGCGCCCGGAGACGCGTACGTGATGCGGGGCAAGATCAGATCCGTCGGGCTGAGCGACGTCGGTCGCGTCCGCGAACACAACGAAGACACCATCGGTGTGGATGCGGACATCGGCTTGTTCGTGCTGGCCGATGGCATGGGTGGCTACAACGCGGGCGAAGTCGCCAGCGGCATCGCCGTGAAGACCATCATGAGCCTGGTCAAGGAAGCCGTCGAACACCAGGACATGAACACGGAAGATCCGGAAACCGGCATGCAGCGGCCCAGCATCGTGCTGCGCGACGCCATCGCCCGGGCCAACAAGATCATCTATCAGACGGCCAAGACCCAGCCGCAATGCGAAGGCATGGGCACCACCGTGGTCGCCTGCCTGTTTTTCAACAACAAGGTCGCGATTGCCCACGTCGGCGATTCGCGCGCCTACCGGATGCGGGCCAACCGGTTCGAACAGATGACGCTCGATCACTCGCTCCTGCAGGAGCTGGTAGATCGGGGCTTCTATTCACAGGCGGAGGCTCAGAGGGCCACCAACAAGAACTACGTGACCCGGGCCCTGGGGGTTGAGCCCACGGTCGATGTCGAACTGCACGAACACCCGGCCGAAAAGGGCGATTACTACGTTCTGTGCTCCGACGGCCTGTCGGACATGGTCGAGGACGACGACATCCATTTAACAATAAGCACCTTTAGTGCTAGTCTTGAAACCGTCGCCAAGCAATTGATTCAGTTATCGAACGATAACGGCGGACGGGATAATGTCTCGATAATTCTTGCGCAAGTTGTCGACTCGTTCGCAGCAAAGAACGGAGTGGTTGACAAAATCCTGCGCTGGTTCGGCTAACACAGCGCCGCTAAGGGCGATGGGGACGAGGCACACAACATGGCACGGTTGATCCTTAGCCTGGACGGTCAGGTGATGGCCGAATACAACATGAACAAGGAGCGTTATACGGTTGGCCGTCTGCCCGATAACGACATCCGCATCGACAATCCCGCGGTAAGCGGTCATCACTCGCTGATCATCAACATCCTCAACGATTCCTTTCTTGAGGATCTGAACAGCACGAACGGCACGTACGTCAACGGCAAGCTGATCAAGAAGCATGCGCTTCAGCACGGCGATGTCGTCACGGTCGGCCATCATCAGCTGCGCTTCGTCGACACTCAGAGCGACGATTCCGAGCAGGACGAATTCGAAAAGACGATGATCATCACGCCGGGCTCCGCAGTGGCGGCGGCCGCGGCCAAGAAGGCATCGGCAATTGTGCCGCCGCCCTCGCCGCCCCCGGCCGCTCCCGCTGCAACCGGCAAGTCGGCGGCATCCGCAACGGCGATCCGCTCCGGCGTTACCTCGGCCACGGGTGAACAGCCTGTCGCGCTGCCGAAGGCAAAACTTCAGGTACTCAGCGGTGCGTTCGCGGGTCGGGAACTTGAACTCAACAAGGCACTCACGACCCTCGGTCGCCCGGGAGTCCAGGTTGCCGCCATTACGCGGCGCGCCGACGGCTTCTTCATCGTTCACGTGGACAGCGGCAAGCCGAATGACTATCCGCACGTCAACGGCAGCCCGATTGGCGAGCAAGCACGCAAGCTTCAGGACAACGACGTCATCCTGCTCGCCGGCGTGAAGATGGGATTCTTCGAAAGCTGAGAGCCGAAATCCCGAAGACACCAGTTCGCGGATTCCTTCCCGGTAGTGCGAAGTCTTGCGGATCTCAGTCGCGCCACACCCGCGTGACGCGCTGAGTGATTCCACAGACGAGTTCGTAAGCAATCGTGTCGGCAAACGGGGCCACGCTCTCGGCGGGCACTCCCGGCCCCCACATCACCACCGGATCTCCGACTCGCGCCGTGGCGATACCGGTCACGTCGATGGCGGTCATGTCCATCGAGACGCGTCCGGCCACATGCGCCTCGTGTCCATTCACAAGAACTTTGGCGCCGCTACGCACGTTGCGCGCATACCCGTCGCCGTATCCGACCGCCGCGATACCGATCATCGAATCGCGTGGCGCCTTCCAGATCGCGTTGTAGCCAACCCCCTCGCCTCTCGCGACACGGCGTACCGCAATGAGTTGCGTGGCCAGCGTCATGGCCGGCTGCAACCCGATCTGGGTGCCATCCTGTCCCGGGAACGGTGAAATCCCATAAAGCATCAGACCCGGCCTGACCCAATCGGTGCGTGCACTGGCCCATCCGAGAATGCCCGCTGAGTTTGCGATGCTGCGTTCGGCCTGAATGTTCTGAGTGAGCGAATGGAAGCGTTCAATCTGGCCACGCGCACTGTCGCCGCCTGGCTCTTCGGCGCCCGACAGGTGCGTCATGAGGCGCAATTGTGCAACCCGGGGGCACGCCTGCAATCGTTGCCACGCGTCCGGAAATTCCTGCGCAGTGAAACCAAGCCGGTTCATGCCGGTGTTGAGTTTCAGCCAGACGGTGAAACGGTGCGAGGTCGCAGCCTGCTCGAGCAACTCGATCTGTTTGAACTCGTGGACGACCAGTTCGAATTCATCTGCGGCCGCCTGTTGCAATTCCTGGGAACTGAAAACGCCTTCCAGCAGCACGACGGTCGATCGCACGCCGGCGGTACGCAGCAATGTGCCTTCAATGATGCGCGCAACGCCGAGCCCGTCCGCACCGGCCAGCGCGCGGGCAACGTCGACCATGCCATGACCGTAGGCGTTGGCCTTGATGACGGCAAGAATTCTGGAGGCTGGCGCGAGGCGCCGCACGGCTGCGAGATTGTGGCGCAGCGCACCTGCGTCGACGGTCGCTGTGGGAAATGTCACCTGAAAGGACCGTCGCCGAACGAGGATTCGGGCGCAAAGTTCTCGAATTTGGTGTACTTGCCCAGAAAGGTCAGCTGCACTTCGCCGATTTCGCCATTACGCTGCTTGGTGATGATGATGTCGGCAATACCCTTGCGCGTGGTGTTCTTGTCGTACACCTCCTCGCGGTAAATCATCATGATCACGTCGGCATCCTGCTCGATGGCGCCCGACTCGCGCAGGTCCGACATCACGGGCTTCTTGTCGGTGCGCTGCTCGACACCGCGGTTGAGCTGTGAGAGTGCGATCAGCGGGACACCCAGTTCCTTCGCGAGTGCCTTCAACGAGCGCGAGATCTCGGAAATTTCCGTGGCCCGGTTTTCGGTATTGCCAGCCACCTGCATGAGCTGCAGATAGTCGAGCACGATCAGGTCGAGTCCGTGCTCGCGCTTGAGGCGTCGTGCACGCGCCCGCACCTCGGTGGGAGTCAGCGCACCCGTATCGTCGATGAAGATCGACGATTCCTTCATCATGCCGATCGCTGAATTGACTCGCGACCAGTCCTCACCATCGAGATTGCCGATACGCAATCTGCTCTGATCGACATGGCCGAGTGACGACACCATGCGGAAGGCGAGCTGTTCGCGCGACATTTCCATGCTGAACACGCCGACCTTGCATTTCTGCGGTCCGAACGCAGCGTTCTCAGCAATGTTCAGGGCAAAGGTGGTCTTGCCCATCGAAGGCCGTCCCGCAATGACGATGAGATCGCCCTTCTGCAGGCCGGCAGTCATTTCGTCCAGACGCGTGAAACCGGTGCTGACCCCGGTGAGCTGACCCTTGTTCTGCGCCAGCATGTCGAGACGATCGACGATGTTGCCAAGCTCGTTGCGCAAGGGGACGAAGCCGGAGCCGGCCTTGCTGCCGCTCTCGGCGATTTCGAACACCAGCCGCTCAGCTTC
>DASTRD010000241.1:0-2773 GCA_035761425.1 Povalibacter sp.
AGAGCTTCTGAATGATGTTCTCGACATCCTCGCCGACGTAGCCCGCTTCAGTCAGGGTGGTCGCATCCGCAATCGTGAACGGCACGTTGAGCAGGCGAGCCAGTGTCTCGGCGAGCAGCGTCTTGCCGCAGCCTGTCGGGCCGATCAGCAGAATGTTGCTCTTGGCGAGTTCGACTTCATCCTTGGAGCGTTGCTCACCGGTCTTGGTCTGCAGACGCTTGTAGTGGTTGTACACCGCGACCGACAGCACCTTCTTGGCACGCTGCTGACCGATTACGTATTCGTCCAGAACCTTCTTGATCTCGTGCGGGCGCGGCAGCTTGTCGCGGGTGCGTTCGGCGCGCTCTTCGAGCTCCTCGCGGATGATGTCGTTGCACAGCTCCACGCACTCATCGCAGACGAACACGGACGGACCGGCAATGAGTTTGCGCACTTCGTGCTGGCTCTTGCCGCAGAAGGAGCAGTAGAGCAGCTTGCCGTCGTCGTGTTTACCGCGTGAGTCATCGGACATGAGGCACCCGTCAGGAGGCTGATTCAGCAGAAATCACCGTGTTTCCAAGGGTTGGAACACGATGCGAGGGTTATATAGCACGCGCCGCCTTCAGCGCGCAAAGACGCACATCCCCGCTGCGCCAGCGGCCGGCGAGGATATGGAAATACGTCGGGAATTTAGTCACTTAGCCTGACTGGGAAGCGCGTCCTCACGCTTTTCCAGGACTCGATCGATCAGCCCGTAGGCCACCGCGCCCTCGCCGCTCATGAAATTGTCGCGGTCGGTGTCCTTGGCGATCTTCTCGATATTCTGGCCCGTGTGATGCGCCAGGATGCGATTCAGGCGATTGCGGGTTTCCAGGATCTCGCGGGCATGGATATCGATGTCCGAAGCCTGGCCCTGGAAGCCGCCCAGCGGCTGGTGAACCATGATGCGCGAATGCGGCAGGGAATAGCGTTTGCCCTTGGTCCCCGCGGCCAGCAGCACGGCACCCATGCTGGCGGCCTGCCCGACGCAGATCGTGCTTACGTCACATTTGATGAACTGCATCGTGTCGTAGATCGACAGTCCGGCACTGACCACGCCACCGGGCGAATTGATGTAGAGGGAAATGTCCTTCTCGGGATTCTCGGATTCGAGGAACAGCAGCTGGGCCACCACCAGGTTGGCCATGTGATCTTCGACCGGACCGACGATGAAGATGACCCGCTCCTTCAGCAGGCGCGAGTAAATGTCATAAGCACGTTCGCCGCGAGCGGTCTGCTCGACGACCATCGGGACTAGATTCATGCTGGCCATAATGAGTGAGATGAAGACGCTGAAGGTGCGTGCAGTCAGGATAGCGGCGAACCGTCAAAACGGAAACCCACACGCTGCGCGCGCGGTGGGTCTGCGACCGTTCGCCTGTCTCGATTCGCCCGCCTGCGCAGCCTACGCGCCGAAATTCATCAATTCCTTGAAGGTTGACGGCTGCTCGGTGACTTTGGCGCGTTCGGCGATCCAGGCGATTGCCTGATCTTCGAGTACGCTCGATTCGATCTGACGGCGGATCTGCGGATTGCTGCGGTACGTCTGTAGTGCCTTTTCCGGCTCAGGGAATTGCTGAGCCAGCTCTTCCAGCCGCTCCTGCACGCGCTCCTGATCGACTTGCAGCCCGCTCTGCTTGATCGCCTCATTGATCAGCAAGCCAAGCGTCACGCGACGCTTCGCCGGCTCCGCGAACGTCTCGGCAGGCGGCAATTGCGACACGTCCTTCGCACCCATGCGGCGACCCGCCTCCACCTGCAGCTCGCGCACCTGCGCATCGACGAGCGCCTTCGGCACTTCGAGAGGATTGGCGGCGATCAGTGCATCGAGCACCTGCTGCTTGACGCGCGCATGAACGGCATCAGCCAGCTCGCGACGCATGTTGTCTTCGACTTCCTTGCGCAACTGCTCGATGCCGCCTTCATCGACACCGAACGATCTGCAGAACTCATCGTCAAGTTCGGGCAGTTTGCGTTCTTCCACCTTGTGCACCGTGATGGCGAACTGAGCGGTCTTGCCGGCGACTTCGGCGGCGCCGTAGTTCTCCGGAAAACTCACATCGATGGTCTTCTGCTCACCGGCCTTCATGCCTTTGATGCCCGATTCGAAATCAGCCAGCATGCGACCCGCGCCGAGCACGACCGGTACCTGCTCGCCTTCGCCGCCATCGAACGGCTTGCCGTCGATGGTGCCGACGAAATCGATCGTGACGCGGTCCGTGTCCTGCGCTTCGCGCTCCACCGCTGAGAAAACCGGGCGCTGCTGACGCAGGTTGTCGATCATCGCGTCGATGTCGGCTGCGGTGACTTCGCTGGTCGGCCGCGTGATCTCGATGCTGTCGAGACCCTTGAGTTCGACCTGCGGAAAGATTTCGAACACGGCGCGATATTTCAGATCGCTGCCCTGGTCGGTGTTGATGGGCTCGATACGCGGACCGGTCGCCGGCGTCAGATTCTGCTGTGCCACGGCTTCCTGAAAGGTGGACTGCACGACGTCGCTCAGGACTTCCTGGCGCACCTGCTGGCCGAACTGCTGACGCACCACGGTCACCGGCACCTTGCCCGGACGGAAGCCTTTCAGGCGCACGGTGCGGCTGAGCGTCTTCAGCCGCTCATCGATGGCCTTCTCCACGCGTTCGGCGGGGACCTGTACTTCCATACGGCGCTCGAGTGCGCCCGTTGCCTCTAACGAAACCTGCATTGATCAGACCTCAAATGTGACTCGTCGCGGTCAGCCTGCCCGCTGCCGGTGGTG
>DASTRD010000242.1:0-6080 GCA_035761425.1 Povalibacter sp.
ACTTTCGTCACTGACGACAACTGCGGCCGTTCGTTTGCACAGACCTGAAGTCCTGACCCGTTCGAGTCCTGGCCGCGAGCTCATCACTTGTCTTCGCTACCGATACCCCTTCGCCTGCAACGAAAACAGATGCGCGTAGTGGCCGTTGAGCCGCATCAGTTCGTCGTGACTGCCGTGTTCGGCGATGCGGCCATCCTGCAGAACGACGATCTGGTCAGCCATGCGTACGGTCGAAAAGCGATGCGAGATCAGGATGGCGATGCGGCCCTGCGTGAGCGTGCGGAAGTGTTCGAAGATGGTGGCTTCGGCGGCAGCGTCCATGGCGGCAGTGGGCTCGTCGAGCACGAGGATGTCGGCTCGTGAGCGCATGAACGCACGCGACAGCGCAACCTTCTGCCACTGACCGCCCGACAGCTCGCGGCCATCGTTGAACCATTTGCCGAGCGGTGTGCGATAGCCGGCCGGCAGCGATTCGACGATGGGTGTGGCCATGCCCTTTTCGCCCGCTTCCTGCCAGCGCTCTTCGTCCTCGAAATGCCGGACGTCGCCGGCGCCGATGTTCTCGCCGAGCAACAGTTGATAGCGCGTGAAATCCTGGAAGATCACGCCGATGCGATCGCGCAGCGCCGCTTCGTTCCAGTCGCGCAGATCCTGACCGTCGAGCAGGATGCGACCCGAGGTCGGCTGATACAGGCGCGTGAGAAGTTTGATCAGCGTGGTCTTGCCGGACCCGTTCTCGCCCACCAGGGCCAGCGATTCGCCTGGCCGGATGTGCAGGTTCACGTCGATGAGCGTCGGCGTTTCGGCACCCGGATACGTGAAGCTCACATGCTCGAAACGAATGCCGTCGTTCGGCGCCGGCCCGTGCACGACCGTACCGGTCGACAGCTCCACCGGTTCTTCGAGGTAGTCATAGAGTGTCGACAGATAGAGGTTGTCTTCGTACATGCCGCCGATCGCGGACAGAATGGCCGACACGGCGGACTGGCCCTGACGGAACAGCATCAGGTACATCGTCATCTGACCGAGCGTGATGCGCGCGGCAATGGCTGAGAGCGCAATCCACGCATAGGCGCCATACAGCGTCAGCGTGCCGATCAGTCCGAGAAAGAATCCCCAGGTGTCGCGGCGGATGGTCAGATCGCGATCTTCGCGATAGAGCTTGTGAAAGATGTCGCGATAGCGCTGGAGGAACAGCGGCCCCAGACCGAACAGCTTCACCTCCTTGACGTGGTCTTCGCGCGCCAGCAGCGTTTCCAGATAGAGCTGCATGCGCGTTTCCGGCGAACGCCACAGGAACAGGCGGAAGGCGACGCCGGAGAAGCGCGCTTCGGCGAGGAACGCCGGAAGTCCGGCCAGCAGCAACACCAGGACTGCCCATGGAGAAAAATGGATCAGCAGCGTGGCGAAGCTGACCAGGGACACGGCGTTCTGCGCGAGTCCGAAGGTGCGCATCACCAGCGACAGCGGCCGGCTCGATGCCTCGCGGCGTGCGCGCGTCAGCTTGTCGTAGAAGTCGGAATTTTCGAAATGGGTCAGATCCAGCGTCAGCGCCTTTTCCAGGATCATGACGTTGACCCGCTGACCGAGCAGCGCGCGCAGCAGCGACTGACACAGCGACAAACCGCGTTGTGCGCCGGCAAGCGCGGCGACCAGCCCGCCTTCGGCGACTACCATGAGCAGTGCATGAGCGGTTCGCGCTTCCTGATCGCCCGGCAACGCCTGCATCGCTGCGACAACAGCGTCGACGATCAATGAGCCGACGTAGGCAATGGCTGCCGGTAATGCACCGGCAACGAATGTCAGCAAGGCGAGTGCGATGCTCAGCGGCCGGCTGGTCGTCCACACCAGTTCCAGTGCGCGCCGGCTGTAGGCAAACACGCCGAGAAATCCGCGGGCGAGTTCGGGTTTCTGGGCGTTTTGACGAGGACGATGCGGATTCATGGAGCGCGCTGTTCAGCAATGAGACCGGGCGCACCATTCTCGATGAATAAGCTTGCGAGGGGGAACTTGAGATTGCCTTGAAGTACCCACAGGCACAGAATCATTCCGTTTGGCATGGCAGGTTATGTATGAGCAATCCCAAGGATCCCAAGGATCCGCAGGCACCCAAGGCGAGTGAGCCCACCGCAGTCGGGACGCAAGGCAGTGAGCGGCGTTCCGGCCGCGTCAGTCACGATGCGCGGGGCAATCCCGTGTGGGAATGGCAGCTCGATACCGGCGTGTACAGCCGGGACGTAAGCACGCAGCGTCTGAAGAAGCTGGATCTGGGCGACCTGTCGATTGCCGAAACCGCCAGCCACAAACGTCCCGAGGGCATCGAGAAGCCCAGGGAAAAGGCGCCGGGCGGCGGATTCAATCCCTACGACAACTCGGGCGCCGTGGGTGGTGGCGGCTCCAGTCCGTACGACAACGCCAAGGCCATGGGCAATCGCCTGCGTCCGCCGCCGCCGCCGGCAGCGCCGGCCCGCAAACCCGCAGACCTCAAGAAGCTCGATGAATGGATGAAGGCGAAGAAGCGCGCGCAAGAGAACAAGGACGAGTGAGTGACGCGTTCAGGTTGCATCAAAAAAGGGCCGGAAATTCCGGCCCTTTTCATTTCCAGCAGAAGCGTGACCTTGTCTATCAGTGCGGCTGATAGATCTGATCGAACACACCGCCATCGGCAAAGTGAATCTGGTGTGCACGGGTCCAGCCGCCGAAATCCGCGATGGTGACCATATTCACTTTCGGGAACTGGTTTTCATAGCGTGCCGCAACCGTCGGATCGATGGGACGGTAGTAGTTGCGGGCGATGATGTCCTGCGCCTCCGGGCTGTAAAGATGCTTCAGGTATTCGGTGGCGAGGTCGCGTGTGCCACGGCGCAAGGCAACCTTGTCCACCACGGTGACAGGCGGTTCGGCCAGGATGCTGATCGACGGCACCACGATCTCGACCTTGTCGGGACCGAGTTCCTTGATCGACAGGAAGGCCTCGTTCTCCCACGCCAGCAGTACATCGCCGATGCCACGCTGCACGAAGGTCGTCGTCGAGCCGCGCGCTCCGGTGTCCAGCACCGGTACATTGCTGAAGACCTTGCGTACATATTCCTTCGCCGTCGCCTCGCTGCCGCCGGGCTGCTTCAGCGCCCAGGCCCATGCGGCCAGGTAATTCCAGCGCGCGCCGCCTGAGGTTTTCGGATTCGGCGTGATGATCGAGACGCCGGGCTTCACCAGATCGCCCCAGTCCTTGATGCCTTTCGGATTGCCCTTGCGCACCAGAAACACGATGGTCGAGGTGTACGGTGAGCTGTTGTGCGGCAGGCGCGATTGCCAGTTCACCGGCAGCAGTTTGCCGTTGGTGACGAGCGCGTCGATGTCGCCGGCCAGTGCAAGCGTGACGACGTCGGCGGGCAATCCGTCGATCACGGTGCGTGCCTGCTTGCCGGAGCCACCGTGCGACTGGCGAATTGAAACGTCCTCGCCGGTCTTCGCTTTCCAGTAGCGAACGAACTCCTTGTTGTAATGCTCATAGAGCTCGCGCGTCGGATCGTACGAGACGTTCAGCAGCGTCGCCGGTGCGGCGTGTGTGATGGCGGCGCCCGTCAGGGCGCCAGCCAGCGTTGCGGCGAGGATCGTGCGCCGCGTCCAGGAACGGAAAGTAGCGGTCATGAAAGGACTCCGTGAAAGATGATCAGAACGTGAGTGCGAAGCGGGTGAAGAGCGATTTTTCGTCGCCGCGGTCGGCGCCGCCGGCTGCGCCGCCGTCGAACCGCGCGACTTCGTAATCGAGCTGCCACTTCACGTTCTGGTTGAGATACCAGTTGAGGCCCACGCCGACAGCGGAGATGCTGCGCGGCGTGCGTGCCGGGTCGGAGAACGAATTGGCGCCGCCGATGAAGGCTGCGTCGTCCACATGCAGTTCGTGATAGCGCGCCACCAGTTCCCATGCACCCCAGCCGGGCGCATTCACGCGGAATGGATTCTGCGTATCGAAGCTGGAGTAGGACTCGTCTTCGCCCGTGAGGAACCAGGCGAGTTGCACCTGCCAGGCGGTGTTGTCGATGGTGTCCGAGCGCGTTTCCGTGGCGCTGATCTGCCGGCTCACATCCTGCGATGACTCAACGTACTCGCTGAGCAGTCCGAAGTTGTTCCAGCTGTAGTAGAGCTGCGGCGACCACCGGACGGAGTCACCATCCGCATACGTTGCGTTGTTGAGCGGACTGGTGGCGGTGTTGGTGCGATACACGCTGATGGATTGCTGCCCGGGCGTGCGCACGCTGGCCAGCAACGGCGAGGTGGGCGAACCGAGCCGATCGCCGTAGCTGCCGCCGATGCCGAAACCCAGATTGCGCAGGGCATAGATGTCGGACTGCGCAAATGGATTGGTGAACACCCGACCCTGCCATTGCTTCTCGCCGTCGTTGTCGACGTCCGGCGAGCTGTTGCTGTCCGTGCTGATGCCATCGGTAGCGCCATTGAAATAGCCGAGCTGCCACGTGAACACTCCCTTGCCGGCAGCACCGCTCCATTGCACGCCCATGTCGCGATTGGGCACCAGCTGGCTGGGCAGACCGAGTTCCATGAAGCGGTTGAACTGATCGGCCTGCAGGCGTTCCAGGCCGACCGGGCCCTTGAACTTGCCGGCCTGAATGACCGCCCATGGACGCAGCCGCGCCGCCGCATACGCATCGAGGATGATGCTCTTGCCACCGGCAAAGTCCGGCTGCAGGCGAAAATCGAAAATTCCGTAGAGCGTGCCTTCGAAAGCGGGGCGCACCTTGCGCAGCAGCCAGGTGTCCGCCGTGTCTGGCGTCACGTCGTCGAGGAACCACCGACCGTCGAACGCGAAGTTGCCTTTGAACTTGACGACATTCCTGCCATCGGCCGATGCGAGAGAGAAGCCCTTGGGGGAGGCCTTGGCGGTCGCCGCTGATTTCGCGGCCGCCTCGTTCGCCTCCTGCTGCAGTTCGAACTTGCGCTCGAGCACCCGGATCTGCTGTTCCTGTTCTTCGAGCTTCGCAGTGTCGGTGGTGGTCGTGCCGCCCGCCTCGCGCGCTTCGAGCTTCTGCTCGAGCGCCCGGATCTGCTGTTCCTGCGCATCCAGTCGCTGCCGCAGGTCGGAGAGTTCGTCGGCATGAACGCTGGCAGTGCCGAGGCTCATCATGATGGCCGCCGCGAGAATCTTCGAGCGCGATCCCGATCGCACCCGGTGGGTGTCCGAAAGACGCATGGGGCTCCCTTTGTCGTTGAGCGTGGAGCACCTGCCCCACGGTGCAGGAGAGCTTAGACAGACGCGGTTAGGCCGTCAGTCGTGGCGCGGTAACAAAGGGGTGAGCGTTGCCGGCAAGGAGGCGGGCATTCGGTTGCATCGGCCGGCGCCCGCCAGAACAGCAGGTCAGAGGGCGGTCACGAGGACCGCGCGATCAGCGCACCGGCAGCTTCACGTCGTTGAACAATGCGGCGACTTCTTCCGCCGATCCGGCAGCCATGGCGCGATCGACCAGCCGGCGATTGAGGTGCGGTGCGAACAACTGCATGAAGTCGTACATATAGCGGCGCAGCAGACCGCCGCGCGAGAAACCGATCCAGGTGGTGTGGGTGGCGAACAAGTGCGAGGCGTCGATGGCAACGAGATCGCGGTCTTCGCGCGGATCGACCGCCACGTCGGCAACGATGCCGACACCCAGGCCCAGTCGCACATAGGTCTTGATGACGTCCGCGTCGCGCGCAGTCAGCGCGACGTTCAGCGTCAGCCCGGCCTTTGCGAACATCTGCTGCAGCGATGACGGCCCGGTGAAACTGAACACATAGGTGACGATGGGGTAGGCAGCGATCTGTTTCAGCGTCGGCTTCTTCGCGCTCGCCAGCGGATGATCCAGCGGCACGACGAGATGGCGATGCCACTGATACGCCGGCAACAGCAGCATGTTGTCGAACAGCTGGTCGGAGCCGGTGGCAATCGCAAAATCGATGCGATCGAGACTTGCCATTTCCGCGATCTGCTCGGAAGTGCCCTGATGCAGATGCACGCGCACGTTGGGATAGCGCGAGCGGAACTGCTGAATCACCGCCGGCAGTACGTAGCGTGCCTGTGTGTG
>DASTRD010000243.1:0-13571 GCA_035761425.1 Povalibacter sp.
GGCCGCAATCTCTATGACCCGACGTTCGTGAACCGTTTTGGTCTCAAGTACTACGCGATCGGTCGCGGTGACAGCGTGGCATTGAGCGGATAGCGGACAGTGGACGGTGAGGATCGTCTATGCATCAGCATGTCCGATCAACGGTCCGAAATGAATTCTCAGAAATCATGCAAATAGCAAAATTCCTCGACAGGCAGAGCTTCGCAATTCCGCACAAGCCATCCGCCATCCGCCGTCCGCCATTCACCCGGATTTCCTCATGCTGCTCCCTGTAATTCTTTCCGGCGGTTCGGGAACGCGCCTGTGGCCGCTGTCGCGCGAGTTGTATCCGAAGCAGCTGCTGCCCCTCATCAGCAAGGGCACGATGTTGCAGGAGACGCTTGCCCGGGTGCGTGGCGTCGACAATGTCGGTGAGCCAATTGTCGTCTGCAACGAAAGTCATCGCTTCCTGGTTGCGGAGCAGTTGCGTGAAGTCGGCGCACATCCGCAGTCGATCCTCCTCGAACCCATGGGACGTAACACGGCGCCGGCGGTTGCGGTGGCAGCCATGGCGGCGGTGTCGAACGATTCTGCCGCTAACAGCGAAGCAGTACTGCTGGTACTCCCGGCGGATCACGTCATTCGCGATGTGAAGGCGTTCCATGCCGCACTGAGTGTCGGTCGCGAGGCGGCGCAGCAGGGCAAGCTTGTGACGTTCGGCGTCGTTCCGGACAAACCTGAAACCGGCTATGGCTACATCAAGCGGGCGGCCGGTGACGGACCTGCGTATCCCATCGCGCAATTCGTCGAGAAGCCCGATCTGGCCACGGCCACGAAGTATGTCCAATCGAAGGAGTATTTCTGGAACAGTGGCATGTTCATGTTTCGCGCCACCGCATTCCTCGACGAACTGCGCGCACTTGCGCCTGATATCTATGAGGCCTGCGCCCATGCATTCACTGCAGCGAAGCGCGATCTCGATTTCACGCGCCTGCCGCAGAAGGAGTTCGCGGCCTGTCGCAGCGATTCCATCGACTATGCGGTCATGGAGAAGACGCAGCACGGCGTCGTGGTACCGATGGATGCAGGCTGGAGCGATGTGGGGTCCTGGTCTGCGCTGCATGAAGCGATTCCGGCCGATGACTCAGGAAACGTCTGTCTGGGCGATGTGCTGGTCGAGGACACGCATGGTTGCTACCTGCACTCGACGAGTCGTCTGGTCGCCGCCGTCGGCCTCAAGGATCATGTGGTGGTCGAAACGAAGGACGCCGTTCTGGTGGCGCCACGAGATCGCGTGCAGGACGTGAAGGCACTGGTGAATCAGCTCAAGAAGCAGGGCCGCTACGAGTCATCCTTGCATCGCGAGGTGTTTCGTCCGTGGGGCAGCTACGACAGCATCGATTCGGGCGAACGGTTTCAGGTGAAGCGGCTCGTAGTCAAGCCCGGTGCCGAAATGTCGTTGCAGATGCATCACCACCGTGCGGAGCACTGGATCGTGGTGTCCGGAACTGCGCGCATCACGCGCAACGACGAAACCTTTCTTCTCGAAGAGAACGAGTCGACATTCATCCCGCTGGGCGCGACTCATCGGATCGCCAATCCCGGAAAGATTCCGCTGCACATCATCGAAGTGCAATCCGGTGCCTATCTGGGTGAGGACGATATCGTTCGCTTCGAAGATCGCTACGGCCGGGACAATCAGTCCGGCTGATCGAACATTTCAAAGGATCTCTGCTGCATGCCTGCAATTGCCGGTTTCAAGGCCTACGACTACCGCGCCCGTATTCCATCCGAGTTCAATCCCGATGTGGCGTACCGCATCGGTCGTGCGTATGCGGAATATCTCAAACCGCGACGAGTTGTTGTCGGGCGCGACATTCGTCTGTCGAGCCAGGAGTTGTGCGGCGCGCTGACGCGCGGACTGCTCGATTCCGGCGTCGACGTCTACGACATCGGCTTGTGCGGAACCGAAGGTGTGTACTTCGCAACGTTCGCCGAAAACATGGACGGCGGGATCATGGTGACGGCGAGTCACAACCCGCCCGACTACAACGGCATGAAATTCGTCAGGGAGCAGTCGAAGCCCATCAGCGGCGATACTGGTCTCAGGGACATTCAGAAGATCGCCGAGGCAGACGTCTATTCAACGCCGGTTCGACCAGGTCAGCGCTTCGATCTCGATACTCGCGGCAAGTACATCGATCACCTGCTGTCGTACCTGGATCGCTCGAAACTGAAAAAACTCCGCATCGTCGTCAATGCCGGAAACGGCGGGGCAGGGGCCGTGGTCGATGCTCTCGAAGGTCATCTGCCGTTCGAGTTCATCAAGATCCACCATGAGCCCGACGGCACGTTTCCGAATGGCGTGCCCAATCCCATGCTCGAGGAGAACCGGATTGCCAGCATCGAGGCAATTCGCAAGCACAATGCTGACCTCGGCATCGCATGGGACGGCGACTACGATCGGTGCTTCTTTTTCGATGAAACCGGCGCCTTCATCGAGGGGTACTACATCGTCGGTCTGCTGGCGTCGATGTTCCTCAAGCGTGAGCCCGGTGCCCGCATTGTTCACGACCCGCGCCTGACCTGGGCCACGCTCGACATGGTGCAGTCGTTGGGCGGCCAGGCTGTGATGTCGAAGTCGGGGCATGCGTTCATGAAGGATGTGATGCGGCAGGCCGATGCGGTCTACGGCGGCGAAATGAGCGCCCATCACTATTTCCGCGCTTTCGGCTACTGCGACAGTGGCCAGATTCCATGGCTGCTGGTGGCGCAGCTGATGTGCGAGACCGGCAAATCGTTGTCATCGCTGGTGGGCGAGCGCATCGCGAAATTTCCCGCCAGTGGCGAGATCAATCGCCGCGTAGCCGATGCAAAGGCGACCATTCAGCGGGCAAGGCAAACGTATGAACCCGGCAGCCGTACGATGGATTTTACCGATGGCCTGTCCATCGAATTCGACACGTGGCGTTTCAACCTGCGTTCGTCCAATACCGAGCCGCTGATTCGACTGAATGTGGAAAGCCGCGGCGATGTTGGATTGATGCGGCAGAAGACGCAGGAACTGCTGGCCCTTATCGGTGGTGAAGTCGCCCATTGATGTCCTCCGCTGCCGGTTGACGGGATCGGGGAGCGAGGGCGGGCATCGCCTTTGACCCATTCTGCTGATTTTGCAGATCGGCGAGCAGTTATATTCAGCCCGGCGAAGGCAACGCCTTTTATGCTGTGCCCGTTGTGGCAGCGATAACGATGTCTTGTCCGTCATGGGCCCCACGACTGTCCTGATCTTGCTGTTGGGTTTCGCGGCAGGCGCACTTTCAGTGTGGCTGTTGCCGCGTCTGCGTGGGGGCGATGCTGCGCATGGCGATGAGCCGCAGCCCTCTCAGGTTTCGCCGCCGGACCCACAAGGGCACATTTCGGTACTTCGGGCACTGACGCGTGGCGCCACGCTGGCCGAGGTCATGCACGACATATGCTCGCTGGCTGAGCGGGCATTTCCCGAAGCCACCTGCGGTATCGCTGTGATCGATCCCGCTTCGCGCTGCCTCAGTTTGTATGCGAATCGCTTGCCCCGTGATCTTCTCGACGCCTTTGGAAGTGTCGATGCCGACCAGGGTGCTGGCACAGTGGTAGCTGCGCTCGCCGGTGGCGAGTCGATGGTGTGCGAAGACATCGCGAGCGATCCGGTCTGGTCACGTTATCGCGCGTTACTGCTCGAACAGAACCTGCGGTCTTCGGTGACGGTGCCCATCGTCGGTACCGATGACGTGATAGTTGGATCCCTCACCGCTTTTCACACCGCGCCGCTGAATCCTGCTCCTGCAGCACTGCACGCGTTGCGATCGATCGCCGAGGTTGTCGCTGTCGCTCTCGCGCATGAGTGCGTACGTGAGCTCCTTCGCGTAAACATCACGCGCCTCGATCTCGCTCAACAGGTCGCCGGGCTGAGTTACTGGGAGCGGGACTTGCTGACCAACAGGACAGTCTCATTTGCACGCCTGGCGGCGGGTCCGTCACCGGGCGTGGGTGCGCCAGTCGACCTCGAAGATGTGTTCAGCCGTGTCGTTGAGGAGGATCGGCCACTTCTGACCGCGGCCGCCGAGGAGATTGCGCGTAACAGTCCGTCGCTCAGTCCCATCGAACTGCGATTGCGTCAGGCAGATGGCAGCATCCGCCATCTCCGCACGGAGCGCCTGGGCACCTACGACGATTCAGGTCGCATCATCAAGGTCATCGGCACCGTACAGGATGTGACCGCTCAGCGTCTGGATGCTGCACAGCTCAAGGCGAGTGAGGAGCGTTTCCGGCTGGTGGCCGAACAGACCGGTCAGCTCATTCTCGATTGCCGGCTCGATGAGGGGGAACTGCGGTGCGCGGGCGCGGTGAGCGAGATCCTGGGTCCGGAAGCTGCAGCAGTGCCCGTGCTCAAGCTCGAGATGTGGCGCCGGTTCGTCCATCCCGAGGATATGTCCATCGTCGAACAGTCAATCCGCAGGGTTTTCCATGGCGAGCGTGTGTCCGCGCAGTGCCGGTTGCTGCGGCTCGACGGTGAAGTGCTCGATGTCGAAGCGACGGGCTCGGCTGTGTTCGGCAGCAATGGTCGGGCGACCCGCATCATTGCCACCGTGTCGAACATCTCGGACCGCCGTCGCGTCGAAGCCGAACGGCAGCGCTACCTGACGCAGCTTGCGTTTCTGGCGGACGCGGCACGCAAGGTCAACTCGGTCTTGTCCGTCGAAGAGTTGTTGCAGGTGATCACAGATACCGCTCGCGATCTGGTCGGAACCCATGCGGCCATCGGCGTGCTGATGCCGAATGAAGCCTGGCCCGACGAAATGCGCGCCACGTCGGGTTCGGGCAAGTACGCGCTGGAGATCATCGATGAGTTCGCAACCGCATTGTCGCTGGGCGACGCGGAGACATTGGGCAGCAGCGAGTTGAAGCTGGTGCGACGTCCGCGTGCGGCGATGACCGATGATGAGCAACACGATCTGGTGGCGCATCTCATCGCATGCGGTGTCCTGACGGTGCCGCTGGTCAGTACCTCAGGCGATGTCACCGGAGTGATCCATGTGGTCGACAAACGCCAGGGCGACTTCGGCCCGCTCGATGAGCGCGTCCTCATGCAGCTTGCGGATCTGGCGTCCGTCGGCATCGAGAACGCCCGGCTGTACGCCGAACTCGAGGCACGGGTACGGCGACGGACCCAGGAGCTCGAACAATCCAACCGGGAGCTGGAAGCCTTCAGCTATTCGGTTTCGCACGACTTGCGTGGCCCCCTGCGGGCAATTTCAGGGTTTGCCGGGCTGTTGCATGCGCAACACTTTGAGGAACTGGACGGGGACAGCCGGCGGTATCTCGAAAGAATCGAGGCTGGCACAGTTCGCATGTCCGCGTTGATCGATGATTTGCTGGAGCTGGGCCGTGTGACCCGGGTGGAACTCAGGCGCGAACCGGTCGACCTGACGGCCCTGGCGGAGGGTGTCGTGTCCAGAATCCGTGAGGGCTCACCGATGGCGCGTGCCGTTACGTCCATCGAGCCCGGCCTGAAGGTCAACGGGGACGTCCGGTTGCTGGAAATCGTGCTCGAGAACCTGCTGGACAATGCGTGCAAGTTCGCTTCCGTACGCGAGGTTCCGCAGATCGAATTCGGCGCCTGTCCGGATGGGCAGGGGCAGGCATTCTTTGTCAGGGACAATGGCGTAGGATTCGACCCTCGCTATGCGAGCAACCTGTTCGGGGTATTCCAGCGGTTGCACTCGATGACCGATTTTCCAGGGACCGGCGTTGGATTGGCGACGGTGCAGCGCATCGTTCAGCGACATGGGGGCAGGGTCTGGGCGGAGGCTGAGGTAGACGCAGGCGCCACGTTCTATTTCACGATTGGCGGGGGCAGTGATGACGGATCGATTTATTCTGCTGGTAGAAGACAATCCCGACGACGAGGAGCTGACGCTGCTCAGTCTCCGCAAGAACAGCCTGGCCCATGACATCGTCGTGGTCCGCGACGGTGTCGAGGCCATTGAATTCCTGTTCGGCAACGGCCAGCACGCCGGACGCGACACCTCCCGCGTGCCCACCGTGATCCTGCTGGACCTCAAGCTTCCGAAACTTGACGGCCTGGGTGTCCTGAAGCGCCTGCGAGCGGACGAACGTACCCGCATGCTGCCCGTGGTTGTCCTCACCTCGTCCAGCCAGGACGCGGATGTGATCGCGAGCTACAACCTCGGGGCGAACAGCTACGTCCGCAAGCCTGTCGAATTCGGCGCCTTCGTCGAAGCCGTCAGCAATCTCGGACTCTATTGGGTCCTTCTCAATCGTCCGCCGCCTCTTCACGCGGTTTCGTAGGAGTCAGGACAGGCAACGCGTTGACCGGCCTGAACCCGGTCCCTACACTACGCGTCCCGTTTTCGGGCCATGGGGTTCCCGGACAGCGTCGGGCGGTTAGCTCAGCGGTAGAGCACTGCTTTCACACGGCAGGGGTCACAGGTTCAATCCCTGTACCGCCCACCACTCCTGAAGCGGACGGCGAATCGTGAATAGCGGACAGCCAAGAACAGAAATGTCTGCTGCCTCGCTATTGCGCGGCCCCTGTCTGAAGTGCCTCCGCAAACGAATTGCTGCCCGTCGTCATCCACTTGCAGTCTTTGTTTTGCACTGTCCGCCATCCGCTAGCCGCTGATCACCATGGTTATTCGTACTCGTTTCGCGCCGAGTCCCACCGGCATGCTGCATATCGGCGGCGTGCGCACCGCGCTGTTTTCCTGGCTGTACGCCCGGCGCCATCAGGGTGTGTTCGTGCTGCGCGTCGAGGACACGGATCGCGAACGGTCGACCGAGGAGGCAACGCAGGTCATTCTCGATGGCATGCAGTGGCTGGGACTGACGGCCGATGAAGGGCCGTTCTATCAGACGCGCCGGATGGATCGATACCGCGAAGTACTGGCGAAATTCATTGCCGATGGCCACGCCTATCGCTGCTATTGCACGAAGGAAGAACTGGCCGAGATGCGCAGCCGTCAGGAAGCGGCCAAGCAGAAACCTCGTTACGACGGTACGTGCCGGCATCGCACCGAGCCGCGCCCGGGCGTTCCCGCGGTTATCCGTTTCGCCAATCCTGTCGATGGATCAGTGGTTGTCGAAGATGTCATTCACGGCAGCGTCGCTTTCCAGAACGCTGAACTCGACGACCTCATTATTGCCCGCTCCGATGGCACGCCCACCTACAACTTCTGTGTGGTGGTCGATGACATGGATATGCAGATTACTCATGTGATCCGCGGCGATGATCACCTCAACAACACGCCGCGTCAGATCAACATGCTGAAAGCACTCGGCGCGAAGCCACCCGTCTACGCGCACGTTCCCATGATTCTGGGAGCCGACGGCGCCAAGCTCTCGAAGCGCCACGGTGCGGTGAGCGTGCTCCAGTACCGGGATGAGGGTTTCCTGCCCGAGGCGTTACTGAACTATCTGGTCCGGCTCGGCTGGTCGCATGGTGACCAGGAAGTCTTCTCGCTGGAAGAAATGACGCAATTGTTCGATATCGCCGATGTGAACAAGGCGGCGTCCGCATTCAATCCGGACAAACTGTTGTGGCTGAATCAGCAGCACATCATGCGTTCATCACCCGCGGCGCTGGTCCCGCACCTGAAGTTTCAGCTGGCAGCGCTCGGCATCGATGTGAATGACGACGACAGAATCGCTGCCGTCGCCAGGGCACAACAGGAGCGTGCGAGGACACTCAAGGAAATGGCACAGAACAGCATCTTCTTTTTCGCCGACGTCAAAGGCTATGACGAGAAGGCGGCGAAGAAGAACCTGACGCCCGAGAGTGCACCGGTGCTGCGAGCGGTGCGCGAGAAACTGTCAGCGCTCGGCGATTGGTCGGCCAGGGCCATTCACGAAAGCGTCAACGAGATCGCGGCTGCGCTCGGCGTCGGCCTGGGCAAGGTGGCTCAGCCGATCAGGGTCGCAGTGTCTGGCACCACGGTTTCGCCACCGATCGACGTCACGCTGGAAGTGCTCGGGCGGCAGGTCACTCTCGAGCGAGTCGAGCGCGCCGCTGAGTTCGCATCGAACAATTCCAACGGATGATCATCATGGTCTGGCTGTTCTGGATCTGCGCCGTCGGGGCGATCTACAGCTACGCGCTGTATCCGCTGTTGCTGAAGGTTCTGGTTCCACGGCGTCGTCAGAACGTGCAGAGCCAGCAGGGCCGGCCGACGGTCACACTCGTCATCGCTTGCCGCAACGAGGAACGGCGACTCGCGAGCAAGATCGAGAATGCCCTGAAGATTGAATATCCGCTGGCGCAGATTCTGGTCGCTTCAGATGCATCGGACGACGCCTCCGACAGCATCGCCGAGTCCTTCGCAGACCGCGGAGTCCGGCTGGTGCGTTCCCCGGAGCGCCGCGGCAAGGAACACGCTCAGGGACTCGCCATAGCGCAGGCCACCAGCGACATCGTCGTATTTTCCGATGCAGGCACCGATCTGCCGCCGGACAGCATCGGGTTCATCGTCGAGCGTTTTGAAGACAGCAACGTCGGAGCGGTATCGAGCGAAGACACGTTCATCGCCGAAGGCGGCAAGCTGGTCGGCGAGGGCGCCTACGTGCGCTACGAAATGTGGCTGCGCCGACTGGAGTCCGATCGTGCCGGGCTGGTGGGTTTGAGCGGATCGTTTTTCGCGGTGCGCCGTGCCGTGCTCACGACCTGGAATCCGACGATACCCAGCGACTTCGCCTGTGCGCTCATGACTGTGCGCTCGGGTCGTGTAGCCGTCTCGGATCCGCGCGTCAGAGGGATCTACCGCGATATCAAGGACTCCCGGAAGGAGTATCAGCGCAAAGTCAGGACGGCTGTGCGCGGAATGACTGGTCTGGCGCGCCTTGCGGGCGTGCTCAATCCATTGCGTCATGGGCTGTTCGCCTTTCAGGTGTGGAGCCACAAACTCATGCGCTGGCTGGTGCCCTGGTTTCTGCTCGGGCTGCTGATCGCGTCCATCGCACTTGCGGGTCACGGTCCGTTCTACCGCGTCGCGCTGATCGCCCAGCTCGCAGGCTACGCCCTCGTACTGCTTGCGCACATCGCGGCTTCCCTGCGCAACATCGGCCCGATCCGCATTGCCTACTACTTCGTCCAGGCAAATGTCGCCCTCGCGCATGCAGCCGTTGTATTTCTGGCGGGGCGGCGCATCGTCGTCTGGGATCCGTCCGTACGGTGACACTTCAGAGGCGGGAGGAGGCACTTCGGGCTTGACTTGCACGGCCCCCGTCAATACATTGCGCGCCTCTCGCGTGGGGCTATAGCTCAGCTGGGAGAGCGCTTGCATGGCATGCAAGAGGTCGCCGGTTCGATCCCGGCTAGCTCCACCAAAGCCCTTCGTGGTTTCGATGCGTCCCCATCGTCTAGAGGCCTAGGACATTACCCTTTCACGGTAGTAACCGGGGTTCGAATCCCCGTGGGGACGCCATTTCAGCCGGGTCGCCGAGTCAGGCGGCTCGCGGGGTAACCAGACTCCGCCACCAGACCAACCGCGCCACCTTCTCGGTGCGTCCGACACCCACGCACTGTCCTTCAGCGGCCTTCTGTCGCGCGGCTGATGTCTCATTCGGGACCCCCAGACATTGGCTTCGGGTACCGGGCAGCCTCTCCAAACGTCATTCCTGAGTTCGTCCGGTCAGCCCGGATGACATGATCGCAAGCGACAGCCAGCCCACCTTTTGCGCAAATCCGGTCCGCAGACGGTCCGCGAGCCGATTTCGCTCAGTGAATTTCAATGTCGTAAACGCAGCTCGAACGGAGTTCGACGGCGCTCGCTGCGTATCCGCCGCCGTTACCGGACAGCGCGGGACATGATCTGTGCAGGCATCGCGCGCGCGACAGGTCGTAGTCAGGACTGTGAGTGCACCCGGCTTGTCTCAAATGAATGAGCGTGCATTGCGAAGCTGAGTCGATCACTGCGTGATCGCTCACTGTGGCGGCGGCGATCGTCGTGTTCTTGCTCAACTCATCGTCGGTTCCACCACACATGCGCATTCGAGCGTACGCAATGAAGCGCCGATTGCAGAGAAGGGCGCGTGTAGTTCGCTGCTGCGTCGCCTGAACAAATTCAGCGCTTCATCAAAATGTGATGAGCAGTGCCTCGCAGTGGCCATTTCTGATCACGCTGTCATCTGACTCGTCTGCAGACAATCGATCTTCGCGAGCGAATGCATTCGCAAGTGTGATTGCAGCTCTGCTCGAAGAGTGAAACGCGACTTCTTCGCGCGCCGCGTCGTGTTGACCATGTCAACGGCTTCGGATATTCCTTGTAGGACAAATAAACGAAAGGTCTTTCAGACCGAGTGTTCAACAAGCAGGGGGGACCATGCGACGTATCCTGAGGAAGAAGGCGCTTACTGGAATTTCGGGTCTGGTTGCACTGGCGGTGTCAGCGCAGTCACTGGCGCAGACTGCATCGACCCAGGGAGACACCAAGCTCGAAGAGATCATCGTCACCGGCATCAGAGGCTCATTGCAGCGCAACCTGAACATCAAGCGCGATGCGTCGGGTGTCATCGACATGATTTCATCCGAAGACATCGGCAAGTTTCCGGATTCAAACGTGGCAGCATCGCTGCAGCGAATTCCCGGCGTGTCGATTCAACGTTCCGGCACACGTGGAGAGCCGACAGGCATCACGGTGCGCGGCTTCGCAGGCGACTTCAACGAAACGCTGGTCGATGGGAGACGCATCTCGACTGCTTCGGGCGGCCGATCAGTCGACTTCAGCACCGTCGGCGCTGACTTCGTGGGCGGTCTGAGCGTGCTGAAGACGCCCGACATCACGCTGTCGAGCAGTTCGATCGGCGCCACCATCAACGTGGAATATCCGAAACCATTCGATCACCCGGGCTTGCGCTTCACGACGAGCGCGTCGGGCTCCATGCAGGTGCAGGACGGTGCCGATGATCTGGTACCTGCCGTAGGCGCCTTGTTCAGCAACACTTTTGCTGACGACACGCTGGGTGTGCTCGTGGACGCCATCTACACCGAGCGCGCTACAACGACCAATCACGTGTTCGTCTCGGGCTGGGAAGGCGGCTATCTGGCGCCATGCCAGCTCACGAGCACCTGCACTGACGCACAGCTCGGCGACAGCGCGAGTCGCAACATCGTCAGCTGGTATCAGCAGCAGTTCGGTGCCGAACAGGCGCAGGTGGACGACGAACGCATTGACGGGCGCATCGCCTTCCAGTGGCGCCCGTCGGATCAGCTGCTCCTGACCATCGATGACAACTACTCGCGCCAGCAGGTTGTCACGCGCACCTACGGCTTCGGTGCCTGGTTCGACTTCAATGCGATGCGCAACGTCAAGCTGGACGAAAATGGCACCATTGTGGATTTCATCAATCTTGAAGATGTGATGAATCTGAACGCGGGCATCGATCGTTCATTGCTCGAGACCAACCAGATCGGCGTCAATCTGAAATACGACGCCAGCGACAATCTGAGCTTCAGTTTCGATGCGGCGTATGCCAGAAGTGAACTGAATCCAAACGGGCAGAACAGCACGGACGGAGCGGACACCGGCTATGGCGGTCTGCTTGGATGCGACATGGGTGTGCGCGTGCTCGGCGACAGCAGCAGTTCGCTGCCGCAGATGACGACGTACGGACCCAACTGCGATGAGTCGCGCGTACTGGATCCGGCCGTCGTGGGTTCGCACGTGCTGGTCAGAATGCGGCAGGAAAATACCGACACCATCAGGCAGGCGAAGTTCGTGGCAACCTGGGCACAGGACGACGTCAAACTGGACGCCGGTGTGTCCTATGTCGCGGACAAGTTCACGCTGCAGAACACCAATACCTTCGCCAACAATTTCTGGCAGGCATGGGCCGGTTACGGAGCGCCATCGGGCCGTACTTCCGGCGTCGTGGTTCCTGAAAACATCCGTCGCGGCACGATCAGTACTTCCGGCTTCATCCCCGGCTTCTCAGGTGCAGGTGCCCTGATGCCGCAGCTGCTGGTCTACGATCCTCTGGATCTGTACGCCTATCTGGAGAGCCTCGGCAATCCGCAAGCGCAGACCATCGACGGCTTCAACTACGGATGCTGCAACTACACCGGATCGCTCGATCTGGCGCTCGATCCCGGCAGCGTGCAGCGCATCGAAGAAAAGACGATGGCGCTATTCGTGCGCGGCAGCTTCTCGACCGACATTGCCGGCAAGCTTCTGCACTTCAGTGCCGGCGTTCGTGAAGAGCGCACGGATCTGTCATCCGGGGGCGTCGGACGTCTGCCGATCCTGCTCACTCAGAATCCGGCAGATCCGACTCTGCTCTCGACGACATTCTCTGAGCCGATGCCGATCACGACCGATAGCGACTACTCCTACCTGCTGCCGAGCCTGGACGTGAAGCTGGAACTGACGCCGGATCTGCACCTGCGTTTTGACGCATCGCGTACCCTGACCCGGCCGGCGCTCAATCTGCTGACGCCGGTGTTGAATGTCGGTGCGTTGCCGCGTGTCGGCGCGCTGAACGCGAACGGCGGTAATCCGACGTTGAAGCCGTACCTGGCGGACAACTTCGACCTCGCGCTGGAGTGGTACTACCAGGGCAACTCGTACGCGGCCATCGACGTGTTCGCCAAGGACGTGACCAACTTCATCGTGCAGGGTTCGCAGCGCCAGACGATCAACAACGTCATCGACCCGACGACAGGCCAGCCTGCCGTCTATACGGTGACCCAGCAGGTCAATGGACCGGAGGCGACTGTCTACGGCGTCGAACTCGCCTGGCAGCATGTGTTCGGCGATACCGGCTTCGGCTTCAATGCCAACGCCACGCTGGTCGATACCGACAAGCCTTACGACCGTTACGACATCTCGCAGAGCGGCTTTGCGGTGACGGGCCTGGCCAACTCGGCGAACCTGGTGGCGTTCTACGACAAGAACGGCTTCGAAGCACGTATCGCCGCCAACTGGCGCGACGAGTACCTGCGGCAGTTCGGCCAGGCGCAGAACCTGTCGGCCTTCGGTACTGAACCGACCTTCATCAACTCGGGCCTGCAGATCGATTTCAGCACCAGCTGGCAGCTGACCGGTCAGCTGAACGTGTTCTTCGAGGCGCTGAACGTCACGAACGAGACGCAAAGCTCGCACGGCCGGTTCGACAACCAGCTGCTCGACGTCTATGCGTACGGACGCCGTTACACGCTGGGGGCGCGCTTCCGGATGTAAGGCTGTGCAAGCCTGCGGGACACCGGCGGGTCTGCTGCCGGTGTCCGCAGGTCAGTCCCGCGGGGGTAGTGGCGTCAGGTCTTCAGCGGGATCTGGCGCGCTCCCGGGGATCCGAGTCAGCGACAAACCGGACTCCTCCGTTGCCGCTGAGTCTGCTTTTGGCGACGACCAGAACTCCCCACGAAACAGAGGCTTGCGAGACTTATTGCGGCGCAGTGACCAAAACTGTGTCTTGCTGGCGACATAACGCCCGTTGATTGCCGGCTGACGCACAGTCTTAAGTGATTGTTTTTACACCGGAAAAGAGTCAATCAGCGCGTTGGCACGAGTTTTGGAAAGTCTGCGCAACTCTCCAGCGGGTGC
>DASTRD010000244.1:0-13268 GCA_035761425.1 Povalibacter sp.
CCGATGCAATGGCGGACATGTTCTGCGCCTATCTTCGTTCCCTGAAGCGACGCTGATGTCTGCTATGCGCCGATCGCGCGTCTTCTCGTCGAGGCTTCGGCGGTGTGCAGATAGGTCGTGAAGCCATCGATGACCGGCGACTTGCCATTGAGCAGCATCAAGGCACTGATCTGTCCGCGATGACCGACGCCATGCGTGATCACGTGCAGGAGCATTTCCTCGCGTGACATGCGGCCCGGCCTGCCGTCCGTGAATGTGAAATCGAGGCGTTCCGCCAGATCAGCGCCGCCAGGCGCGGACACGTGGTCCAGATATTCCGCATCGCTGGCCCTGATGTCTGCGGACAGGGCTGCGAGTGTGGGCATCTCGCTCAGGTTCGCCGACGTGTAGCCATGGCTCCTGCCTCTGAGCTGCGCGGCGAAAATCCTGTCCACGACGTAGGTGTGGCTCAGCGCCTTGATTGCAAGTTCCGTGATGGGCGATGCATCGCCCAGTTCTGCGAGAGCCGTCAGGAGCTGATCGTTCGCCCAGGCCTTGTAGCGAAACAGGCGTTGCAGCGTGTCATGGGAAATGGAGGAAGTGCGCGTCCCGGGCGTTGCGTTGTGTGTCGTCTTCATGGGGAACACAATACGAGCGATCGCTCATATTCACTACTCGCATTGGGAGCGTGCAGAAGTGGCGCGCAGATTGCTGACAAATCCCCGCAAACAGGCGAGGCAAAGCCGCTCTCGCGCGACAGTGGATGCGCTGATCGAAGCGACGGCTCGCATTCTGGTGCGCGAAGGCTTCGATCAGGCGAGCACCAATCGCATTGCCGAACAGGCGGGCGTGAGCATCGGTTCTCTTTATCAGTATTTTCCCGGCAAGGATGCGCTGGTGGCCGCTGTCATCGACCGACATCGAGAGCAACTCGGCAAGGTCGTGCGCACAGCATTGGCGAAGGCTACGGGTCAGCCGCTCGAGCAGGCCGTTCGTACGCTGATCGTCGCGGCGATCGACGCACATGCCATCGATCCGAAACTGCATCGCGTGCTGGCGGAACAGATTCCGCGCACCGGCCGGCTCGAGCAGGTGGAAACGTTCAGCCGCGAGAACTACGCGCTGTTCGCGGCATTTCTCGAACAGCACAGCGACGAGCTGCGCGTCGCGGATCTGGAACTGGCCTCGTTCATGTTCGTGACGACCGTCGAGGCCCTCACGCACTCGGCCGTGCTGCATCGTCCGGCCATGCTGCGCGAACCTGCCGCGATGAACAGACTGGTGGAGGAGACCACGCGGCTGATCGTGGGCTATCTGCGCCAGGCTGGAGGACGACGTACATAGCGTCGTCGTTCCAGCCTGTGTCGATTGTTGAACCTCAGCGCGCGAGGGTGACTGTCAGTCCGGTGATCGGCTTGTCGTTCGCGTCGAGGAAGCGTGCGCAGAAGTCTGTGGCGCCGCCGCCGTTGATGATCGCGGCACGGATTACATTGCGTCCCTTCTGCAAGGTCACGCGCCGGGATACGCCGTCGTCGATTACCGCCTGACGATCGTTGTCGAGCGCGACCACGGGCTCGCCATTCAGCCACCAGCGCGAGGCAGCGTTTGAACCGATGGCGAGACGGACGTCCTTCATCTCCTGCGGCGAGTCCACGATCGTGGTGACCCAGAACAACACGTTCGACGTCGGCTTCGAGAGCGGCCAGGCGAAGTGATACAGATTCAGGTTGTAGTTCAGCGTTTCGAGTGCGTGCCACTTCAGTTGCGTATCGCCCAGCGTGACCGTCTGCCCATCCACCGGCAGCGAATCCATCGGATCGGGCAGCGCGGCCGATTGCACGGCTTCCTCCACTGCAGACTCCGTCAATCGACCGGAGACCGGCAGCGGTTCGAGCACCAGCCAGCGATGAATGAAGCCGCGCGCATCGACCTTCTGGGTTGCGCCCTTGGGTGCAATGAGCGTCTTTGCGGCAGGACGAGGTGCGTCTTCGCCGGCCTGTGCGGCGGCGCCGATGGACAGGGCAACACACATCGAAAGTGCAATCAGAGAATGTTTCATCACGGAGCTCCCAGTACCCAGCGCTGGCGATCGCTCGCCGGATCGAATTTCGCAAGTGTTGGCGTGCTGCTGCCCACGGCCGAGAGCACCAGCGGTTCGCTCGTGCCGGGAATGGCCTTCGGCGCAATGCGATACGTACCGTCGGTGAGCTGGTCGATTCTCCAGAGCTGCTCGGCAGCGCCGGTGAATGCAGCGGTGGTCAGTTCGCCGCCCGCCGTAGCGGTGAGCGATCTTTCCGTGTCGGCAATGCCGATCCTGAAGTAGGGTGAGCCGGGATAGCCGCCCGCATTCGCGACCGGTGTGATCGACCATTTCTGTTGTGCCTGCAGCATCGCAGGTGCAAGTCGCACGCCTGCATTCGCCGGCCAGTTCACGGAGACCTGCATGGCTTCCTGATCGGGAATCGGCGGACCCGGCTGCGGTTCACGCGGCGGTCCCTGCGGAGGTCCTTGCGGAGGTCCCGGCGGACGGCGCATGCGGAAGCCACCGACCGGCATGCCCTGCACGGCAAGTTCGAGCACCGTGCCGGTGCGCACCGACTCGATCGAGTAGGTGCCGGCTGTGAGATTGTCGCCGGCGACAGGCCAGCCATCGCGCCACAGCAGCGGACGGATATCGAGCACGCTGATGCCGCCGCGATCCAGATCGGCTTCGTAGTGCAGCGAGAACTTCTGCACGCCGTCGCCGAAATCCATCAGGCCGAAATGTCCCGGACCGACGTGCCGTCCGCGCGAACCCGCGAACAGTTTGCCGCCGCCCTCGAGCATGTCGATGCCCATGTTGTCGAGATACGGGCCCGTCACCTTGCGCGAGCGACCGACGCGGATGTTGTACGTGGAGTTCGCGCCCTGACAGCACGAACCGTGCGTGACCAGCAGGTAATACCAGCCGTCGTGATAGATCGGAATCGACGCTTCCGAATTGATGGCGACGTTGATCGGTGCCTTGTGCGGATCGAGACGCTTGCCCGTCTTCGGATCGAGTTCCACCAGCCGGATGTAACCGAAGTACGAACCGTAGGTCATCCACAGACGTCCATCCGGAGCGAGCAGCACGCCGGGGTCGATGGCGTTGCTGTCCTCGACACCATCCGACCATGCGACCGGACCGCCATCTTCCCAGCGATAGTCGGGCGAAGAGGGATCGAGCGTCTTGCCGACCAGCAGTCCGATGGCGGATCTGGGCTGCGTGGCGGGTGCGGAGTAATAGATGAAGAACTTGTCGCCGATGTGAATGACATCAGGCGCCCACGTGTTGTTGCCGCCGAGCGCGAGCACTTCGGGACCCGCTTTGCCGCCCGGCACCGCGGACATGAGTGAACCGGCGCGTCGCCAGGTCCAGCCGTCGTCCGAAGTGAGAATCGGAATGCCGTTGCCGGTGCCGTACGTGTAGTACTTGCCGCCGTCCATGGTGACTGTGGCCGGATCGTGCACGCCGGTCTCGCCATCGAGTGCATGTACCGTGGGTACAAAGGCGAGGGCGGCGGCACACAACAAGAGTCGCTGCAGCATGGAGTCTCCACAATCAGTAAATGCGAGCGGCGGACTGTAGCACGAGCAGCGTCAGGGCTATGCTCTGCGAATCGAACGATGGAGGCACGCATCATGCCCGTCAGCGCCGTTCTGTTCGTGAAAAATCTCGACCGCGTTGCGAGCTTCTATCGCGCCGCGCTCGGACTCGATTGCGTGCAGCAGAGCGCAGAGCACTGGCGCTTCGTCTGCCGGGGCTTCGAATTCACCGTGCATCGCATCCCGACAGCGCTGGCACAGGGCATCGTGACGTCGCAGCCACCGCAGCGGCGCGAGGGCGCCTCACTGCGACTTACGTTCCCAGTCGTCGACACCGTAGCCGTGCGGGCCGCTGCACACCTGCTCGGAGGACAGATCGATAACTCACCGCCGCAGTGGGCGGCGCGCGATGCCGATGTTTTCCTTGGCTGCGATCCCGAAGGAAATGTTTTCCTGATCGAAGGTCCGGCCTGAGGCAATTCCCCATGCAGGCGCAGCGCATTTTTACGATGGAGTTTGCCCGGGTTTATCCGCTGTACGTGCAGAAGGCGCAACGCAAGCAGCGCACTCAGCAGGAAGTGGATCAGATCATCTGCTGGCTCACCGGGTATGACGCAGCGGGACTTCAGCGGCAGATCGACAGCGGCTGCGACATGGCCACCTTCTTTGCGCAGGCGCCGGCCATGCATCCGAACGCTGCGCTGATCAAGGGCATGGTGTGCGGCGTGCGCGTAGAGGCCGTCGCGGATCCGCTGATGCAGAAGATCCGCTATCTCGACAAGCTGATCGACGAGCTGGCCAAAGGCAAGGCACTGGAGAAGATCCTGCGCACCTGAGCCGGAACCGCTATGCGAGCGGCTCCGCTTCGTTGGTCGTGGTGCGATAGCCGTCCGCGTCCTGGCGATGGGCGCGCCGCGCATGCCAGCGGCGCATGACATTTTCCAGACTCACGTACACCACGGGCGTGATGTACAGCGTGAGCAACTGCGAAACCACCAATCCACCAACCACTGCCATGCCGAGCGGCTGACGCGAAGCGCCGCTCGCGCCCCAGCCGAGTGCAATGGGCAACGTGCCGAAGAACGCTGCGCAGGAGGTCATCATGATCGGACGGAAGCGCAAGGCGCATGCCTGGAGGATGGCGCTGCGTGCATCCAGGTTCTGAGTACGCTGCGCCTCGATTGCGAAGTCGATCATCATGATGGCGTTCTTCTTCACCACGCCGATCAGCAGGATCAGGCCGAGGAACGCGTACAGATCGAGTTCCATGCGGAACAGCAGCAGCGTCAGCAGTGCACCGAGGCCGGCGCTGGGCAGGCCCGAAAGAATGGTCAGCGGATGAATGGCGCTTTCGTACAGCACGCCAAGGACCAGATAGATAGTGACGACGGCCAGCAGCAGCAGCAGTCCCATGCCGCCGAGGGAGGCCTGGAACGCCTGCGCGGTTCCTTCGAATCGGCCAATCAGCGTCTCGGGGGCGCCGAGTTCGAGCTTGGCCTGATCCACTTCACGCACGGCATCGCTCAGCGATTTGCCCGGCCGCAGGTTGAAGGTCACCGTGGCTGAGGGCAGCTGGCCGGAATGCGAAATGGTGAGCGGGCCGGTGACGCTCTTGAGCGTCGCAACGGAACGCAGTGGCACCAGTGTGCCGTTGGAACTGCGGATGTGCAGTCGATCCAGTGCAGACGGATCGGACTGATAGCGCGGCTCGAGTTCCATGATGACGGCGTACTGATCGCTCGTGGCGTAGATGGTCGAAACCTGGCGCGCGCCGTAAGCGGTATAGAGCGCATCCTCGACCTGATTCGCCGTCACGCCCACGGCTGCAGCGCGCTCACGGTCGATATCGACGCGCACCTTGGGATTGTTCAGGATGAGATCCGTGCTGACGTCCTGCAGCACGGATGAGTCGTGCAGTTTGTCGACCAGCTTCGGCGTCCATTCCAGCAGCTCGCCGATGTCTGCATCCAGCAGCGAATACTGATATTCGCTCTTGCTCACGCGGCCGCCGATACGCAGCGCCGGCGAATTCTGGATGAAGATGTTGAGTCCGGGGATCGAGCCCAGATGCGGACGCAGACTTTGCAGCACGCGTTGCGCGAGCGGGCGTTCGTCCTGCGGCGTGAGTGGAATCAGAATGCGTCCGGTATTCGCCGCCGCGTTCGGCCCGCCGGAGCCGACGATGCCCAGCACCGACTCGACGTATGGATTCGGTGCGATCAGCTTCAGGGCCTGCAGCTGCTTTTCGGACATCGCATCGAACGAGATGTCGGTGCGCGCTTCCGTGGTGCCCACGAGCAGTCCGGTATCGTCATTGGAAATGAAGCCCTTCGGCACCAGCACGTACAGCAGTCCGGTGACGACGAAACTGGCTGCGAACACGATGAGCGTCAGGCGGCCATGCGCCACGACCCAGCGCAGGCTGCGGTCGTAGAGCTTTGCCGTACGCTCGAACAGGCCGTCGCGGCGTACCTGCCCGGTATGCAGATGCGGCCTGAGCAGCTTGCTGCTCAGCACCGGCGTGAGTACCAGCGACACCACGCCGGAAACCAGAATGGCAGCGACGATGGTGATGGCGAACTCGTGGAACAGCCGGCCGACGATCCCGCCCATGAACAGCACGGGAATGAAGACCGCGGCGAGCGAGATGGTCATCGAGAGAATGGTGAAGCCGATCTCGCGCGAGCCTTCCAGTGTGGCCTGCAGCGGTGAGGCGCCCTGATCCATGTGACGCGAAATGTTCTCGAGCATGACGATCGCATCGTCGACCACGAATCCCACCGACAGGGTCAGCGCCATCAGCGAAAGGTTGTCGATGCTGAAGTCGAGCAGATACATCACTGCGAACGTGCCGGCGAACGACAGTGGAATGGCGATGCTGGGGATGATTGCGGCGCGCAGGTTGCGCAGGAACAGGAAGATCACCATGACCACGAGCGCGAGCGACAGCAGCAGCGTGAACTTCACGTCGCTGACGGAGGAGCGGATGGTCTGGGAGCGGTCGTAAACCACGTCGAGTTCGAGGCCGGCCGGCAACTGACTGCGCAGCGTCGGCAGCATGTTCTTGATCGAGTCGACGACCGCCACGGTGTTGGCGCCGGGCTGACGCTGTACGGCCAGTGCAATGCCGCGTGTCAGATCCTTGCCGATCCAGGCCACGTTCTTGTCGTTCTCCACGCCATCCACGACGGTACCGAGATCGCCGAGGTGTACGGGTGCGCCGTTGCGGTAGGCGACCGTCAGCAGGCGATAGCTGGCCGCGTTCAGCAACTGGCCGCTTGCTTCCACCATGTAGGCGCGTTGCTGACCGTTGAGCGTGCCCGTGGGCAGATTGACGTTGCTCGCCTTGATCGCCGCTGCGACCTCATCCACGCCCAGACCGCGTGCGCTGAGCTGATCGGGATTGAGCTGCACGCGCACTGCGTATTTCTGCGGACCGTAGATCTGCACCTGCGCCACGCCGGGCAGCGTAGCGATGCGCTGGGACAGGAGGTTCTCCGCGTAGTCGTCCACGTCAGACATGGGCAACGTTTTCGATTTGAGCCCCAGCACGATCACGGAAGAGTCGGCGGGATTGACCTTGCGCAGCGATGGCGGCGTCGGCATGTCGGGCGGCAACTGCCGCGACGCTGCGGCAATCGCGGTCTGCACGTCCTGCGCGGCGGCATCGATGTTGCGATCGAGCGCGAACTGCATGGTGATCTGCGTGCCGCCCTCGCTGCTGACCGATGACATCGAATCGAGCGCTGCGATGGTGGAGAAGCGCTTTTCCAGCGGTGTCGCGACGGCGCTCGCCATGGTTTCGGGACTCGCGCCCGGCAGCGTTGCGCTGACTGAAATGGTCGGGAAGTCGACGGCCGGCAGATCCGACACCGGCAGGCTGAAATAGGCGAGCGTGCCGAAGAATGCCGTGCCGATCGTCAGCAGCGCGGTGGCAACCGGGCGGCGGACGAAGACTTCGGAGATGTTCATGCGGGCTGCCTGGCGGGCTCGATGCGCACTTTGGCATCGGGATGCAGGCGCGACTGACCGTCGATCACGACGGTTTCGCCTTCCTTCACGCCGCTGACGATGGCGAAGTCATCGCTGGTGCGCAGCAGCTTGATCGCACGCTGTTCGGCAGTGCCATCGCCGCGCACGACGTACACATAGTGACCCTGCGAATTCTCACCCACGGCAGTGTCGGGAATGACCAGCGATGCGCCGTCCGCGGGCAGGCTGAAAGTGACATCCACGAGTTGCCCCGGCCACAGCGCACGTGTGCGATTGTCGAATCGTGCCCGCAGACGGATGGTACCGGTCGTCGGATCGGCCGCGTTGTCGATGAACGCGAGCTCGCCGGCCAGAGAGTGCGCATCGGCTCCGACCGGTGCCGCCGTCACTTGCAGAGCCTTCTTCGTGGCTACCGCTTCACGCACCGGAGCGAGCTGCTGCTCCGGCAATGCAAAGGTCACATCCACCGTGTCGAGTGCGTTGAGCGTGGTGATCGGTGTCTCGTTGCTGGCGCGGATCGTATTGCCGACCTGCTGCGCGATATGGCCGATCTTGCCGGCGATCGGCGCGCTGATCGTTGCGTAGCTGAGCTGCAGCCTGGCGTTGTCGAGCGCTGCACGATCCTGGTCGACAGTCGCCTGTGCCGTGTCGAGATCCGTCTGCAACTGCGTATTGGCATCGGGAGAGATGTAATGCGCCTTCAGCAACTCGGCGCCGTGATCTGCCCTGGCCCGCGCATTGGCCAGCAACGCTTCGTCGCGTTTGAGCGTGGCCTGCGCCATGCGCACCTGCAGTTCGAAGGGCACCGGATCGATCTGCAGCAGCTTCTGCCCGGCCTTGACCTCCTGACCGTCGCGGACGAACACCTGCGTGATCTGACCATCCACACGCGACAGCAGCGTGACGCTGCCGGTCGACTCGACGGTGCCGACGACGTGAAGTTTCAGCGGCATCTCGCGCAGTGCCACCTGGGCGGTGACCACCGGAATGGTGGCGTCGCCTCGTTGAGAAGCAGCAGTGTCGCGCGAGCATGCGGTGCACAGGACGGCGGCAAGGGCAATGACCGGCAATGCAAAGCGCGCCGGCCAGGATTGACTCAGGGGACTCATTCTTTCCGCCGGATCGAGCGTGTGAACCTGTGGATTCTTGCGGCGAGCGGAGGTGCGACGGATGAAAAAATGTTCACAGGAACATGGGGGAGGCGTGAGGCGGGAGGCAGGAGGAGTCAGGCGTCAGGCACCAGGCAGGAGGCATGAGGCATGAGGCGTGAGGCATGAGGCATGAGCTAGAAGGAAGAGGCCGAATGTCGCTCATGCCTCACGGCATCGCCGTGGTGTGGGTCCGGCTTCAGCCGGACAATCCTGAAGGCGAGAGGCGATTTCTGGCTCGTGCCTGACCCCTCACGCCTGACGCCTGACGCCTGACACCTGAGGCGGCGTGAGCCAGCACGAAGAGGCTCAGGTTCGCCGTCGGCCTTCTGGCTCATGCCTCATGGCTCAAGCCTGATGCCTGACGCCTGATGCCTGACGCCTCATCCCCTCCCGCCTTCCGCGATTCGCCGCAGAATCAGTGCCGCCAGTTCATCATAGGCGCCGTCGAAATGATGCCCGCCGGGCAGCATCTGTGCGTGCACGCTGGAGCCTGGCAATTTCGGACACAGCGAATCCGTCTCGTCCGAACCATAGATGCAGAGAGTCTGCGCCCCGTCCAGCCGTCGCGCTTCGGGCGCAATGGCAACCGCGTCGGGATCGTCGCTCAGCCAGTTGCCGACGTGGAATTCGAAGGACGCCTTCTGGCCCAGGCCCATCAGTACCGTCTGCACGACGAGCGGCCGGGTGGCCAGGGGCAGGCGATTGAGGGCGAACGGCAATACGTCGGCGCCCTGCGAGTATCCGATCAGCACGACCCGCGATCTTTTCCAGTGTGCCGCGTAGTAACGCAGGATCCGGTCGAGGTCGCTCGCGACCCCTGACGGCGTACGCCGGGTCCAGAAATAGCGCAACGAATCGAGTCCGACCACCGGCACGCCTCTGGCAGCCAGTGCCGCCGCGACGTTCTGGTCGAGTCCCGCCCAGCCGCCATCGCCCGAGACCAGAACCGCAAACGCGTCGCCGGGCTTCTGTGCTTTCACTTCTATCAGCGGCAGATCGGCCAGCGTGGCGGGCGGTGGCGGCAGTGCCGGCCTGGTGGCTGCCGCGAGTTTGTCGTACGCGGCGAGAAACTGCGGCTGCCAGTCTTTCGGCGCGGTGTAGAAGTGAGCGACGTTGGGCAACAGCACGAACTGCGCGCCTGCGACCTGCGTGGCAAAGCTCTGCGCTGCGCGGGTACTGCAGACACGATCACGCGTGCCGTGCAGCGCAATCCACTGAGCTGGCAGATGCGCCGCGGGAATCAGGTCAACGCCGTGACCATCCTTGCTGGCTGTGAAGTGCACGCCTTCGCCGCGACACAGCGGTTTCTTCAGATCCAGACCCGGACAGAAGCCCAGCGAGATGGCTCCCGCAAACGTAGCTCCAGGCGCCTGCGCCAGCATGGCGTACGCGAGCGTCGCGCCCGATGAATAGCCGACGAGCAGGGGCGTGTGATAAGTCGAGAGCCGCGCGTAGCCCTGCACGAAATGCGACAGATTCTCCAGATCGCCGTCAGGAAACACACACTGACTCGCGTCGGCTTCCAGTTGTGCGAACAGCTGCGGCACGCTGATGCCGGCGACCAGTGCGCCGCGATCTGCGAGCATCTGTGCCATGTCGTTGACGACACCATTCCAGCCGTTGTCACCTGAAAGAAAGAGAACGAACTGCGTAGCCTCGCCTCTGGGTCGATAGAGCGTCACGTCCTTGAATCGCCCGTGCGACACACGCTCCTGTGCATGCACTGGCAGGCAGACGAGCAGGATCAGAATGCGAAGCAGAGATCTCACGCGCAGATTGCAGAGCGGGATGGAGAACGCAGAGGTTACAGAGGTTTTCTCAGCCGGAGACGGAAGCTCACACAGAGTTCACGGACGGACGTTGCAAAGGGCATGGCCGGTGCGATGGCCTGCCGCGTGAAATCTCCTACTTCGAAATGACGCCACGCAGCCCGCCGCTGATCAGGGCTGCGACGTCGGCGAGCACGAACAACGGTGCCAGGCCGCCCGGTGCAGCCAGATAGCGCGCTTCCCATTCCGGGGCGAATTTTTCCTTGAAGGCGCGCAGACCCTGGAAGTTGTAGAAGTTCTCGCCGTGCGAGAACAGCAGCCGGCCCAGGCGATGCCAGCGAGTGGCGAGCGGGTGGTCGGCCATGCCCGACAGCGGCGCCATACCCAGGCCGAACCGCTGGAAGCCTTCCGACTGGAAATGCAGCAACAGTCTGGCGAACAGGAAATCCATGGTGCCATTCGGTGCGCCCGGCACATGGCGCATGAGATCCACGCCCGCTTCGAATCTGCTGCCGGTCGTCATCAGTGTGGCAAAGGCGATCAGGCGAGTACCGATGCGTACGGTCGCGATGGGCAGGCGCTGCACGTAGTCATCGGTGAATGAACCGAGCGAGAATGATTTCTCCGCGGTTGCGTGTTCCATCAGCCATGACTGCGATACCGCGCGCAGTTCTGCGAGCATGTCGGGCGCTACCGGCGCAGGCAGAACGTCCAGATGCATGCCTTCGCGCTCACCGCGGTTGAGTGCCTGGCGCAGATCGGAGCGAGCCTTTCCCTTCAGTGAAAAGTCCGGCAGCGGCACATAGGCATATTCGCCGAGCTTGAAGGCACGCAGCCCGGCATCGAGATAGACGGGCAGTGTCTGCGGTCGCACCTGATAAAAGGAAGCGCGTCCGCCCTGTTCGCGCGCCATTTCCAGAAATCGCCACACCAGCTCCGGCCATTCGGACTGCGGGCCGACCGGATCGAACAACCCGACCCACGATCGCGCGCGCCGGCCGTACATCACGAAGGCATTGCCGGAATCGGAGAACAGGAAATGTTTGTCGCCGAGCAGGGCGATGCAGGCCTGTGCCGAGTTCTGATTGCGCACGACGATGGCCGCACGTTCCACTTCCGCTGCCGTGGGTTTGGGCAGGCGCGGCGCCGGCGGACGCAACAATTGCCGCGTCGCAAAGGCAAGGGCGAGCAACGCAACGCCGACGAGTGCACGCAGGGAGCGCGGCGCGTGAGCGTCGAACTCGAACTGCCACCACAGCTCACCGGTGTAATCGACGTCGCGATACACAAAAAACAGCAGGCCCGTCAGCGCGCCAATCACGGCAGCAATGCACAACAGCCAGCCGCCGCTGAAAGGTTGCGCGAACAGCGAGGCGCGACGCGTGAACTGCGAATGCGACAGCGACAGGGCAACGACGAGAAAACCCGTCAACGCGGCTTCCGACAGGGCGATGCCCTTCGGCAGAGCCAGCACCAGGCTGACGACGGCGAGCAGCAGGCCTGCCCACCAGGCTGCATCCAGCCGCAGCAACATGCCGCGCGCAACAAACAGCAGGCCCAGCCCGACGATGCTGCCGAGGAAATGCGACGCTTCGACCAGAGGCAGCGGCACGTGCAGGGCGAGCAGTTCCGTAGCCTCGTCGGTTGCGGGCGTCACGCCTGAGATCAGCAGCATCACGCCGATGACAAGCGTGAACGCAGCCAGCAGCAGCGGAGCGAGACTGACGGCGGCCTGGGTTACTGCGTTCGCCGTGCCGCGACGAACTTCGAGCAGTACGAGCAGCCCCACGGCCAGGAGCAGGGGCACGATGTAATAAATGAGTCGATACAGCACCAATGCTGCTGCAAGCGATTCGGTCGGCACTCGATCACGCAATGCGATGAGCATCACGGCCTCGAAGACACCGAGTCCGCCCGGTACGTGACTGAGGACGCCGAGCACGATGGCGATGGCGAAGAACCCCACGAGGGTGGGAAAGCCAACGCTGCCTGCCGGCAGCAGAAACCACAGGACCGCCGCCGTGGCAGCGATATCGACGGCGGAGAACAGCAACTGCTGCAGCGCCAGCGAGATGCTCGGCAGACGCACGCGAATGCGCCCGAACAACACGCGTTCCCGGCCATCGCGACACAGAACGAGCAACACCGCCGCAGCGATCAGCACCGCGCTGGCGCCACCGCGCAACAACACGCTTGGCAGGTGCAGTGCCGGTGCTACAGCGCCAGCACCCCACAACACGGCAGCAGCACCGACCACGCTGATGCCGAGAACGAACGCGGCTGCGTTGAATGCGATGGCCCTGGAGATTGCGCCGGCTTCCACGCCCGCGGCGCCGTACAGGCGCATGCGTACCGCGCCACCGGTCAGTACACCCAGCCCGATCGTGTTCGACAGCGCGTAGGCAATGAACGCCGTCTGGGCCGCCACCGCGTAGTTCACCCTGGCCCCGACGTAGCGCAGCGATGACTGGTCGTAGCCGGTCAGCGCGAGGAAGCTGACGAATGTCGCCAGCAGTGCCAGCGCCAGTGACGATCCCGGAGTCGAGCGGATCGCCTCGAGCAGATCGTCGTAACTGAATTCAGCGAAGAAATGCTGCAGCGTGCGCCACAGCAGGGCGGCAATGATGAACGCCGCGGCGCCCACCAGCCAGGGTTTCCAGCGCTGCAGGGTGCCGAGGAATCGGAGCCTGTCTTGATCCGACGACATGAAGGAGCGGGGAGCCTGCGATGCGTTCCGTGGCGGGAATCTGGCGCGCATTCTCGTCAGCCGCCCCGGCCGACACAATATTCATTTGCCGGAAATCGCAAA
>DASTRD010000245.1:0-7725 GCA_035761425.1 Povalibacter sp.
ACACGGTGTCCGGGCAAATCCGCTCGCCGAAGGACGGCGAGCGCTACTTCGCCTTGATCAAGGTCGAAGCGGTCAACTTCGAGCCGCCGGAAAAAACGCGCGAGAAGATCTTCTTCGAGAACCTCACGCCGCTCTACCCGCAGGAGCGGCTGAAGCTCGAAACGGCCGGTGAGAACCTCGCCGGGCGCGTCATGGATCTGATGACGCCGATCGGCAAGGGCCAGCGCGGCCTGATCGTCGCGCCGCCGCGGACCGGCAAGACGATGCTGCTGCAGAACATCGCCAGCTCGATCACCTCGAATCATCCAGACGTCTATCTCATCGTGCTGCTCATCGACGAGCGTCCCGAGGAAGTGACGGAGATGACACGCACGGTGCGTGGCGAAGTCGTGTCGTCGACGTTCGACGAACCGGCAACGCGTCACGTGCAGGTCGCCGAGATGGTGATCGAAAAGGCCAAGCGGCTGGTCGAACACAAGCGCGACGTCGTCATTCTGCTCGACTCGATCACGCGTCTGGCCCGTGCTTACAACACCGTCGTACCGAGTTCCGGCAAGGTGCTGACGGGCGGTGTCGATGCGAACGCGCTGCAGCGTCCGAAGCGGTTCTTCGGCGCCGCGCGCAACATCGAAGAGGGCGGTTCGCTCACGATTCTCGCCACTGCGCTCATCGACACCGGCTCGCGCATGGATGACGTGATCTACGAAGAGTTCAAGGGCACGGGTAATTCGGAAATTCACCTCGATCGCCGCGTTTCGGAAAAGCGCGTCTTCCCGGCGGTGAACATCAATCGCTCCGGCACCCGCCGCGAAGAACTCATCACGTCGGCCGAGGAGCTGCAGAAGATGTGGATCCTGCGCAAGCTGCTGCACCCCATGGACGAACTGGCTGCCATAGAATTCCTCATCGACAAGATGAAGGATACGAAGACCAACGCCGAGTTCTTCGATGCAATGAAGCGCTGAGCCGCTTCATTGCGCTGACGGTTTCCCTCCAGATGGCGAAGTGGCCTGTCGAAAGACAGGCCCCCAATGCCGGCTTGGCCGGCGGTTCAGGCCCGGCTATCTGCAATCTGGCACAGGCGTCGCGTCCGCATGCCTTTTCTGCGGGCGGGCTTGCGGCATTCCCTCACTGTGCCGTGTGCTTGCCATCACACATTCCGGGGAAAGTACGCGCGGCGCATGCCGGGGCTCCCTGAGCCTGCGATCAGCGTCTCAGTCCCCCGGCGGAGCGTTCGTTACCGTTCTGGCATCTCCAGGAACAACAAAAGCGGTATGTCCGAAGCCCGGCCGGATTCCCCGACTCTGCGTCTGCGGCGACTGGACGCGTCCACACATGAACTGACGCAGCTCATGGGCGAGGGTCGCATTGCCACCCTGTTTCAGCCCATCGTCGACCCGCGCTCGCGCGGCATCTGCGGTTTTGAGGCACTGGCGCGCGGTCCCTCCGACAGCTGGCTGCATTCGCCGCAGAACCTGTTCGAAGCTGCCCGTCGCGGTGGCGTGAAATCCGAACTCGACTATCTCTGCATTCAGAACGCCTTCAAACGTTTCGTGGCTGCCCGAGCCGCGGGGCAGCTATTCGTCAATGTCTCGCCCGACAGCATCTACGAAGACTGCGATTTCGCGGTGCGCTTTCTGCAACTGGCGCGCGATGCCGGCTTGTCTGCGGAACGGATCGTCCTCGAGCTGACCGAAGAGAGCCTGCTGGATGACTACGTGCGACTGCGCTCGACCCTGCAGACGCTGCGCGATGCCGGCTGCTCCATTGCCATCGACGATCTGGGCGCGGGCTCTTCGGGCCTGCGCACCTGGTCTGAACTGAAACCCGACTTCGTCAAGATAGATCGCTACTTCGTCAGTGGAATCGATGCAGATGCGACCAAGCTGGAGTTCGTCCGCTCGATTCTCGACATGGGTCGCGCGATCGGCTGTCGTGTGATCGCAGAAGGCGTGGAGACGGAACGCGAGTGTCGCGAGCTGGTGGATCTCGGCCTCGACCGTTTGCAGGGCAATCTGTTCGGTCGTCCCGGTGCCGCGCCGATGGCAGTCCTGCAGCAGATCGAATCGCTCGATCGCTCCGCCGGCGTCCCGAGCGCTCTGTGTGCGGATCACATTGCTTCCTATGTTGCGCCCGTGTCTCCCGATATGCGCGTGACCGAAGTTGCCGATCTGTTTCATCAGTCGCCCGAACAGCAGACATTGCCGATCGTGAAAGACGGGCGTCCTCTGGGCGTGGTTCGTCGCAATGATCTGTTCGCATTGCTGGCCCGTCCGCTGCATCCGGAGATCTACAACAAGAAGCCGGTCTCCGCCGTCATGGAATCGCCCACGCTGCTCATCGACGGGCAGTTGCGGCTCGAGCAGGTCAGTCGTCTGGTCACCCAGAAGGGACGGCTGCGTCTGACCGAAGAATTCGTCATCACGCGCGATGGCATGTATCACGGCCTGGGCCAGACCATCGACCTGCTGCGTCTGCTCACCGAGCAGCAGTTGCAGGCGGCAAAACATTCGAACCCGTTGACGTTATTGCCGGGCAATGGCGCCGTGCGCAGTTGCATCGATCGGCTGATCGAAGCGCAGCGCCGCTTCATCGTCGGCTACTTCGACCTCGATTCCTTCAAGCCCTACAACGACGTCTTCGGCTATGCGCAGGGCGATCAGGTCATCCTGCATCTCGCCGGTCTGCTCAAGAGCTGCTTCTCCGCGCGCCTGGATTTCATCGGCCACATTGGCGGTGATGATTTCGTCGTCGTCATGCGTTGTGCCGACTGGCGCGAGCGCACGGCGAAGGTACTGGAATGCTTTGCTGCGGCAGCGCCCGGATTCTATTCACCCGAGCACGCCTCGCAGGGACACATCACGGCGACCGATCGCAACGGCACGGTGCGCAACTTCCCGTTGCTGACCTTGTCGGTCGCTGCGCTGGATTCGAGCACAGCGGGTGCCACCAGCGGCGATGCAGTTGCCCATCTGCTGGCGCATGTGAAGAAGATCGCCAAGCAACGTCAGGGCAACAGTTTCGTTCTGCGCAGCGGCGAGCGCGTCGTCGACCTGATGCAACCCGCAGAGCCTGCCCAACTCACCGCGGACACCAACATTCTGGCGGTGGAACAGCAGCAGATGGTCGGATGAGGCTCGTTGTCGCCAGCGTTGGCGACCCGACCTTCCCTTACTGTTTGCCGAGTCTGTAGAGCAGCACCGCCAGCCGTTGCGCCTGGATCTGCAGCGTCCGCAGATCGGCGAATTCGTTGGCCGTGTGAGATCCACCCCCGAGCAGCCCGAGGCCATCGAGTGCCATGCCGACTTCACCGGCAACGAAGGAGATGTCCGCGGCACCGGCGCGACGGGGATTCACAGCGCTCACCGGACCGAAGCCCAGATCCCGGCTGACCTGATCGTACATGCCGAGCAGACGCGCATTACCGTCTGTGGGCGCCATTGGCGGATAGCCGTCATCGAACGTGATCTGTGCGTCGGTATGGGGCAGGTGCGCCGCCACGATCTCGCGCATCCTGCGTTGGGTATCGACGATCTGCTGCGGCGAAATCGCACGCAGATCGCCCGATGCGATGGCAATGGGCGCAATGATGTTGTCCTTGCCCGACGCGCTGGCCTGCAACGGTTCCGGTATGTACTCGACCTGCGTACTGCCGGCAATCAAGCCCGGATTGAAGGTGAGAAATTCGTCGCCGCGCAGTTCGCTGTAGAAGCCATTGAGAATGCGCGCGAGTTCGTAGATCGCACCCGCGCCGACTTCATCGGTGAAGATCTGCGAAGAGTGTTCGGTTCTGCCGCTGGCACGAATCTGCCAACGCCCTGAACTGCGACGAGCCGTGACGGCAGTCGCTGGATCGTCTGCCGCATTTTCCAGGCCGAGCGCCACGTCGGCGCCTTTCGCTGCGTGAATCAGCGTGGCTCGCGCCGCGGAGAGCGGCTCACCTGCATCTTCTTCATCGCCGTGCAGCACCACTGTGATCTTCAGAGCATCCAGCGCTCCCACTCGTTTGAGCGCCTGCAGCGCCGTCAGTGCAACGACGATGCCGCCCTTCATGTCGGCGGTACCCGGCCCGTGCAGCGTCTGCGCATCGGTGCGCTCAGCGCGCTGGAAGGGGTGATTGGGCTCGAACACGGTGTCGAGATGGCCGATCAGTACCACATGCTTGCCCGTGCCTTCGTGAACGGCGAGCAGATGACCCGCGCGACCGAATTCCTTTCCCTCGATCCACTGAGTTTTGAACCCGAGCGCTTCGAACCGCGGACGGAAGACATCGGCGACAGCGCGGACGCCGGCAAAATTCATGGTCCCGCTGTTGATGTTGACGCTTTGCTCGAGCAGCGCGACCGCGGGTTCCTGCTGCGTCCTGATGTAGGTGACGATGTCTTTCTCGGTGCGAGTGGGATGCGCTGAACTACCCCAGGCCAGCAGGATCGCGAACAGCCACAGTTGTCGACGGGACGAGGCTCGCATGGCGGAATTTCACCTTTGCAGTGAGAGGCCGCATGATACGTGACCGGATCATTCAGTGACGCCGCCTTGTCATCGCCCCAAGCCCCTGAATCTGCTGCCGCCGACGGCGTCACCGCCGAAGGCGAGTCGTGGCCGTCACAATTGAACTACATCGATCAGGCGCCGCCCGCTTCGGGCACCGCCGTGACGGTAGCTTCGGGAGTCGACTGGTGCCGCATCCCGCTGCCGATCGATCTGAACCACATCAATGTGTGGATGCTGTCGACCGCCGACGGCTGCGTCGTGGTCGACACCGGCATGTCGTGCGATCCCGGACGCGACGAATGGTTCGCCCTGGCAGACAGCTTCCTGGCAGACAAGCCGCTGCGCGGGGTCTTCGTCACGCACATTCATCCCGATCACTTCGGTCTTGCCGCCTGGCTCCAGGAACATCACCGCGTGCCGGTGTGGATGTCGCGGCGAACGTTCGAGCAGGCGGAGCAACTCCTGGGCGGCAAGTACCTGGCTGACCCGAATGCCGCCGAAGTATTTTTTCGCGCCAATGGTGTGAGCGAAGTGACGACGCTCAAACCGATGTTCTCGGTCTCGAGGCTGGCAAAACTCGCCAGCGGTCTGCCGCGCGTGCTGGATTTCATCGCCGATGGCGATGTGCTGCCGGGACTGCCGCAGTGGCGTGCACTGGAAACCAACGGGCATGCCGAAGGGCACTTGTGTGTCATGAACGATGCGCAGCATCTGCTGATCAGCGGCGATCAGGTGCTGCCGACCATTTCATCCAACATCAGCTTCAGCTGGCGCAACAGGGACGCGGATCCGCTGCGTTCATTTCTGGATTCGCTGCAACGCCTGCGACAGTTGCCGGCTGACACCCTGGTGTTGCCGTCGCATGGGGTTCCGTTTCGCGGACTGCGTGAGCGTATCGATGATCTGCTGCGGCATCATCGGGACCAGCTTCAGAAGGTCTCGACTGCGTGCCGCCAACCGCGCAGCGCTGCCGACCTGCTGCCGCTGCTGTTCAAACGTCCCTTGATTGGCATGCATCTGTTTCTGGCACTGGGCGAAGCGCTTGCGCATCTCGAGTATCTGGTCAATGCAGGTGGGCTCGAACGGCAGACGCATGCCGACGGTGTCGTTCGTTATTCATCGCGTGCGTGAGCCGATGGAGCATCCCGCATGATGCTCTGTTGACTGGAGCAGGTCAGCTGCGCAGGAAGTGGCTGACGCCGTCCATGAGCATCTGAACGCTGATCATCACCAGCAGCATTCCCATCAGCCGTTCCAGCGCAATGAGTCCGCGCTGACCCAGGATGCGATACAGATACGGTGCAGCGAGCAGGATGACGGCCGTCAACGCCCACGCGATGGTGAGGGCGATGAACAGTTGTGCGGTGGCGCCGGGCTGTATCCGCTGCAGCAACAGCAACGCTGCCAGCGTTGACGGGCCCGCAATCAGCGGAATGGCCAGCGGCACGATGAACGGCTCGCCTTCGGGCGTGTCGGCATGCAGTCCGCCTGCTGCGGGAAATATCATGCGCAGGGCAATCAGGAACAGCACGATGCCGCCGGCAATGCTGATCGTCTCCTGCTCCAGATGCAGTACCTGCAGCACGTAGCGCCCCAGAAACAGGAACGCGAGCAGTACGATGTAGGCAATCACGACTTCACGCAGCAGGATGCGTCGCCGCCGTTGCGCCGGTACGTCCTTCAGGATCGCGAGAAACACCGGGACATTGCCCAGCGGATCCATGATCAGAAACAGGGTGACGATGGCTGAGGTGAGGTCGATCATGCAGACGGATGGCGCGTGAGCAGGTGTCGAGCGAGCCTGACGATAGTTGTCGCACCGGCAAGAAGCAATCTGAGGGTGCAGACGCAGTACCCTTGGCCGACACCCGTCACCGCCCGGAGATATTCATGGCTTCATTCGATTTCGACCTGATCGTTCTCGGTGCCGGTTCGGCTGGGGTTCGCGCGGCTCGTATCAGCGCCGGTCATGGCGCGAAAGTGGCCATCGTCGAAGAGCACCGGATCGGTGGCACGTGCGTCATTCGCGGCTGTGTGCCGAAGAAGCTGCTGGTCTACGGTGCGCACTTTGCCGAGGATCTGGAGGATGCGCGGCGCTTCGGCTGGGTCATGGACAACGCACGGTTCGACTGGCCGACCCTGCGCGACAACGTTCTCAGCGAAGTCACGCGCCTGAGCGGTCTGTATACCCAGACACTGACCAATCATGGAGTGACTCCACTGCATGGCCATGCAAGCCTGTTGGGTCCGAACACCATCGCTGTGGACGATCGGCAATATACGGCGCGATTCATCCTCGTGGCGACCGGTGCACGTCCTCACGTGCCCGACATAGAAGGGCACGAACACGCAATCACATCCAACGATGCCTTCCACCTCGAAACGCTGCCGAAGCGAATCGTGATTGCCGGCGGCGGCTACATCGCCAATGAATTCGCCGGCATCTTCAACGAACTCGGCTCGCAGGTCACGCTGATCAATCGGTCCGATCAGATCCTGCGCGGCTATGACGAACAGATTCGCGACCGGCTCCTGCAGATCACACTGCAGAAGGGCATCCACGTGCTGCTGAAGGTATCCCTGAAAGGTATCAGCAGGCAGGGCAACGAACTGACGGTGCATCTGGGCGACGGTCTGAACATCCAGTGCGATGCATTCATGTTCGCAACCGGCCGTGTACCGAACACCGAGAACCTCGGCCTGGACAGGGCGGGCATCGTCGTCAACGACAAGGGTGCGATTCCGGTCGATGAGTTCAGCCGCACAAACTGTCCCTCCATCTATGCAGTGGGCGATGTGACCGATCGCATACAGCTCACCCCGGTTGCCATTCGGGAGGGTCACGCATTCGCCGACACCGTATTCGGCAACAAGCCGACTCGCGTCGACCATGACTGCGTTCCATCCGCCGTTTTCAGTCATCCGCCACTTGCCGGCGTGGGGATGACCGAAGCCCAGGCCCGCAATCGGTTGGGTGAAGTGAAGGTATTCACCTCCGATTTCCGGCCCATGAAGAACGTGCTGGCAGGACGCGACGAGCGGGCGCTTTACAAGATCATCGTGGATGCGGCTACTGATCGGGTCGTCGGGGCGCACATGATCGGGCCCGACGCACCGGAGATCATGCAGATCGTGGCCGTGGCGGTGAAGGCCGGCCTGCGCAAGTCGCAGTTCGATGAGTGCGTGGCCATTCACCCGACCATGGCGGAAGAACTGGTGCTGATGCGTTAG
>DASTRD010000246.1:0-3519 GCA_035761425.1 Povalibacter sp.
GTCTACTGGAACTTCCTGATATACGTGGGATCACTCAACGCAGGAGGATGGTGATCATCGCTGCGCGATCACGGTAAAAGATCGGGCATCCCAACGGGCAAGCAGTCGAAGTTGCGCCCATCCTCCGACGGAGCAGTTCCATGACCGACAACCATCGCAAGGCGTCCGGCTCGACCACCGGTGCCGGTGCACCTGCACCGAGTGACCGCAATTCGCTGACCGTGGGTGCCGATGGCCCCATCCTGCTCCACGACGTTCACCTCATCGAGCAGCTCGCTCATTTCAATCGCGAGAAGGTCATTGAGCGCCAGCCACATGCGAAAGGCGCAGGCGCTTTCGGCGTCTTCAAGACGACGGCGGATGTGTCGCGGTACACGAAGGCGGCGCTGTTCCAGCCCGGTGTGACGACAGATCTGCTGCTGCGCTTTTCGACCGTTGCCGGGGAGATGGGCAGTCCGGACACCTGGCGTGACGTTCGCGGCTTCTCGCTGAAGTTCTATACCAGCGAAGGCAACTACGATCTGGTCGGCAACAACACGCCGATCTTCTTCGTGCGTGATCCGATGAAGTTTCCGCACTTCATCCGCAGCCAGAAGCGCATGCCCGACTCGGGCCTGCGCGACAACCACATGCAGTGGGACTTCTGGACGAACAATCCGGAAACCGCGCATCAGGTGACCTACCTGATGGGCGTACGCGGCCTGCCCCGCACCTGGCGACACATGAACGGCTACGGCTCGCATACCTACCTGTGGATCAATGGCGAGGGCGCGAAGTTCTGGGTCAAGTATCACTTCCACACGCAACAGGGTATGGAATTCTTCAGCAACGCCGAGGCAGCGGACATGGCTGGCCGCGACGCGGACTTTCATCGCCGTGATCTGTTCGAGGCGATCGGGCGCGGCGACTTCCCGAGCTGGAAGCTCTCGGTGCAGGTCATGCCGTATGCGCATGCTCAGAGCTACCGCATCAACCCGTTCGACCTGACCAAGACCTGGCCGCATGCGGATTATCCGCTGACACCGGTGGGTGTGCTGACGCTGAATCGCAACCCGGAGAACTTCTTCGCGCAGATCGAGCAGGCCGCGTTCTCACCGGGCAACACAGTGCCGGGCATCGGCCTTTCGCCTGACCGGATGTTGCTGGCGCGTTCATTCGCTTACGCCGACGCCCAGCGCAATCGCATCGGTACCAACTTTCATCAATTGCCAGTGAACCAGCCCAAGGTCCCGGTGAACACCTATCAGTTCGACGGCCCAATGGCTTACCACCACAGCGGCGCTGCGCCGGTCTACGCGACGAACAGCGGTGGACGTGCGTGGGCGGACAACATCGGCCGTGTCGATGATGGCTGGGAGGCTGATGGCGATATGGTACGCAGCGCCTATACTCTGCGTGCCGACGACGACGACTTCCGCCAGCCAGGCATCCTCGTGCACAAGGTATTCAGCGACAGTCAGCGCGCGGCGTTGGTCGAACAGGTCGCCGGCAGCCTGCTCGGTGGTGTCCGCAGTCCGGTACTCGAGCGCGCGTTCGCTTACTGGAAGAGTATCGACCCGGATATCGGCACCCGCATTGAAGCAAAGGTTCGCGCTGGCGCGGCAGCGGAACCGGCAGCGGGCATGGGCGAGAGCTGAATCGACTCGCGTCGGATCGTTACTGCTCAACGGGGCATCTGCGCGCAACGGGTTGCCAATGCGCTCATCGGCGTCAAAGAATTATCTTCGCACCGTCCTGCCGGATGCTTGTCGTGAACTACACCGCATTCAAGTTCGCTCACATTCTGATTGCGATCGTCGCGCTGGGAACGGGTGCGGCCCTCGGCATCGTACTGACCTTCTTTGCGCGGGATCGAACGCATCATTCGTTCGTGCTGCGCACCGTCCGCCGGCTGCTGTACAGCGTCGTGATGCCGGGCTATGGACTGATGCTCGCCACGGGCATGTGGACGGCGCATCTGGGTGGACTGCTGGATGCGGACTGGGCCGAATCCGCCATGAATCTCTGGGGAGTCGGCGCCATTCTCATCGCGCTGGCAGCCGTGGGGCTGCATCGGCAAATCAAATCGTTCGATTCAACGGCCCCTTCGCGCGCCTATCGCGCCACGCTCGGGAGACTGTCCGCCGGTGGCGCGACGATCGTGATTCTTGCCATCGTCTATCTGATGGTCTTCAAGCCCTGAGCACCGTCCGCTATTTCGACGCGACACCGCGGATGCTCAGATTGCCAAACTCGGTCGGTTCGGCAACCACGAGCTGCACTTCCTGATCGGCCAGCACGGTATCGATGACGAAGCGGTTGATGAAACTCAACCGGTTGAACTCAATGCGCAGGCGTCCGTCGTCGAACCACTCGGCCCGCCCCGCCGAGACGGCACCGTCCTGCACATTGGTCAGGCGATATCGTCCGTCCATGCCCAGCGGCTGATCGAGCTTCCCGCCACTGTCGAGCCCGATATGCAGGAAGGTGGCATCCGGATCTGCGAAGTCGATAGCCAGTGAATGTATGCCCAATGGATTTTTCTCGAGGCTATACACGCGGCCGGACAGTCGACGCGGAATGGTGGGAACGCTGGACGCGTGATGCGCAGGAGCCGCTGCGATTTGCAGCAGCACTTCGGCGAGTCTTTTCTGATTGGCAGGATCTGGCGGCAGCGGCGCGTCCGCGCGCACGGCTTTGAGAATGTACTTGCCGATATCGAAGGGCTCGAAACCGCCCCCGGTCGTGACGACTACGATGTCCTTGTCCGGCGTGATGCTGATGCGCTGGCCGCCGCGGCCTGCGGCTTCGAACAGTCCCGGCAGTGCGTGCGGCATCCACCATCCGAAGCCGTAATCGTTGCTGTCGGTGGCGCGGAAATGATGTGCGACGGATTGCTCGATCCAGGCTGCGGGAACGACCTGCCGGTCCTGCCAGCGCCCGTTGTGCAGCATCAGCAGACCGATCTTCGCCATATCGCGCGGCTGCAATTGCAGATCGCCCCAGCCGTGCGTGATGCCGTGGGGATCTGCTGGCCAGTACACATCCGTGATGCCGAGCGGCTCGAACAGTTGTTTGCGTGCGAACTCGAGGGCCGACGTGCCGGTACTGGCGGAAATCGCCGCGGACAACAGATGAAAGTTCGGGCTGCAATAGCCGAAGCGGTCGCCGGGTGCGGCGACCGTGGGCAACTGCAGCGCATAGGCAACCCAGTCCGTGGTCGCACGCATGCCGCTCAGTTCCCGCTCACCGTTACTGAAGCCGCAGTCCAGGCCGGAGCGCATGGTGAGCAGATCACTGAGACGAATGCGTTCAGCGGCAGCGCCCGCACTGGCCGCCTGCTGCGGCGTGAGTGCCGTGACGATCCGTTGATCGGGCCCCTGAAGGTCGCCACGCGCGATGGCCTGACCCACCAGCAGCGAAACGATGCTCTTGGTTACCGACGCGACATCGTGCCGGGTCTGCGGCGTAAAAGGATGGAAGTACGCATCGAGGACGATCACCCCGTGCCGCACGATAGTCACGTTGTGCACATTGAGA
>DASTRD010000247.1:0-9218 GCA_035761425.1 Povalibacter sp.
GCCTGCGATCCGCAGAACAATCGCCTGTGGCTCCAGAGTTCGCACACCTACAAGACCATCGCTGTCACGATCCGCTGGCGCGCGGCTGGCGGCAAGGATCTCGTGGAGCAGTTCTTTGCCGCTCCCGGTGCCAAGCGCGAAATCGGCTGCGCGGCGGAAGCGACGGTCGACGGTGCGGAGTTCGCCAATTTCTGACGGCTGCGGCCTGGCTGGTCGCGGCCCTCATCCCATCTGATCCGCTCACCAACACGCCTGCGTTCATGCGGCGTTGCGCGGACCTTCGAATCGCAAAGGACCGACGGATGAATGGATGGCCTTCAAACAGCGAAGGCGCTTACTCCATTCATCCATCTGGTCCGGAACCACCGCAGCGCGAATGGATTGCGGTCACTTGCGTGACCGCGGCGGCGAGTCGTCCTCCTGCGAGAGAGCGCTTCGCTGCAAGACGAAACCGGTCGGTCGATGCGGTGGGTCGGCGAAAAAAACAGCGTGCGTGACATTCGTGATGCCACGCACGCCTGCATCCGAGATGGCTCAGGGGGATAGTCGACCACCATCGTAAGCATGTTGAAAACGTGCCGGAGAAAACTCACAAATCCACTCACAAGGACCTGTCAGGCCTGTCAATGCACGAGGTGTGCCAGCACGCTTACTGCGGAAAAGGCTTGCTCTGCGTACGTTCCGGACGCCCACATGCACTCGCGATGTGCAAGTGCGTGCAGCGCCCGCGCTATCGATGCACAGCCGCGGCGGACGCTGCGTGAAATCCGTCACGCGCGAGTGGGAGTCGCGCCTACTGCGGTTTCACTGTCCACGGGTCGTAGGTGCCGAAGCTCCACAGATGGCCTTCGGGGTCCGCGCAGGTGAAGCCGCGGCTGCCGTAATCCTCGTCCTTGATGTCGATGACCATGTGCGCGCCCTGCTCCCTGGCCTTTGCGTAGATCGCATCGGGCGTGGTCGTCACGACGTAAACGCTCTGTGTGACATAGCCGTCGATCTGTTGCGGCAAGCGAACCAGTCGGCCGTATGGTGTATCGCGAACGCCGCCGAGCATGATCATGCCGCTGCCGAGTGTGAGTTCCGCGTGCTGCACGACGCCATCGTTGCCCGTGTACACCGCATGGCGTTCGAAGCCGAACACCGAACATAGCCAGTCGATGGCTGCCTGCGGATCGCGATACGTGAGACAGGCAATGGCAGTGGATGGTTGAGACATGGCGAATCTCCGACAGCAATGAAACACGGACACAGCGTACGGGCGCGGCGCCGCGATGGATTGGAAAAAAGCGCAATCCTCAGATGATCACGTGCCGTGTGGTGCCGATGCGGCGGGCCCGCAGTTCGGACGGTGTGCAGCCGGACAACGCGCGGCATTCGTTGATCAGATGCGACTGATCGAAGTAACCGCAGTGCTGCGCCAGATCGATCCACGGCAGATCCACTGTTTCCAGCATGCGCAGCACCCTGTCGAAGCGCCGGATGCGCGCATACAGCTTCGGTGTCAGGCCGGTTTCCAGGGCAAACAATCGCGTCACGCGTCGCGCACTCAGTCCCGCCTGGCCGGCCAGCGTCGCGATCGACAGTTCCGGGCGCGCACTGAGCTGTGCGAGCAGGAAGTCAATTTCCGCGCGGCGGTGCAATGGCCGGCAGGCGCGTCGCAACAGTTCGTGCTCGACCAGACGCAGCCGCCGTTGCGGCGTCGGTTGCAGCAGGACGCGCTCGCGCAAGGTGCTGCCATCGCTGCCCCACACATCGCGCAGATCGACGTTCGCATTGATCAGTTCATCTGCCGCCGGCGCAAAGAACGGCGCCATGCCGCCCGGTCTGAATGTCACGCCGAGTACTGCACGTTGTTCCTGTGTGTCGATGACGGAGTAGCGCGAATACGCGCCCACCAGGACTGCGCCGCGATAACGCACCAGCGTGGCATCGTTCGCACCTGTGTAGTCGCGGACCTCATCTTCGAAGAGATTGACGATCAGGCAGGCGCAGCCGTCGGGCATGATGCGGTGCCGTGCCTGTTCGGGCGGCACACCTTCCCAGTACCACAGGCGATCGACGAAGCGATCGAGCGGTGCGGCGGGGCGATAGCAGATGTGAATGTCGGCTTGCATCACTGCGACATTGAATGCGTCGCGACCTTCATTTTTGCGACGTGCGCGGCTCCCGATCGGCTTTCTCGAGTGCCTCGATGGTTTTCGGCCAGTCGTCCTTCAGCAGACGCGACAGGGACCGATCGGCAAGCAGCTTGCCGCCGGTCTGGCAGCGCGGGCAATAGTTGGTTTCATTGTCGGCGTATCGAATACGCTGAATTTCCGTGCCGCACACGGGGCAGGGTTTGCCATAGCGACCGTGGACGGACATGGCGTCGTGGAACGCCGTGACTTTCTCCGGAAACCTGCCCTGGGTTTGCTCGCGCAGACGCTGGATCCACTGCATCAGGACTTCGCGCGTTGCCTCGAACAGGCGTTGCCACTCCATGTCATCCAGGTGCCGTGTCTGCGCTGTGGGCGAAAGTCGTGCGCGATGCAGGATCTCATCGGAGTACGCATTGCCGATGCCACTCAGGATGGTGGGATCCGTCAGTGCGCGCTTCAGCGTGTGATTGACGCGCGTCAGCCGCTCGCGGAACTGGGCGAATGTGGCGTCGAGAACTTCCAGTCCGCCGCGCTCATGCAGGCGCAGTGCTTCTTCGCCGGCCACGATGTGCAGCGATGCGCGTCGTTTGCTGCCGGCTTCAGTCAGTGTGAGTGTGCCGTCGTCGAATTCGAGTTGCAGCAACGAGGGACGAACCTTGCCGCGGTGGTCCTTTGCATACCAGTGCAACCGCCCGGCGATCATCAGATGAAGGACCAGCCACAGATCGCCTTCGAGACCGATGGCGATGCGCTTGCCGAGTCGCCGCAGCCCGATCACCTTGCGACCCTCGACCGCATGCAGCGGCGGGTCCACGGAACGCAGCAGGAAGGGATTCTTCAGCACCGCCCGATTCAGCAGCCGACTCCGAATGCGCTGCTCGAGCGCTTCAAGATAAACGGTGATGTCGGGTAGTTCGGGCATGGCAGTCGATGCTGGAAGAACCGGTCTCTACCAGAGACGGCGCTGCCCGCATCTCATCACAATTCGCGCAACCCCGAAGTGATCGGCAGTTTCGCGGCACGCAGGCTGGGCAGCAGCCCACCGATCAGACCCAGGATCAAGGCGTAGATCAATGCCTGTACCAGCAGACGCGGGGTCACGGTGAAAGCAAATGTGATCTGACTGAAGGTCGCGAAGTTCATCGTCGAGGCCTGCATGCCATTGAAGGCGAAATACGAAATCACCGCGCCGATCGCACCGCCGATGAGGCCCAGCAACAGGGCTTCTGCAAGCACGGAAATGGTCACCGGCAGCGAGCCGAAGCCCAGTGCACGCAGCGTCGCGATCTCGCGTGTGCGCGAGGAAACCGCGGAGTACATGGTATTGAGTGCAGCGAAGATGGCGCCCAGGCCCATCAGTACCGCGATAGAAGTGCCGACGTACTTCACCAGGTTGGTGAGAATGCGCGACTGCTCTTCGTAAAACTGCTTCTCCGAAAACACTTTCACGTTCAGGCGCGGATCGGCGGTGAGCGTGTCCTTGAAAGATTGCATCGCGCTGGCGCTCGTCAGGCGCGCGCGTACCGACTGATAGCTCGAACCGCGGTTGTAGGCGCCCTGCAGTACGGTGGCGTCGGTCCAGATTTCCGATTCCGCCACGCTGCCGCGATCGGCGAACGTGCCGGTGACAGTCCATTCCGTGGTGCCCCAGCGCAGTTTGCTGCCCACTTCCAGGCCCGCGAACTGTTTCAGCGCGCCGCGGCCGACAATCACTTCGAACTTGCCCGGCGTGAACATGCGACCTTCGACGATCCGGAAATCCTGGCGCAGTTTTGCAGCGTTCCCGGAAACCCCACGTAACGGCACGTTGGCCGCGGTACCGGTGGAACGCAGCGGTACGTCCACGACCACGTACAACTCGGGCGATGCAATGGCGCCGCTCGCATCGTGCTTGATGGCTGAAGCATCCGCGATGATGCGCGTGGCTTCCTGCGTCAGACCGCTGCCCATTTCGTCGGTCGCACCGCCGCGCAGAACGATGGCGACATCGGCTGCGCCCGACTGATCCAGCACTGCACGAAAACCTTCGCCGATCGACAGCACGCCGATCAGCACCATCACGACGCCGGCGATGCCGACCAGCGCCACGATCGACGAGGCGAGGCGTTCGCGGATGCTGCTCAGGTTGAGTGCCGTTACTGCGGCGATCTGCGGGATCGTGCCGGCCATCTATGCCTTCCTCAATGCGTCGACGATCTTGAGTTGCCATGCCTGCGTTGCCGGCAGCGCGCCCGCGAGAGCGCCGAGCAGCAGCGCGATCACGGCGCCGATCACGTAGGTGACGGGCGGCATTCCCAGCGCCGGGAAGAACTGTTGCAGCATCTGTGCGAGCGCGCCTGAGAGCAATGCCGCCAGACCGAGACCGATGGCCGCGCCGAGTACTGTCAGCAGCATCGATTCCGCCAGCACCATTGCCATGACGTTGAAGCTGGAAAATCCCAGCGTCTTCATCACGGCGAGTTCGTTGGTGCGTTCGCGAACCGACTGGCCGATGGTATTGGCGATGACCAGCAGCAGCGTGAAGAACACTGCGGATGCGACCGCCGTTACGATGGCGCCGATGTTGCCCATCTGGTTCGCGAAGCCCTGGATGAAGGCCTTCTCGGTGCTGGTCTTGGTTTCGGTCGAGGAGTTGGCGAACAGCGCGTCGATGCGGCGCGCGATCTCGGCGGACTGATCGGGATTGGCAACGCGCGAGACGATCCAGCCGATGTCGTCCTTGCCGAATGTGCGCGACTCGTTGAGATAGTCGTAATGGAAATAGACCGTCTGGTTGTCGCTGTTGTTGGTGGTCGTATAGATGCCGGCGAGCTTCATGTCCCAGACATTGCCGCCGTCCTTGCGGGTGAAGATGTTGGAGCGCATGGGGATGGTATCCCCGACCTTCCAGCCGAAACGTTTCGCCACCACTTCGCCGGCGATGGCCGCGGTGCGATCGCCCCGGAACGCCTTGAGTTGCTCGTCGGGCAGCTGATATTCGGGATAGACCTGAAAGAACGTTTCCGGATCGATGGTCATGACCGGAATCTGGTTGCGATCGTCCTGATAGACACCGCCGAACCAGTTGAGCGACGTGGCCACGCGCACACCTTCGACAGCGCGCACCCGATTGAGATAGCTCGCCGGCAGCGGCTGGATCAGCGACACCTTGTGAATGGTCATCAGGCGATCGACCCCGGCGAGACTCGCCCCGCCGGTCAGCGCCGCGCGCATGGTCTGCAGAACACCGAACAGCAGGAACGCCACGACGATCGATGCCAGCGTGAGCCAGGTCCGCAGACGTTTGCGTTGCAGATTGGCCCAGAGCAGATGCAGGTACTTCATGGACGGTTGGCCGTTGGCTGTTGGCGGCGGGAATCAGATGGAAGGCTGACCGTTGACGGCAGGAAACCGAAAGTGCCGTTGCTCTGACCGTCAACCCCAACCCTCTTCCTTCATGCTGCCTCGCGAATCAGCTGACCCTTCTCCAGATGCAGCGTGCGCCGCGCGCAGGCGGCGGCATGCGGATCGTGCGTCACCATGATGATGGTCTTGCCCTGCTGCTGGTTCAGTGCGCGCAACAGCTCGAGAATTTCATCGCCCGACTTGCGATCCAGATCGCCGGTGGGCTCATCGCACAGCAGCAGCGTCGGATCGGAGACGATGGCGCGAGCGATGCCGACGCGCTGTTCCTGACCGCCCGACAGTTCGCGCGGCTTGTGATGGGCGCGCTCGCTCAGACCGACCAGGCTCAATGCAGCACTCGCCCGCTTGCGACGTTCGGCCGCCGACAGCGAGGTCAGCAGCAGGGGCAACTCGACATTGCGTTCGGCACTGAGCACCGGCAGCAGGTTGTACATCTGGAAAATGAACCCGACATGATTGGCGCGCCAGCGGCCGAGCTGTGCATCCGACATGGTGTCGGTACGCTGGCCGGCGATTTCGATGCTGCCGGCGGTCGGCCGGTCGAGCCCGCCGATGAGATTCAGCAGCGTGGACTTGCCCGAACCGGATGGACCCATCAGTGCGAGAAAATCCCCTTTGGGAATGTCGAGATCGAGCGCGTGCAGGACGTGAACGGTTTCGTTGCCGCGCCGGTAGTCCTTGGCCAGTCCGCGAATCCTTACCAGCGTCTCATCGCTCATCGTCAGATCCTCGCGTTGTTCTGATGACTGGTCAGCCCGCGCCAGCAGGCATTGTTGCTGTCATCGATGACAGGTTGTGTCATCGATCGGTCGGTCAGTCGTTTCTGACCTTGACCTCATCGCCCTGCTGAAGTCCCTCGACCGGTGCGGCCACCACTGTCTCACCTGCGTTCAGACCGGCGATGACTTCCACCTGTCCGTCGCGCTCGCCAGCGGTGGTGACGGCGACCCGCTCCACATGCTTGTCCTGCACCCGCCAGACGTAGCTCGTGTCGCCGTCGCGAAACACGGCCGCGGACGGAATACGTACGACCGGACGGGCATTGGGCGCCTTGCCCGCTTCCTCGCGATCTTCCAGAAAACTCACTTTCACGCCCATGTCCGGCAGGATGCGCGGATCGAGTTCATCGAAACCGATGCGGACGCGCACGGTGGCCTTCTGGCGATCGGCCGTCGGAACGATGTTGATCACATGGCTCGCAATGATCCAGTCCGGATAGGCATCGAGCACGGCTTCGGTTTTCTGGCCGTTGTGCACGCGATTGATGAAGGACTCGTTCACGTCGACTTCGATCTCGCGTGAGTCCATGTCAACGATGGTGGCGATGCCGGTACGCGTGAACCCGCCGCCTGCAGAAATCGGCGACACCATCTCGCCCGGCTGCGCGTCCTTGGAGACGATCACTCCATCGAACGGTGCACGCACGACCAGATCGTCCAGATCCTGTGCCCGCACATGCAGCGTGGCTTCAGCCACCTTGACGTCGCTGCGCAGCGATTCGAGCCGCGCGCGCGTCGCCGCAACATCGGACTGTGCCGTGTCGAGCTGCGATTCGCTCACCAGCTTGTCGGCGCGCAACTGTTCGGTGCGGCGCAGGGTGCGTTCTGCTTCACCCAGACGTACTTCGGTTTCCTGCAGATTGATTCGCGCTGAGTCGAGCTGGCGCTGCGCGAGCTGATACAGCGGTCGCGCAGTGCTGTCGTCCAGTCGGGCCACGACCTGGCCTTCCTTGACGGTCATGCCTTCCTCGATCATCACCTCGGCCACCTTGCCCGTCACCTTGGCGGACACCGTCGCCTGACGGCGTGCGACCACGTAGCCAGAGGCATTCAGCACTGCGGGTCCGGTGCCGGCGCCGTTGGACGCGGCCACGGCAGTTGCCGTCGGCACCTCAATGGCCTGATGTCGCAACAGCGCATAGGCCGCGGCCGCGGCCGCGATCAGCAGAACGACGAGCAGAAACCATTTGTAAGGTTTCCCGGAGGAAGGTTCGGGCTCGGCACTGCGTTCGATGCGCAGGCTGTCCAGGGCGTTCTGGTCGAATGACATGTTGATCTTCTTGATCCTGACCGGAAGAACTTCGAGGGCACGCGATTCTAAGGGGCGATCCTCATGCGTGTAACCCGCGGCCGGTGAAAAGCGCGTGATTACCGGTGGAGGCAGTTGCGAAGACGCAGACACTCCGATCGCGCACGAGCGCCATGCCCGCACGCCTTGTCAGGCTTTGCGATCTTCAGGCATCGAGCAGTAGAACGCTGCACCTTCCTGCGGCTGTGCGCGTGCCCACACGCGACCGCCATGTCGTTCGATGATCCGCTGCACGGTCGCAAGGCCGATGCCCGAGCCGGGAAACTCACTGGGGCTGTGCAGACGCTGAAACGGCTTGAACAGCTTTTCGTGATACGCCATGTCGAATCCGGCGCCGTTGTCGCGCACGTGCAGCGTGAGCTGGGCCGCCTCGTGCGTCAGCCCCACGTCGATGTGCGCTTGTGCGGTCCGGGACGTGAATTTCCAGGCATTGCCGATCAGATTGGCGAGCACGGTGCCGAGCAATCGCCGATCGCCGCGCAAAGTCATGGCTGGCTGAATCACCACGTCCACATGGCGCTCGGGATCCTGCTGGCGCAGGTCCGCGACGATTTCATTGGCAACGGCCGTCACGTCGACTGCTTCGGACTGCAGCGGCTGACGCGAGATGCGCGAGAGCGCCAACAGCGCTTCGATCAGCTCCGACATCTGTTTCACGCTGACCTGAATCCGCTGCAACCGGCGCTTCTGGTCTTCGGTGGCGTCCTCGCCCAGGGAAATTTCCAGCAGCCCGGCCTGGCCGGCGATGGAGGACAGGGGAGAGCGCAGATCGTGCGATACCGAGGCAGTGAACGCCTCGAGTTCGCGATTGGCCAGCGCCAGCGAGTCGTTGATCTGCTGCAACTGCTGCGGTGCCGGGAGCGCCAGGATCGACGGCATCGCGCGCCACAACAGCCACGCGGTGGGAATTGCTGCGGCGGCGATCATCAGCTTGACCCACCCTTGCAGCCAGTAGTCGTTGTGCCAGACGTTCCAGACGCTCACGACATGCGTCGCGCCATAGCTCAGGCTCAGGATGGCCGACCAGATGATGAGCGCGTGAAAGGGCAGGTGACGCGAGCGACGCGCGATGCGCATCAACACCACGGCGATGGCGACGCAGGCAACGGCGATTCCGATGTCGGGCAGGACGTTCAGCCAGAGCACATCCGGATGCCACAGGTATGAGTATCCCTGCGGAAGAAAGTCGTCGGATGGACGCGCACTCATCGGAAATCTCCCTGTCGCCGTCGAGCAGAATTGTAATGATGGGCATGCATGCGCCGGACTCGAAACCGCGATTCCGTCCGGCATCACGAGCGCGGCAGCGGCCTCAAGCATCCAACAGAACCCGATGAATTGCGCGACCGATTGCAGGGGCGTTGGCCGCCGGTGCTCGCGTCCGGACGTACCGCACGGCGATCTCTGACGCGCCATTCAACGCAAACCATTCGCGTTACCGGCCACCTCCACCCGGTCGCAGCCGCTTAGGTTCCACGGCGATCGCCCGATTCGAACATCAAGATCTTCTTGATCGTTGGCCTTGCAGTTACATGGTTTGCAGGCTTGATAATATTGAAAATTTAATGAAATGCTTTCTGATGCCTG
>DASTRD010000248.1:0-2919 GCA_035761425.1 Povalibacter sp.
TGTGTTGAATGTCTATACGAATGAAGCCTCCGGGGGAGCGTCTATGACGGTGCGTTTGATACCCCGATCCCTGTTCCGCGCATGCATGATGACGACGGCGTGGGTGTCCACCTTGTTCTGCTGCATGCCGGTGTCCGCGCACGCCGAAGCGACGTACGAGGAAATAGTCGAGCGCTATGTGGCTGAAGGTCTGCGCAGCAATCTGGCTTTGCGCAGCGAATCGCTCGAAGTGGAAAAAGCGACCCATGCGCTGGCGGAGGCGCGTGCCGGATTTTTCCCGGAACTGTCTCTTCAGGCCCGCTACACGCGGGCGGAAGGCGGTCGCGACATCGACATTCCCATCGGCAGCGCTCTCAATCCCGTGTACTCGACGCTGAACGAGATGCTCGAAGCGCAGGGCCAGGCGCCCCAGTTTCCGCAGATCCGGGACCAGACCGTGCCGTTCCTGCGCGAAAAGGAACAGGACACCCGGCTGGTGCTGCGCCAACCGCTGTATGCGCCGACCATCCCCGCGGCGGTGCGCGCACAGCGCGCCATGCTCGATGCGAGCAGTTTTCGCCGTATGGCGATCGCTCGCACCCTGCGCCGCGACATCATCCTGGCCTACGTCAACTGGCTGAAGGCGCGCAGTTCCACCGACATCGTTGCGGCCAGCGAGACGCTGCTGCGCGAAAATCTGCGCGTCAATCAATCGCTGTTCGACAACGGCAAGGTCACTGAGGACCAGGTCCTGCGCGCACGCGCCGAACTGCTGCAGGTGGAACAGCAGAAGCGCGAGACCGCCAATCTCGCGTCGCAGGCACAGAGCTGGTTCAACTTTCTGCTCAATCGCGATCTGCTCGCACCCATCGAAGCCGCGCCGGCACCCAACACCGCTGCGCAACGCGATTCCGCGCTTGAACAGTTGTGGGCCGACGCTTTGCAGCGTCGGCCCGAAATTTCGCAGGTGAAGCACCTCGCTCAGGCAAGCGCCGAGCAGGTCGCGATCTCGCGCAAACAGCGCTGGCCCACGCTGTCGCTCGGCATCGATGCGGGCTCGCAGGGCGAGGACTACCGCTTCGGCGACGGCTACAACTTCAGCACCGCTTCGCTGATCTTCACCTGGAAGATTTTCGATGGCGGCGGCGATACCGCGCGCTTACATCAGGCCGAAGTCGCACAACGCCAGTCAGTGCTGCGTCAGGAAGAGGTGGCGCAACAGATCCGGCTCGAGGTGCAGCAGGCTTTCGATCGTCTGCAGACGGCGCGCGATTCGCTGTCGACAGCACAGGCGCGCGCAGAGGCCGCACGTGCTGCCTTTCGCATCGCCACTCGCAAACGCGATGAAGGTGTCATCAACCAGGTCGAGTTCGTCGATGCGCGCAGCACGCTGACGAGCGCCGAACTCAACCAGAACCTCACGCAGTTCGACGTGCTGGCGCGGCGCGCGGAACTGGAATATGCGACATCCAGCGGCGATCTGGCGCTGGAGTGATCTGACGAGTGACGGGCGATAGGTGACGGGCTGCCGGGGTCACGTACTTGAAGCGCCTGCCATGACGTTCGACCGAAGTCGGACCCACAAGAACATGGAAAGGACATGACGGAGTGACAATGACGAAAGTCAGGACATTGAATCCAGCCCTTGCACGCGTTCTGTTTGCAGCAGCGAGCGCCATCGCATTCACTGGCTGCAGCGGCAAGGCCGAGCAGGCGACTGTCGCGCCGACACCCGTGCGCGTCGCCCAGTCGTACACCGGACCCGCAGCACCCACCATTCGCACCAACGGCCTGCTGGTCAACAAGGATGAGATCCGTCTGTCCTTCAAGGTCGGCGGCGTGATCCGTCGCCTCGCGGTCCACGAAGGCGATCACGTTCGCGAAGGACAACTGCTCGCCGAAATCGAGCAGACGGAGGTCAATGCGCAGGTGGAACAGGCGCGACAGGCGTACGAGAAGGCCCAGCGCGATCTGGAGCGTGGCGAGCGGCTGCACGCCGATCAGGTCATCAGCCTCGAGCAGCTTCAGGATCTGCGCACCCAGGCAGCAGTGAGTCAGGCGGCGCTGAAGTCTGCGCAGTTCAACTCGAGCTATGCGTCCATCGTGGCACCGCGCAGCGGCACTGTGCTGCGAAAGCTCGCCGAGGAACGCGAACTCGTGGCAGCCGGCAGTCCCATTCTGGTGCTGGGCGCGCAGGATCAGGGATACGTGGTTCGCGCGGGCCTGGCGGATCGCGAAATCGTGCAGGTCAGGCTCAACGACGCTGCCCACGTCCGGCTCGATGCACTGCCTGACGTGACGCTCACGGGCAAGGTCACTGAAATCGCCAGCGCTGCCGATCCGGCCAGCGGCATGTTCAATATCGAGGTGCTGCTCGATCCCACGGCACAGCCGCTGAAGAGCGGACTGGTGGCCAAACTCAGTATCGTGCCCAGCGCGGCGCGTGCCAGCGAACTGGTTTATGTGCCGATCGCAGCCATCGTCGAAGGCAACGGCCGCAAGGCGAGCGTGTTCGTGCTGGACGGCGAGCATGCCCGTCGTCGCGAAGTCGAAGTCGCGTTCATCGAAGACACGAGCGTCGCTCTGAACAGCGGAGTGCAGGCCGGGGAACAGATCGTGACCGATGGTTCGCTGTATCTGGAGGACGGCGAACTCGTGGCGGTGCAGCCCGCGGAAGCTGCCCCCTCCCTGCCCTCCCCCGCGTTGCAGGGGAGGGAAAAGACAGACAGCGCCGAAGCCACTTCACTTTCGACTCCCTCGGCCGCGTTGCGGGGACGGCAAGAGACAGACAGCGCCGACGCCACTTCACTTTCGGCTCCCTCCTCCGCAACGCGGGGGAGGGTTGGGGTGGGGGCAGCCTCGTGAGCTTTCTGGAATTTCCGATTCGCCGTTACCAGTTCACGCTGGTTGCGTTCCTGTGCCTGGTGGTCATGGGCTGGT
>DASTRD010000249.1:0-7156 GCA_035761425.1 Povalibacter sp.
CCCAGCTGCGGGCTTCGTACACCAGCGGCGCCAGTTCGCGACGCCGTCCGCCGAACAGAATGGCTGATATCGGCACGCCCTCAGGTGCTTCCGCCAGCGTTGAATACACCGGATTGCGCCGGGCCGAGACGGTAAAGCGCGAATTCGGATGCGCCGCCGGTCCCTGCCCCGGCATATGGACCCGACCTTGCCAGTCAGTCACCGGCGCGCCACTGCGACCTTCCCACCACGGCTCGTTGTCGGCCGTCAGCGCAACGTTGGTAAAGATCGTGTCGCGCTGGATCATGTCGTACGCATTGCGGTTGGACTCACGATTGGTGCCCGGCACCACGCCGAAATACCCCGCTTCGGGATTGATGGCACGCAACTGCCCCTGGGCGTCGATGTGCATCCAGCAGATGTCATCCCCGATCGTCCATATCTTCCAGCCGGGCATCGAGTCCGGCGGCACCAGCATGGCGAGATTGGTCTTGCCGCAGGCTGAAGGAAAAGCGGCTGCGAAGTAGTGCGTGCGACCCTGCGGGTTTTGCACACCCATGATCAGCATGTGCTCGGCCAGCCAGCCCTCCTCGCGCGCCTGCCAGCTCGCGATGCGCAGCGCATGGCACTTCTTGCCCAGCAGTGCATTGCCGCCATAGCCCGAGCCGATGCTCTTGATAGCCCGTTCTTCCGGAAAATGCATGATGAAGCGTCGGTGCGGATCCAGATCGCCCGTCGAGTGCAGTCCCCTGACGAAGCCGGCGCCGGCCTCAATGGCCTGTAGCGCGAGCGCACCCATGCGCGTCATCAGGCGCATATTGATTACCACGTATGCACTGTCGGTAATCTCGACGCCGCAGCGTGCATAAGGCGAGCCGACGGGGCCCATGCAGTACGGCACCACATACATCGTTCGTCCCCGCATGGCCCCGGCGAACAGCTCGTCGATCTGTCGATGCGCCTGCGCGGGATCCATCCAGTGATTGTTCGGACCCGCATCTTCGCGCCGGCGAGTACAGACGAAGGTCACATCCTCCACCCGTGCGACATCCGACGGATGCGATCGGTGCAGATAGCAGTCCGGATAGGTGTGCCGATTGAGTTCCAGCAGTTCACCCGCTGCAATCATCGTCTCGATCAGTCGCGCATTCTCCGCTTCGGAACCATCACACCAATGAACGCGGGCCGGCTGTGTGAGCTGTGCCACCGCATCGACCCAGGTCGACAACGAAAAATTCGACGTGTTCATTCAATCGGCAACTCCGGTGGGCAACGTCGCGCTCAGCGCCTGCGATCAGAGATTCGCTGCGTCAGTCGGCGCGATAGTTCAATTCGAGGAATACGCTGCGACGGCGTCCCGGGAAGTACCGATAGTTGCCGAACGCGTAGTCCGCCCGATCCGCATACGCGCGGTCGGTGAGATTGTTGATTCGTACGGTACCGCGCCAGCGTGGCGCCACGTCCCAGGCGACCCGCAGGTTCAGCAGGTCATGTCCTTCGTATTCGTGTTCATTGGCCGCATCGACGAAGTAGCGGCCGACACCTGCCCACTCGAGTTCCATGCTCACCGGATCGACGGGCTGCCATTGCAGCCGCGCGGTATTCAGATGCCGTGGCGCGGTGTCGACGTCGCGCCCCGCCACAATGGTCTCGCCCTGTTCGATCGTCTGAGTGAAATCATAGGTGTGACGTGCGTACGTGCCGGCAAGCTGAAAATTCAGTGACGGCACGACCGCCCAGTTCACTTCGTATTCGATACCGCGATGCCGGGTACGCCCGTCGCTGACATTGAAGGCGTTGGCGTCGCGAAAGATCACATGATCCTTGACCATGTCGAACGCGGAGAGCGAATAGCGCCATGTTCCCAGGCGGCCCCGGGCACCGATTTCAACGCTGTCGAGCTTCTCGGCGTCGAGCTCGGCGACCGACTGCTGCCGTTGCAGCCGATACAACTCACTCGTGTCAGGTGCGCGATAGCCCTGCGCGACGCTGGCATACAGCGTGTGATGCTCGGCGAGTGCATAAGTGAGGCCCAGCTTGGCGGTGGGTGTCGCAAAGTGGTCGCTGCGGCTGGCGGGACGAGTGTAGAGACAGCCGCCCGCAGCGACACACGGCGTACCATCTTCGCGCGTGTTGCCGCTCAACATTGCGTTGTTGTAGTCATACGTGACGTAGTCGATGCGGCCACCGGCACTGAGCCTCCACCGCTGGCCAATTGAGCGCTGGATCTGCGCATAGGCCGCCACGACCTCACTGTCGACCGTGTAGTCATAGTGCTTGCCCGCCGGCCGGATGGCATTGGCGGCAGGCGCGCCATCGGTGGCGGGCCCTGCCTGGGTCTCTCTGAGAAAGCCATCGGCCAGCTCAAGATCCACCCCCAGCAGCAGATCGGTCGTGTCGGAGGCGTGGATGCTCAGCGAGCTCAACAGCCCGATCGAGTCCTGACCGTTCTCTTCGGTGGGTTTGCCGATCAGAAAGTGCTGGAGGAAATCCATGCGCGAATGCCTGACGTAGGGGCGCAGGTCCAGCTGCAACGAATCGCCGATTGCACGCTCGTATGCGCCCGTCAGCCTGATCGCATACGCATCGCGATAGGCCTCGGGATTCGCGTTCGATCGCGCCACACGGCGATCCCGATAGGCATCTTCTCCCTGAATGAATCCCGCCGTCTGCTGCTGCAGATTGGTCGCCGAGAGTGTCAGGTTCATGCGGGCAGAGTCGGACCGGTGGCTGAGCATTGCATTCACCTTCTGCTCCTTCAGATCCGACTGATCACGCCACCCACCGTCGCTGGAAAAGATCCCTTGCGCACCGAGGTCTGTCCTGTCGCCCTGATGTGCCAGAACGGCCGATGCACGGTAAAAATCCGCGGGCCCGGTCTCGATTCCGAATTCGAGCGCAGGCAATTGAGTGGCGGATGCCTGCAGAACATTGACTGCACCATGCATTGCACCGGAGCCATAGACGACCCCGGCGGGTCCGCGCAGGACTTCGATGGAACGCGCCTGTTCCATGTTGACTTCGAATAGCTCATTGACATTGCAGAAGCCGACCGGACGGATCGGAATGCTGTTCTCGAGAAACAGGAAGGCGCCGCAGGAGCCAGGGCCGGAGAGCACCGGAGAACGGATGGCAGTCAGGCTCTCCTCACCGCTGTTGCGCTGAATCATCGTGCCGGCAGCACGGTTCAGCATTTCCACGTGATGCGTGGAACCGACGAGGGCGATTTCCTGATCGCCGATCGCCGATACGCTGCCCGGAAAGTCACGCACCTGGGCAGCATGGCGCGTGGCGGTCACGATCACTTCGTCGACGCCTTCGGCGGCGGCTGCCTGCAGACACACCAGCACACCGGCGAGCCACCAGTGCAGTCTCCAGCCAGCGCCAGGCGGCCGCACGGCCGCGACCTCTCGTCGCAGCGAGGGGGATGCAACGTGCGACACCGCCTGGCGCCAGATGAGCGCAGCCCGCACCGATGCAAGCAAGCCCTTCAAGCGTCTGTTATCCGACACGCCGGGCACAGTCGTGCGACCGGGAAACCGTGGACGCGGACTGCCCTGCGCACGTCTTGGCTCTCGAGCCTGCGGCGCCAAGAGAAATGCCGTGCATGCCGGCCTTGTTGCGCACGGCAGATTCGGTACGACGCAGCAGGCTGGAGATCAATGGCACAGGTGTACCGTTGGCCGCGAGTTCACGCAGGCGGCCCAGTTCTTCGCGCGACCAGGTATTTGCGGGCCGGCTGCGAAAGCGGCGGCGCGATGGCAACGACAGGTGATCAGCTTGGGACATCGAATTCGCTCTCCTTCTGAACAAAAAGGCGGCACCGCGGCCGGACATCGTCTGGCAACATTGCGGGGACGCATCCGGGCCGTCCGCCTGCATCAATCGGGTGACCGATAGCTGACGAAGTACTTCGTGTAGCCGGTGGTATCCCAGCGGCCCTTCCAGCCCTTCGGGATCGTGATGGCATCCCCCGCCTTCAGCTTGAGCACCGTGCCATCGGCGGAAGTGATGGTCGCCTCACCGGAGACGAAGTAGCAGAACTCATCGCCGGCGTACGATTCGAACTCGGCATGGCCGGCTGTCGATGAGAACAGCCCCGATGAGAACTTCGCATCCGCCGATTTGAACATCGGTACTGCCGTAGTCGTTCTGATTTCGGTTGTCTTCTTCACAGCCGCGCTCGACTGCATGAGTGAGGCGAGGTCCGCACCATCGAACTTCACGATGCTCTCCGGCGCATCGTCCGCAACCGCCACGAAGGCGCCCGACATGAGCGCACACAGCACAAGGGCTTTTCTTTTCAGCATGATTGCTCTCCAGGTTCCTGATGCGGCGGGGGGGCACCCGCCGCAGTTGCGTATGCAGTCGATGGCTACTTCGCCTCACCGGCCAGCCGTTTCTGGTCTTCCCGATACGTCTTCCACTGCAGATCGATGATGAATGCGTGGATCGCGTTGGCCTCCTCCACCGTCATCTGCGACTTGACGAGCGGATAGTTCTCACCGCCGTCGGAGAATCCGGGCATGCCGTTGCGGCGATTGGTGCCGGCCATCACGATGGCGAGGAAGCGGTCGTGCGCATCCTGAGTCATGTAGCGCAGGTCAGGAATCGCGCCGCTCAGAATCCAGGCGCCGCTGCCATCCAGTCCCGCACCGTGGCAATTCGTGCAACGGAACTTGTTCGCAGCGACGGCACCGCGGCGAATCGTCTCGGCATCGGCGGTCTGCACCGGCGGCTTCGGCACGGCGGGTACCACGATCTTTGTGTCCGGGAACGGCGTCTTGCCGCCCAGTTTGAATGCCAGCAGTCGTGCAGGGCCGCGCTTGGACTGCGGCGTCGCCATCGTGCTGTTCGGTCCGAACAGCCGTGAGCTCGAGCCGAATCCCACCGGCATCAGAATGTATTGCTCGCCGCCGGACAGGTAACTCACCGGCACTGAGTGAATGGCGGAGCGAGTATCGATCGACCACAGGCGGCGACCATCACCGGCCGCATAGGCTGAGAACGTTCCGGTGCCCTCACCCTGGAAAACCAGTCCGCCGCGCGTCGACAACACGCCACTGTTGGCCGCAACCGTCAGCGGTACTGACCATCGTGAAGCCTGCTTGACCGGATCCCAGGCGACGAGCCGCCCCACCGGATCGCTGCCGTAGCCGCCTTCGGTGTGATCGTTCATGGGGATGTAGGCCAGGCCCGTGTCGGGGTCGAAGCTCATCGGCCACCAGTTGCGACCGGTCGCACTGCGCGGCTTGCCGTTGGCCGCCGGTGGACTGAGCTGATCCTTTGGACGCTCGGAAGTCGCGCGCTGCGAAATGAGCTCGCCGGTCTTTGCGTCCAGCACGAAGAAGTTGCCGGTCTTCGGCACCGTAAGAATGGTGTGACGCTTCTTGCCGTTGATCGTGAGATCGGCGAATACGATGTTGAAGTTGTCCGGATTGCCCGGATAGTCGGCGCCGGAGGCTGCATAGCCCGGGCTGTATCGAGCCGTGTGGAAATGCCATACATACTCGCCCGTCTGTGCATTCAGCGCGACGATCGATCCGGAGAACAGACGATCGCCAGTGGTTTTCACCTTGAAGTCCGGACCATGCGCAGGCGTCGCGGTGCCGTAGACGAGCAGACCGGTTTCAGCGTCGTAGCTGATCGCGTTCCACACGGATGCACCGCCGGCTTCCCACCATCTGTCTCCGGACCAGGTCTTCGCCGCCATGGCGAGCGCCTTGTTCTCGAAACCTTTGGCGGGATCGCCCGGTGTATTCCAGAACCGCCAGGCCAGTTTGCCGGTGTTGGCGTCGAACGCGACCATGGAACCGCGCACACCCGAGTCGGAACCGTTGTAGCCGATGAAAACCTTGCCGCCGCCGACCGTCGGTGCTCCGGTGATGCCGGTCTGTGTCGTGTCTTCGCATACCGGCGAGGCCCAGAGTTGCTTTCCGGTCGCCGCATCCAGCGCAATCATGCGGCAGTCACCAGTACCTACGAACACCTTGCCCTCCCAGACTGCAACGCCACGATTGGTCCGCGCGGCCCAGGAGTTGCGCATCGCTGTGAGATTGACGTTGGGGTCAGTGCGCCACAACAGCTTGCCGGTCTTCGCATCGACGGCATAGACGCGATCCAGCGAGCCCGCGATGTAGATGACGTCGTCGACCACGATGGGCTCCACCGCCAGACCCATCGGACTGTCGATGTCGAGCGACCAGGCCAGCCCCAGCTCCGCGACATTCTTCTGCGTGACCTGCTTGAGCGGGCTGAAACGCTGCGCGCTGAAATCCCGTCCGTTCACCAGCCAGTTGCCACCGTCTGCGGCTTCGGCACGTACCCGTGCTTCGGTCACATTGCCGGCGCCACTGTCGATCGCGCTTGCGGAAATCGCGGCCAGGACGCCCGCGACAACTCCACCGATGACCCTCAGGGTTCTCATAAGAATTCTCCCACTCTGGCTGTTCAACGTTGGCGATGGTGAATCCGCAGTGCCGCACACAGCTGACACGACACGACCGCTTCGGGGGAAGCGGCGGGCTGTGGATGCAGCCCGCCTTGCCGTGCATTCAACGCGGATGAGATCGAACTCAGTACCGGTACACGAGCGTCACACCCATGGTGCGCGGCCGCCACGTGGTGACCTGGTAGTAGTCGCTCTGCGTCGAGGAAGTTCTGCTCAGCAGCGGTGATGAATCCAGCAGATTGTCGATGAAGAGAGAGACATCGCACGCCCCGAAATCCATGCCCGTTCGCAGACGCACCATGTGGGTGGCCTCCACGTACGGCACCAGCGGATTCGCCAGGAACTGCGTGGTAGTGCGATCCTGTGTCGGCATCATGTCGCTGCGCTTGCTGCCGTACTCGTAGGCCGCTCGCACAAAGCTGTCTTTGCCGAATGCAAAGAAGTTGTACGTCATCGCCAGCGCGGCCTTGAACGGCACGACGTTGGGCAGCGAGTTGCCTTCGTTGATCAGCGTCGGTGCGTTGGCATCGGCCGAAGCGAACACCTGCGAGGTGTACTCGGAGTTCATGTAGCCGAGCGACACATCGATCAGCAGGTCGTCCATGGGTACCGCCTGGAACATCATGTCCACGCCCCTGGCACGCGCCTCACCGAAGTTGCCGATGTAGGAACCACCGCAGGCCACCAGCGTGTTGGACTGCTGAATGCCGGTCCAGTCGACCGTGT
>DASTRD010000250.1:0-6399 GCA_035761425.1 Povalibacter sp.
CGCAGGTGCTGCCACCGGACGATGTACCTGCGCCGGATTTCCGCGTCGTGAGCACGGATCCCTTCGTGCCGGATCCAGTGCCGGATACAGTCGAGCGCACGGTGCCGCAGCCGGTTGAGATCGAGCCCGCGATCGATCCGCGCCGGGGACTGTCCGAGCCCACGTATCCATCTTCCGCCATTCGCGACAACGTCGAGGGAACGGTGGTGCTGTCGGTTCAGGTGCTGGAGAACGGCCGCGTCGGCGCGGTGCGCATCGACACATCCAGTGGCGATCGGCGGCTGGATGAAGCCGCGGTCCGTGAAGCGAGGCACTGGCGCCTGCTCCCGGGTACACGCGACGGCGTTCCCGTAGTGCTGTGGAAACAGGTGCCGATCACGTTCCAGCTGAAGGACGTACGTCTCTGAGCACGGTCGGGTGGGAATCCGCAGCGGCGGATTCCCGTCCGGCACATCAGGTGCCGGTCATTGAGCCCAGCCAGGCGATGACTTCATCCACATCGCCGAGATGGTGGCGGGCTTCGGTCCGGATGCCCTGTCCGACACGGATCGAAATGCCATCGAGTGCATTCACGACTGCAAAGCCCGCTTCGTCGGTGACGTCATCGCCGATGAATACGGGGCGACGCGTCCGGAACGGCGCTTCATGCATGAACGCATCGATTGCCTGACCCTTCGAATAGCCGGCGGGTCGCAGTTCGAACACAAACTTGCCGCGTTGCAGTTCATGTGTGGCAAGCGTCGGCAGAACTGCGAGCACGGCCTGGAGTGCCTCCGCTTCGAATTGCGGCGACTGCCGGTAGTGAAGACCGAGCGCGTAGCCTTTGTCCTCGAGCAGCGTGCCCGGGCGCTGCGCGGCCCATTGCGACAATGCATCCCGCGCGGCCGCAAAGGATGCGGCATCGATGTCCGGCCGCAGAATGCAGCCATTGGCTTCGCGGCGTTCGCAGCCGTGAATGCCGGCAGCGGCGAACCGATAAGGCGCAAAGAGCTGATCCAGCGTGCGCACGCTCCGACCGCTGACGAGCGCCAGCGCACCGTCCAGACGCGAGGACAGCGCATTCAGCATCTGCTTGAGTGAATCCGGCACCACCACGGCGTCCGGCGTCGGCGCAATCTCCAGTAGCGTGCCGTCCACGTCGAGGAACAGCGCCAGACTCGACTGTGCAGCAAGGTCAGAAAGAGCAGGCGGTGACATCGTCTTGAAAGTAAGGGCTTCGGGATGAGGATGCAACGCATGGCCGCAGCGGAGGTCAGATTCCGGATGCCGGCTGCGCGACGTACGATCAGCGTTCGTGAAAACGAGTTTGCGCAAATGATGCGGGATTCCCGCGCCTCACATTAATAGAATGCAGGTCCGGCCCGCGCCGTGTTGATGAGAACTGGCGTTATGGTTGTGCCGCTGCGGACAGACAAGGATCACGATGCAGACATCGGACCGGCGGCGCCGGGAAAATCTACGGACTCAGACCGCGAGCCTCTCCGGCACCAATCTGGAACGTGCCGGCGACTACAACCAGCGCGTGACGCTGCAGGCCATCCGCGTGCACGGCACGATCACGCGCGTCGATCTGGCGCAACTCACAGGCCTGACCACGCCCGCCATCGCCAACATCACCAATCGATTGCTGAGCGAAGGGCTGATCATGGAAGTCGGCAAGCAGCACGGCCGTCGCGGTCAGCCCGCCATGCAGATCGCCATCGATCCGGATGGCTGCTTTGCCATTGGCGTCAACATCGATCGCGATCATGTGACCGTCGTGGCGCTGGATTTCCTGGGCAACGTCCGTGCGCGCGCATCGGCACAGATCGACTTTGCCTTGCCGAACGACGTGGCGGACTTCGTACGCAAGGCGATTGATCGCATGTTCCGGCAGAAGTCCCTGCCGCGCGATCGCATCATCGGCACCGGCGTGGCGTTACCCGACGATCTCGGACGCATCAATCTGCCGCATCGGCCGTCGAGTTATGGGGTGTGGACCACCGTCGACATCCCGCGACTATTCGCCGATATCCTGCCCCAACCGCTCTTCGTCGAGAACGACGCCGCTGCCGCCGCTATCGGCGAGCTGCAGTTCGGGCATGGTCTGCGCAGCACCACTTTCTTTTATATCCTGATCAGCGCTGCGCTCGGCGGCGGCCTGGTCATCGACGGCACTTACTTTCGCGGCGCTGACGGACGCAGCGGCGAGATCGGATTTCTGCCACTGCGCTCGCGGCGCACCGAGGCGCGCTCGCTCCAGGAAGCCGTATCGCTGTCCGCCTTGTATCAGCGTCTGCACAAGGCCGGAATCAAGGTATCGCGGCCTGAGCAACTTGCGTCGGTGAGTGCGGCTGGCAAGGAAGTCATTGACGAATGGGTGCGCGACGCGGCGGATTTCCTCACCGATCCCCTGATTGCCGTGAGCTGTCTGGTCAATCCGAAGGCCATTTTCATAGGCGGACGTCTGTGTTCCGACCTGGTCGATCGACTCGCAGACGAGCTGAACGAGCGGCTCAAGCGTCGATCGGGCGACGTGCCTGTCATAGCACCGGTATTGCGTGCGGCCATGGCAGCCGATGCACCCGCGATCGGTGCCGCCATTCTGCCTTTCACCGAACGCCTGCTGCCCTCGCGTGCGGCTCTCATGAAGGCCAGCGGTGGCTGACGCAGCTACGATCCGAAAGGATTAATAAATTTACTTTTGTTATGATCGCCGCGGTCTGGCACGGATCACCCTCGGACAAGAACAACGGCCCAATGGGCGTTCACTTCCATTGACGGTATCGCTCGTGTCCACCTTCAGCATCCATTCGGGCCTCAGCGCGGACCCTTCCGCCGGCGGCCGCGCAATTCAGATCGGCGTCGACTTTGGCGGCACCAAGATCGAAGCGGCAGCGCTCGATACCTGCGGCAATTTCCTCGCTCGTGTTCGTGCTCCCAATCCCGGCACGTACGATGCGGCCATCCGCACCGTGTGCGAACTGGTTGCCGCCGCAGAGTCGCAGGCCGGTGGCCACGGCACCATCGGCGTCGGAGCACCGGGTTCGATTTCCCCCCGTACCGGCGTCATGCGCAACGCCAATTCCGTGTATCTCAATGGCCGGCGATTTCGCGAGGATCTGACCACAGCGCTGGGCCGCGAAGTCAGACTTGCCAACGATGCGAACTGTCTTGCGCTTTCCGAGGCCGTCGACGGTGCGGCCGCGAAATCATCGGTGGTGTTCGCCGTGATTCTGGGCACCGGATGCGGCGGAGGCGTCGTCATCAATGGACAGCTCATTGCGGGCGCCAATGGCGTGGGTGGGGAATGGGGCCACATGCCGCTGCCGTGGCCATCATCCGGGGAACTCGGTGCGACCCAGTGCTGGTGCGGTCAGCGCGGCTGCCTGGAAACCTGGGTATCGGGTCCCGGTCTGCAGCGCGATTATCGCGACGCCAGTGGTGTGCAACTCGATGCCGAGGCCATCGTCCAGGCGGCGCGCGGTGGTGAACCTCACGCGCGCGATGCGCTGGACCGATATATCCATCGTCTCGGCCGGGCGCTGGCGGTGACAGTGAACATTCTGGATCCGGATGCGTTTGTGCTGGGCGGTGGTATGTCCAATGTCGCCGAACTGTATGAACGCCTGCCGTCCATCGTGCGCTCCTACGTTTTCTCGGATAGCTGGGACGCGCGGATCGTCGCCGCGCGCTGGGGCGATTCATCGGGTGTGCGTGGCGCCGCGCGGCTGTGGCTGATGTAGATCCAGACCGATCCGGTCGTGAGATCCACGGTTTCCTGACGGACACCGCAAAGGACCGAAAGTCGCGCGGGCGATGTTTGTAGAATCGCCTCGCCTGACGATCGGAGTGCCTGAATGCCCGGACTGATTGAAGCAGCATCCCTGTGCGAAACCCTCAAGACATGGCTGCTCGATGATGCATATGACATGTGGTGGACGTGCGGCGCCGACCACGTGCATGGCGGGTTCCACGAACGGCTGAATCAGGACGGCACACCTACCGGCGAAGCGCGACGCTCGCGCCTGCATCCGCGCCAGATCTACGCATACAGCCTCGCCGAAGAGCTCGGTTGGGCCGGCCCGGCGGACGAAGCGATCAGGCACGCACTCGATTTCCATCTTGCGCATTACCGCCGCCCCGATCGTCTGTTCCGCACGCTCGTGGATGCCGTCGGCAAACCACTCGACGATGGCATCCTGCTTTACGACCAGGCGTTCGCGCTGATCGGACATGCTGCCGCGTTCGATGCGCTCGATGACGAAGATATTCGCGAGGCCGCTCGCGACATCCATGCCCAGCTGCGTGCGCAGCTGGCGAATCCGGTGAGCTGTTTCGAGGAATCGAATCCGCGCATCCTGCCTTTGTCCGCCAACTCCCACATGCATCTGCTGGAGGCGAATCTGGCGTGGATGGATCTCGATCATGATGCGCGGTGGCAGACCACGGCTGCGCAGATCGCAGACCTGGCCATGTCCCGCTTCATCGACCCCGCAACCGGGTTGCTGCGCGAGTTCTTCGATGAGAACTGGCGCCCGGCACCGGGCGAGCAGGGCGGGATCGCAGAACCGGGCCATCTGTTTGAATGGGCGTGGCTGCTGCTGCGCTGGGTGGAACGCACGGGTGATCGCCGTCCGCGCGACGCGGCGCTGAAGCTGATCGAACTGGGGGAACGCCTTGGCGTCGATGCCCGACGCGGGGTTGCATTCGCCTCGATCAACCTCGATGGCAGCCTGCGGGATCCTGTCGCGCGGTTATGGTCGCAGACCGAACGGCTGAAGGCGGCGTGCATTGCGGCCGAACAGACTGGAGAGGATCGGTACTGGGAGATCGCAGTCGCGGCTGCGAGCGCGGTAATGAGGTATCTGGACACGCCGAAGCCGGGGTTATGGCGCGACCGCATGCTGCCCGATGGCACGTTCGTGGATGAACCGGCGCCAGCCAGCACGTTCTACCACCTCGTCTGCGCCATCGATGAGTTCACTCATACGGTGCGCCGCGCGTCCTGAACGCGCAGCTCCACGCAGACACCGGTTTCCGACCCGCGGCAGGGTTTGCGCGCCTTACCGATATTTAGATAGAGAATGAACCGTTTGCAGGCGCAACTCAGGAACCGGCTGCCATGACGAGGGAAATGCCCCGGTTTCCGGGCGCCACGGCCTTCTGACGGCATCGATCGCCCGTCGCACGTATTGATTTCGATGCGACGAGCCCGGACCGCCCCGGATCGCCAGTCCCGGATAACGAAAATGCGGCGCAGGTCGCGCTATTCACAGGGTGCGCGACCCTGTCAGCGAATTGTTGCAGTTGCACCAGCGTGGCTGGAATACGTCAGAAGTCTGGCGGGGTTGTTGCGTGATCGGCGCCACTGATGACGAAAGTCCCACTCCGGTTGACTACACAAGGCAAACGAACAAAAAGTAGTGGACAGCGATGGACATTAGGTCGCAAGATCGGCGCCCGATCGAGGCGTAGTGTCTTTGGGGAGACATTATGGGGGTCGATCGTGGCGAACAAGCCACAGAAGTCAGCCGGGAATTTCAACGGCTGTAACCGTGCGAAAGGATCGAACGGGCTTCTGCGATAGAGAATTCAGGTAGGGGGAAATCCGATGATGAGAGCACCTCTTCATTTGCTGCATTCCGGTGGAAGGCAGCGACTCCTGGTTTTCGCACTGGACCAAGCACAAATCCACAGTGGAGGACAACTCTGATGAAATCCAATCCCAAGTCCCTGCGCTTCAAGACGAAGGCACTGTTCACCATCGTTGGTGGCGCGGTGCTGATCAATCCGGCGTTCGCGCAGGATGCAGCGCAGGGCGGCGACACCCTCGAAGAAATCGTGGTGACCGGTCTGCGAGGCAGCTTGAAGGCCTCGATGGAGGTCAAGCGCGATGCGATCGGCGTGGTCGACGCGATCAGCGCCGAAGACATCGGTAAGTTCCCGGACACCAACCTGGCTGAATCTCTGCAGCGCATCACCGGCGTGTCGATCGACCGCCGCAACGGCGAAGGCGCGCTGGTTACGGCCCGCGGCTTCGGTCCGCAGTTCAACCTCGTGACCCTGAACGGCCGTCAGATGCCGGGTGCCGATGGTTTCGGCAGCGGCGACGCGATCACGGGCGGCAATGGCTCCGGCACGCGCTCGTTCAACTTCGCGAACCTCTCTGCTGACGCAATCAGCGGCGTCGAGGTCTACAAGACGGGCCGTGCAGACATCGCGACCGGCGGCATCGGTGCCACGGTCAACATCAAGACCGCACGTCCGTTCGACAACGACGGCATGGTGTTCAACGTCGGCGCCAAGGCCAACTACGACAGCACCAACGAAACCGGTTCGGACATCACGCCTGAACTCTCCACCATCTTCAGCTACACCAGCGACGAGAAGGTGTGGGGTGTTGGCCTGAATGCCAGC
>DASTRD010000251.1:0-7464 GCA_035761425.1 Povalibacter sp.
GGCTGCAGGTGCGCCCGTGGTTTCACGACGTGTGGTGAGTATGAGCTTCCCGTTGCGATAGCCGCGCGCTTCGAGCACACCGGCAGCGAAGGTCACCTGCCATTGAAGATGACTGTGCGGACGCAGCCTGCGTTTGCCGAGGCTGCGACCGTTGAGAAGCAACTCCACCGCATCGAGATTGGTGTGACACCAGACATCGATCTTCTCGCCCGGCTGCCAGTTCCAGTGCGGCAGCAGATGCAGAACGGGTTCTTCGCGCCAGCGCGCCTGATAGTAGTAGTAGTTGTCCTTGGGAAAACCGCAGGTATCCATGATGCCGAAGTGCGAGCTGATGCTGGGCCAGCGATTGAACGGCGTCGGCTCGCCGCGGTAGTCGAAACCGGTCCAGACGAAACCGCCTGCGATGTACGGGCGATCCGCGACGTAGCTCCACCAGGACTCGGCCGTGGTGGCCCACCAGGGATGATCCGTGTCATAGGCGGGTACGTAGCCCTTCGCGTCGTCGCGCTTGTAGATTCCGCGCGTGCACACCGTGCTGCCGGTTTCGCTGCCCAGAATCGGCAGGTGCGGAAACTTCTCGTGAAAGCCGCCCATCTTGTCGGTGCGATAGTTGAAGCCCAGCACGTCGATCACGGTTGCGACACCCTCGCCAAAGCCCGAATCCATTGCGTACGTGCACAGGCGCGACGGATCCAGCTCACGCACCCGTTGTTGCATCGTCCCGGCAACGCGTGCACCGCGCTGTGTTGCCTGCTGCGGTTCCTCGTTGCCGATGGACCAGAGAATCACGCTGGGATGATTGCGATCGCGGCGAACCAGGCGCGACAGTTCGCTCAGCGCCTCATCGTCGGCAGACATGCGGCGTGTCTCATCGATCACCAGCATGCCGAGCCGATCGCAGATCTCCAGCAATTCAGGCGCTGGCGGATTGTGGGAGGTGCGATAGGCGTTGCAGCCCAGTTCCTTGAGTCGTTCGATGCGCCATTCGAGCAGCCGGTCCGGTACCGCGGAACCCACGCCCGCATGATCCTGATGATTGCAGGTGCCCTTGAGTTTCACGGCCACCCCGTTCAGCAGGAAGCCTTTGGCCGGATCGAATACAACCGAGCGCACACCGAAGGACGTGCGTGTCGTATCGATGACGGTGCCCGCGTCTTCCAGCGACGTATCCAGCAGATACAACGCAGGATTCTCGAGCGACCACAAGCGGGGATGGTCCAACGTGATCTGCTGGCTGATACGAGTCGAGGCGCCGGCTTCGAGAATCGCCGGGTCGCTTACTGCCGTCGCAACCTGAGTGCCGTCGGGCGCAACAACTACGGATCGCACGCGACAGCGGCGGGTCTGCAGATCTTCATTGACCACTTCAGTGCTGATGTCGACGAGCGCGACGCTGCCACGCAGGGAGGGCATGGCGAACACTCCCCATTGCGGCACGTGCAGCGCATCGGTCTTGACGAGCCAGACGTGGCGGTAAATGCCTGCGCCTTCGTAAAACCAGCCTTCGCCCAGCGTTGCATCGACACGCACGGCAATGACGTTGCTGCCGCCGTAGTTGAGAAAGTCGGTGAGGTCGACGCGAAAGGGTGAGTAGCCGCTTTCGTTGCCGCCCACCACGTAGCCGTTGCAGAACACGATGCAGTCGCGGAACACGCCGTCAAATTCGAGACCGATGCGCCGGCCCGCATCGCTTGCGGGGATGTCGATGCTGCGTCGGTACCAGCCGATGCTCGTGTCGGGATGATTGCGGCCGAGCGGTTTGAATCCATGCGCCGCATTGGGGTCTTCTTCGGCGAGTGCATCCGCGCCCGTGCTCGGAACGAATGGCAGCTCGACGGCCCAGTCGTGCGGCAGGTCGAGCTTGCGCCAGTCGTCGTCCTTGAAGTCGAGCTGTGCGGCCAGTGCGGTGTTGGCGCCCGCTTTTGCGAAGGTTCGCTGGTAGGTGCCGAACATGAAGTCCTGCTGCGGATCCGCGGCATGGCCGAAATGAAATCGCCAGTCGAAGTCGAGCGGCAGGCGTTCGCGCGGTGAGGTCTGCGGCGAGGGAATGCGCTGCGGTGGCGCGATGGAACCGCCGCTCGCAGGCGTCTGAGCGGACAGCGGTGCTGCCGATGCCAGTGCACAGGATACGGCGCCTCGCAGCAGCGCACGCCGGGAAAGCTCCGTCACGGTTGAATCTCCAGGCTCATGAGCGCTCGGTCGGAATCTTCAGGTGTACCAGGTGGCGATCACGTGCTGAGTATCGAGGTACTCGTGCACCTCGACGATCCTGTCGTCACGAATGCGCATCCACATATGGTACTGGTTGTTGTAGATGCGCCCGTTCTTCAGCGGCCCGTGGGATTCCACTTCGAGCGCCACGCGGTCGCCTTCGGCGATGACATCCTTCACGACCATGTCCATGCCATTCTCCAGCCGCGACATCATGATGTCGAAGATGCGCGCCAGCTGCGCTTTCGAATGTTCGCCGGCGCTGGGAATGACTTCACGCCTGCCGAGGATCCAGTAGCGCACATCGTCGCTCAGAACCTCGAGTGCACCCGGCACGTCGCGGGCATTGAGGCGTTCGAAGAAGCGACGGGCGATCTGCTTGTTGGCTTCCAGACTCATGCGGACTCCTCATGACCCGACGCCCGGTGTGAGCTTTTCAGGAATAGCGTGACAGGTCGAGCCCGCTGACGTCGATCTGGGGCGCGCGACCCGCGATCAGATCGGCGATGACGCGCCCGGAGCCGCAGGCCATGGTCCAGCCGAGCGTGCCATGCCCGGTGTTGAGGAACAGATTGCGATAGCGACTGCGTCCGATGATGGGTGTGCCGTCCGGAGTCATGGGGCGCAGGCCGGTCCAGAAGGACACGTTGCCAAAATCGCCGGCGTTCGGGAACAGGCTGCGCACCGACAGCTCGAGCGTGGTACGCCGCGCTTCATTCAGTCGATGGTTGTAGCCCGACAGCTCGGCCGTGCCCCCGACGCGGATGCGATTGCCAAGTCGGGTGATCGCCACCTTGTAGCTCTCGTCCATGACCGTGGATACCGGCGCCCTCGCCGGGTCGGCCACGGGAACCGTAATCGAATAACCCTTCACCGGGTAGATGGGCAGACGCAGGCCGATGGTGCGCGCCATGAGTGTGGAGAAGCTGCCGAGCGCCATCACATACAGATCTGCCTGCAATCGCCCCGCCGTGGTGCGGACCGACTCGATGCGATCCGCCGAATGCTCCAGTGCCTGAATGATGGTGCCGTAGCGGAAGACGACGCCGACATCCTGCGCCATGGCGGCAAGACGCTGCGTGAACAAGTAGCAGTCGCCGGTTTCATCCTGCGGCAGCCGCAGACCGCCGACGATCAGCGGACGCGCATCGGCGAGACCGGGCTCGGCGGCAATACAGCCCGCGGCATCCAGCACCTCGAACGCAACGCCGACCTGCTTCAGCACGGCGACATCGTCGGCGGCGCCGTCGAGCTGCTTCGAGGTCCTGAACAGTTGCAGCGTGCCGAGTGAGCGCTCCTCATATTGAATGCCGGTCGTGGCCCGCAGCTCGCGCAGGGCATCGCGGCTGTATTCCGCGAGCGGCACCATGCGGCTCTTGTTGATGGCATAGCGCGCCGATGTGCAGTTACGCAGCATGTGGGCAATCCAGCGCCACTGCGCCACATCGAAGGTCGGACGCACGACCAGCGGCGCGTGGCGCTGGAAAAGCCATTTGATGGCCTTGAGCGGCATGCCGGGCCCGGCCCATGGCGATGCGTAACCCGGCGAGATTTCGCCCGCATTCGCATAGCTGGTCTCGAGTGCGGCGCCATGCTGACGGTCGATGACTTCGACCTCATGGCCGGCTCTGGCGAGATACCAGGCGGAGGTGACGCCGATGACGCCACTGCCGAGCACCAGGACTTTCATGGAGGGCATCTTAGCGGCAGCTTCGTCGGCTTTCTTGCGTAGTCGGCTTGCACTGCGGCCATCTGCGGCAGAATCTGCGACGATCGGCATGCTGATGCGGCGGCTCACCGCTGCCCGCACAGCGCAGGTCATGTTCATCATCGAGTCGTTCTCATGTCATCTGCCCACATCAAAACGCCCCTGCCGGGACCCAGAGCGCAGGCACTGCTCCGACGCGACGCGCTTGTCACTTCGCCCTCGTATCCACGTGACTATCCATTTGTCATGTCGCACGGCAGAGGTGTCGAGGTCTGGGACGTGGACGGCAACCGCTTTCTGGATTTCGCGGCCGGCATCGCCGTGTGTTCCACCGGTCACAGTCATCCTCACGTGGTACAGGCCATCCGCGATGCGGCCGATCAGTTCCTGCACATATCGAGCGACTACTGGCACGAACGTCAGACCGTGCTGGCCGAGAGAATCAATGCGCTGAATCCTGTGGGCGAGCCAGCCATGAGCTTCTTCTGCCAGAGCGGCACCGAAGCTGTCGAAGGCGCCTTGAAGCTGGCGCGCTACGTGACGGGCAGGCCGCGCTTTCTCGGATTCCTCGGCGGTTTTCATGGACGCAGCATGGGATCGCTGTCGTTCACCTCGAGCAAATACACGCAACAGAAGGGTTTCTTCCCGTCGATGCCCGGGGTCACCCACGTCCCGTATCCGAATTCGTATCGCCCCTTGCTCGCCGGCGATGATCAGGGTGCGGCGGTATTGAGCTACATCGAGGATGTGCTGTTTGCGGCGAACGTGCCGGCGCAGGAAGTCGCCGCAATTCTGATCGAACCGATTCAGGGCGAGGGCGGTTATCTCGTGCCACCCGAGGGATTTCTCAGGGGACTGCGCGCCCTGTGCGATCGTCACGGCATTCTGCTGATCTTCGATGAAGTGCAATCCGGTATCGGACGCACCGGCCGCATGTTTGCGTGCGAGCACTTCGACGCGCGTCCCGACATCATGACGCTCGCGAAGGGCCTGGGGTCCGGGCTGCCCATCGGCATGGTCGTGGCGAAGAAGGCGCTGATGGAAAAATGGCCGCGCGGTGCGCACGGCAATACTTACGGCGGCAATCCTCTGTGTTGTGCTGCGGCGCTCGCGACTCTCGATCTGGTCGAGAAGGAATACATGGCCAATGCGGCCGATGTGGGCGCGTACTTCATCGGGCGCCTGCGGGAACTGCAGCAGCGTTTCGATTGCATCGGTGAGGTGCGGGGCAGGGGACTCATGCTGGGCATGGAACTGGTCGAAGACCGGGTCACGAAAAGGCCGGCGGGGAAGTTGTGCGAGCTGCTCGTGCAGCGTGCATTCCACAATGGTCTGCTGCTGCTGTCATGCGGGCGCAGCACCATACGTTTCATGCCGCCATTGATGGTCAGCAGGACGCAGGTAGATGAGGCACTCGGGATGCTTGTTGCCGCCCTCGCCGAAACTCAGCGAAGCTCCTGAAAATTCCGCAGCGGCTGACATATCGCAAAGATCCGCCCGCAGTCAGCCCATGAACCATCCAGTCAAGTCGAGCACTGCGGGCAAGATGGGGTTCTGGATGTGCCTCGCGCTCGTGATCGGCAACATGATCGGCTCCGGTGTGTTTCTGCTGCCCGCGTCGCTGGCGCCTTTCGGACTGAACAGCGTCCTGGGCTGGTTGTTCACGGCCGGTGGCGCGATGCTGCTGGCCATCGTGTTCGCGCAACTGGCGCGCAGATTTCCCCGGGCCGGCGGCCCGTATGTGTATCCGCGGGTGGCCTTCGGCGAGTGCATCGGCTTTCTGATGGCATGGGGTTACTGGGTCTCGGTGTGGGTGGGCAATGCCGCCATCGCCATCGGCACCGTAGCGAGCCTTGCGGAACTGGTGCCGGCCTTGAAGACCACTGTCGGGGCGCCTGCAGTGACTGCCTGCGGGTTCATCTGGGTACTGACCATCCTGAACTGGCGCGGCGTACGGTATGCGGGCAGCTTTCAGCTCATCACGACTGTCCTCAAGCTGCTGCCCCTGATTGCCGTCATCGTGCTCGCCGGAGTGCTGCTGGTCCATCGCGATGTTTCAGTTGTCCGGGTTGTGGAGCAGCCGATCACCTTGTCGGCAGTCACCGCAGCCGCGACGCTCACGCTGTGGGCATTGCTGGGTCTGGAATCGGCAACGGTGCCTGCCGACGCTGTGATCGATCCGCAACGAACCATTCCGCGGGCAACGCTCATCGGCACGCTGCTGGTGGCAGTCCTTTATCTCGTGGTCTCCACCACTGTGCAGCTGGTCATTCCGGGACCGCAGCTCGCCAGTTCCAATGCGCCCTTCGCGGATGTCGTGCGGATGTTCTGGGGCGGTGCCGCTGCGCAGGCTGTTGCGCTGTTTGCGTTCATCAGCGGATTCGGCGCGCTGAATGGCTGGATCCTGATCCAGGGCGAAATGCCGCGCGTGCTGGCGAGCGAAGGCATCTTTCCCGCAGTGTTCGCCCGCAAATCCCGCTTCGGCACGCCCGGCTTTGCGCTGTTCATCACCAGCGCACTGTCGACGCCGCTGGTGCTCATGAACTACTCCGACTCGATGGTGCAGATCTTCACGTTCACCGTACTGCTGGCGACGTCGGTATTCCTGGTGATGTATCTCTTCTGTGCGCTGGCGGCCGTGAAGCTTGCACTGCGCGGGGACTTCGGCATGCGCGGCAAACGGCTCGGCCTCATGCTCGGCATCGCATTCCTGGCAGCCCTGTATTCGCTCTGGACCCTTTACGGGGCAGGGGCGAGCGCCTTCTGGTGGAGCATGGTGCTCTTTGCCGCGGGCCTGCCGGTCTACTTCCTGATGAAATCGCAACGGTCGGGTCTTCCGGCTGTTGACTAGGCCACGGAAGCGAAAATTTCACGGCGCGGCGCTGAACTCAACCCGGATCGCCCCTGTCTCACGTTCGTACGAGAGCGGATCCACTCTTGCCGGGAGACAACATAATGAGTGTGACGATCAATGCTTTTCCCGCCGTGCATACCTTCAATTCGCCTCGCAGCTGGGTGCTCGCCATCATCGCGCTGCTGCATCTGGGATTTTTCTGGGTGCTGACGTCGGGGCTGTCGAAGACGTTTACTATTCTTCCACCGCCGACCAGTGATTACGTGGGGATCGAATCTCCTCAGCCACCTCCCGAGCCAGCGCCGCCCATCGATGTCAGGATGCCGAGGAAGGATTTCGTTCTGCATATCCCTGCGCCGCAGGTGCTGCCACCGGACGATGTACCTGCGCCGGATTTCCGCGTCGTGAGCACGGATCCCTTCGTGCCGGATCCACTGCCGGATACAGCCGAGCGCACAGTGCCGCAGCCGCTTGAGATCGAGCCCGCGATCGACCCGCGCCGGGGATTGTCCGAGCCCACTTATCCGTCCTCCGCCATCCGTGACAACGTCGAAGGAACGGTGGTGCTGGCGATTCAGGTGTTGGAGAACGGCCGCGTCGGCGCGGTGCGCATCGACACATCCAGTGGCGATCGGCGGCTGGATGAAGCCGCGATCCGTGAAGCGAGGCACTGGCGCCTGCTCCCGGGTAC
>DASTRD010000252.1:0-4336 GCA_035761425.1 Povalibacter sp.
AGCAGCAGAAACGCCAGGCGCAACCCTTTCATCGAGATCCCCTCGCTGCAACGCATCGATGCTGCCACGGTGGTATCGCCGCGCAATGGGTGATTGCCGGAGAGAATTCGCGGCGCCGAACTGCGAAGCCCTTCAGTACGAAAGATTAAAAGAAGAAACCTTCACCGGAACCGGACGTTGCTCCGTGACATCGCATGTGCGCGATGACTGGAGCTACCGTGGCCACGACCGTCAGCGATTTTCTGATCGAACGCCTGCATCAATGGGGAGTGCGGCGGATCTTTGGTTATCCCGGCGATGGCATCAACGGCATCATGGGTGCACTCGGCCGGACATCGCAGAAGATCGACTACGTACAAACCCGGCACGAGGAGCTTGCCGCTTTCATGGCGTGTGCACATGCCAAGTTCACGGGAGAGCTCGGTGTGTGTCTCGCCACTTCCGGCCCCGGTGCGATCCATCTGCTCAATGGGCTGTATGACGCAAAGATGGATCATCAGCCTGTGCTGGCCATCGTCGGTCAGCAGGCCCGCGCTGCCATCGGCGGCAGCTATCAGCAGGAGGTCGATCTCGAGTCGCTCTTCAAGGATGTCGCGGGGGAATATGTGCACACTGCCATCGTGCCGGCGCAGGTCCGTCAGCTCGTGGATCGCGCGGTGCGCATTGCGCACGATCAACGCACGGTGACCTGCATCATTCTGCCGAACGATCTGCAGACGCTGGATGCTGTGGAGACGCCACCTCGCGTTCACGGCACCGTCCACACGGGCGTGGGACTGCCGGCACGTCGGGTCGTGGCCGCAGACGCCGATCTGAAACGCGCGACCGACATCCTCAATGAGGGCAAGCGCGTAGCCATTCTCGCAGGCGCCGGCGCGCTGCACGCCACCGAGGAACTCATCGAAGTGGCGGAGCTGACCGGGGCGGGCGTGGCAAAGGCGCTGCTCGGCAAGGCAGCGGTGCCGGATGACCTGCCGTTCGTCACCGGTTCGATCGGACTGCTCGGTACCTCGCCGAGCTGGGAGCTGATGAGCGAGTGCGACACGCTGCTGATGGTGGGCTCGGCATTTCCGTATTCCGAATTCCTGCCTGAGGAAGGGCAGGCGCGCGGCGTGCAGATCGACATCGACGGTCGCATGCTGAGCCTGCGCTATCCGATGGAACTGAATCTCGTGGGTGACAGCAAGGAAACATTGCGGGCGCTGCTGCCGCACTTGCGACGCAAGGAAGATCGGAGCTGGCGCGAGCAGGTCGAAAAGAACGTCGAACGCTGGTGGCGGGTCCTCGAAGCGCGCGCCATGAACGAAGCGCATCCGATCAATCCTCAGCGTGTGTTCTGGGAATTGTCGAAGCAGTTGCCGAATGAAGCCATCATCACCGCCGACTCCGGCTCCGCAGCCAACTGGTATGCCCGCGATCTCAAGCTGCGGCGCGGCATGATGGCCTCGCTGTCCGGCGGTCTTGCGACCATGGGACCGGGCGTTCCCTATGCCATCGCCGCCAAGCTGGCGTATCCCGAGCGCTGCGTGATCGCGTGCGTCGGCGACGGTGCCATGCAGATGAACGGCATCAATGGACTGATCTCGATTGCGGAGCGCTGGCAGTCCTGGCGCGATCCTCGTCTGATCGTCATGGTTCTGCACAACGGCGATCTGAACCAGGTGACCTGGGAGCAGCGTGCCATGGAGGGCGATCCGAAATTCGCGGCTTCACAGGACGTGCCGGAGTTCGGTTATGCGGCCTATGCGAAGTTGCTGGGACTCGGCGGCATCCGCGTGGATCAGGCGGAGGGCGTCGCGGATGCATGGATGCAGTCCTTTGCGGCCAATCGACCCGTCGTGCTGGAGATGATCACCGATCCGAACGTCCCGCCGTTGCCGCCGCACGTGACGATGAAGAATGTGCGCAACTATCTCTCGGCGCTCTGGCATCGCGATCCGGACTCGGTGGCCATGATGAAAGCCACCATGAAGGAAGTGTGGGCGAGCAGTTTTCCCGGCCGGCGCGATTGAAGGTGCGGGCGTGCGGTGAACGTCGTTGCGGGCATCGAAGAGATCCGGGTCGGCGCCTATCGCCTCCCGACCGGGCAACCTGAATCAGACGGGACGTTGGCCTGGGACAGTACCACCCTGGTACTGGTGGAGATCATCGCGGGTGGCGTCACAGGGATCGGGTATACGTATGCCGATCGTTCGGCAGCCGTGCTCATCCACGATCGATTCGTCTCGCTGCTGCACGGTCACGATGCCTTCGCCATTCCTGCGTGCTGGGACGCCATGGTCCGCGCCGTGCGCAATCTCGGCAGGCCGGGCATCGCCAGCACTGCAGTCTCCGCGGTCGACACCGCGCTGTGGGACTGGAAAGCGAAATATCTGCGGCTGCCGTTGAGCGCCTTGCTGGGCAAGGCTCACGATTTCGTTCTCGCCTATGGCAGTGGTGGTTTTACGTCCTTCACGCAGACTCAACTCGAACAGCAACTGCGTGAGTGGGCCGGGCAGGGGTTCCCGGCCGTCAAGATGAAGGTCGGACGTGACCCGCAGTCCGACGCGCAGCGTGTTGCTGCTGCGCGTTCAGCCATCGGTGAGCGAACATCACTCTTCGTCGATGCCAATGGTGCCTACACACGCAAGCAGGCACTCGAACTGGCGCAGCGCTTTGCAGAGTCCGGCGTGACCTGGTTCGAGGAGCCCGTCAGCGCCGATGACCTGCCAGGTTTGCGAATGCTGCGCGACCGTGCACCGGCCGGCATGAACATCAGCGCGGGCGAATATGGCTGGACTGTCGATGATTTCCGGCAACTTCTCGAGCATCAGGCGGTGGACGTACTGCAGGCAGATGCAACACGCTGCGGCGGTATCACGGGATTTCTCATGGCAGCGGCGCTGTGCGAGTCATTTCATGCGCCGCTGTCGAGTCATTGCGCGCCGTCGCTGCATGCTCCAGTCATGTGCTGCGTGCGGCCCGCGTTGCACGTCGAATATTTCGCCGATCACGTCCGCATCGAACAAATGCTGTTCGACGGCGCGCCGGTCGCGCGCGACGGCAGACTGGCACCGGACCTGTCGCGACCCGGACTGGGCCTGGAATTCAAGGCCGGGGAGGCCGCGTGCTTTCGCCTGTGAAGTCGCAGCGGCCGACGCCTTCGATCGATGCCCGTTCGCTGGCTGCTCGTCTGATGCGCGCGGTCGAAGGCGAAGTCCGCTTCGATGACGGCAGCCGTGCCCTGTATGCGACGGACGCATCCAACTACCGACAGGTGCCGATCGGTGTCGTGATTCCGCGCAGCGTCGAAGACGTGATTGCCACGGTGGCGTTGTGCAATGAATTCGGCGCGCCGGTGCTCAGCCGCGGTGGCGGCACGAGTCTGTGCGGCCAATGCTGCAACGTGGCGGTGGTCATCGACTTCTCCAAGTACCTCAACCGCATCGTTGAGCTCGATCCTGCGTCGAAGAGCGCGTACGTCGAACCCGGTGTCGTCCTCGATGACCTGCGTGCCGCCGCCGAGCAGCATCGCCTCACGTTCGCTCCCGACCCTTCGACGCACAGTCACAACACGCTCGGCGGGATGATCGGCAACAACTCCTGCGGCGTGCATTCCGTGATGGGTGGAACCACGGCGGACAATGTGATCGAACTCGACGTGCTGACAGGTGACGGCACGCGCATGACACTCGGTGCGACGGATGCTGAGCAATATTCCCGCATCCTTGCCCGCGGCGGTCGGGCCGCTCAGATCTTCAGTGGCCTGAAGGCGCTGGCGGATCGCTACGGCACGGAGATTCGCCGCCGGTTCCCACCGATTCCCCGCCGTGTGTCGGGCTACAACCTGCCGGCACTGTTGCCGGAGAACGGCTTCAATCCGGCGCATGCGATCGTCGGTTCCGAAGGTACGTGCGCGATCGTACTCGGTGCGCGCGTGCGACTCGTCGACAGTCCGCCGGCGCGATCGCTGCTGGTGCTTGGATATCCGGATGTCTACAGCGCCGGCGATCACGTCACGCAGATCCTGGAGTTCGGTCCGGTCGGGCTGGAGGGCATCGATTGCAAACTGATCGAGGACATGAAGCGTATTCATCTGCATCCGGCCAACCTGAAGTTGCTGCCCGATGGAGCGGGGTGGCTGCTGGTGGAATTCGGCGGTGAGACCCGCGAGCAGTCGCACGCGATGGCGCGACGTGTCATGGACGCATTGCGAAGCCGTCCAGACGCGCCTGCCATGAAACTGTTCGACGATCGCGACGAAGAGAAGCTCGTCTGGGAGATTCGTGAATCCGGCCTCGGCGCCACAGCCCATGTGCCCGACAAGCCGATTACCTGGGAAGGCTGGGAGGACTCC
>DASTRD010000253.1:0-15404 GCA_035761425.1 Povalibacter sp.
GCCGACCTTCACACTGCAGCTGGGTGTCCGCGGCGATCTGTACGACTACAAGAACGTGGACGGACAGAGCTACATCAAGATTACCGACCAGATTGCTCCGCGCCTGGGCTTCAGCTGGGATCCGACCGATACGGGCCGCAACCGCATCTACGGTTCGTTTGGCGACTACTACCTGCCGGTGGCGACCAACACGTCGATTCGCGCCAGTTCGGGTGAGATCTACACCGATCAGTATTTCGCTACGCAGCGCGATGCCGACGGCAATCTCATCATCGATGAGAGCGGATTCCCGGCGACCGGTGCACAACTGGGGACAACGGACTATTTCAGCCCACCGGGCGCTCCGGATCCGCGCTCCGTCATCGAAGCCGATCTCAAGCCGATGTACGAACGCGAATTCAGCCTCGGATACGATCATCAGTTCGATGGCGGATGGTTCGACGGCTGGACGGCCGGCGTGCGCTACACGCATCGCAATCTGGAAAGCACCATCGAGGACACCGCGATCGGCGACGCCATCGTTCGCTACTGCACCCGGCAGGGTCTGTCATGCGCGGAGAACGATCCCGGCATCTACCCGTATGTCCTGATCAACCCGGGTGACGCGGCGAAGGTATTCATCGATCTCAATGGTGAAACTCGCGCTGACGGCGCAGGCAACCCCAACCCGGCCTACAGCCCGGAATGGGTGAATCTGACCACGGAGGATCTGGCGCTCGACAAACCGAAGCGCAAGTACGACGCGGTCGAGTTCAGCTTCCAGCGTCCATTCGACGGCAAATGGAGCCTGCAGGGTTCCTACACGTGGGCCAGGTCCAAGGGCAACTACGAGGGTGCAGTGAAGTCTGACGTCGGTCAGACGGACACCTCGATCACCCAGGACTTCGACCACGCCGCCAACGGCCTGTATGCATATGGCTACCTGCCGAACGATCGGCGTCACACGTTCAAGCTCACTGGAAGCTGGTCGCCGTTTTCCGAGCGGCTGAACATCGGCGCGAATTTCCTGATGCAATCGGGTCGTCCGTACGGATGTATCGGCTTCGTGCCGCGAAGCGATGGCACCGACCCCGACTACGCCAGCGACACCATCGGTGCTCCGGGCGGCGTTGTGGACCCGCTGGCTCCCAACTCCGGCACTCCGTCGGGTTGGTTCTGTCCGCGGGGCGCCGCGCTTGCCGATGCCACCAATGCCAGCCTCAGAAATCAGATGGCAGCGGTGGGCGAGGATCCCGCCAGATACGAGAACGTTCCGACGCCGCGCGGCTCATCAGGCCGCACGGACTGGATCTACAACCTGGACCTGAATGTCTCCTACAAGTTCTTTGACAGCGAGACGCGTGGCAGCGCAACCGCCCGCATCGACGTGTTCAACGTGTTCGATGGAGATGCCGTGACACGCGTCGTCGAGCAAGGTGAAGTGCGCACGTCCGCGGGTGGCAACAAGAACCTTGCCGCGCCGTTCTACGGCATGCCACGGACCTATCAGACGCCGCGATATGTCCGGCTCGGTGTGAGCTATTCGTTCTGAAGGGTGTCCGGAAATTTCCGGACTTTATCGAAGGGGTCACCGGATGGTGACCCCTTTTTTTGCCTTCGCGGCGGGGCAAATGAACGGCGCACTGACGACTACGACCTCTCTCCCAACCCCGCATCTGCAGCGCTGAGCTGCGCGATCGCCGACCAGTCGAGCTCATCACCGCCTTCAGCCAGCAGCCGCAGCAATCGGTCGCTCAGCAGGCTTGCCAGCGGCATCGGCACCTGCAGTGATCTGGCCGCATCCAGCGCCAGCCCCACGTCCTTGTAGCCAAGCGGTGCGGCGAATCCGGCAGGGGAGAACTTCTGCCCGGCAATGAGTGCACCGTAGGTCTTGTAGACCGGTGCGTTGAACAGCGTCGAGGTCAGCACCTGAAGAAAGGTCTGCGGATCGATGCCGGCCTTGCGCATCAGGGCGACGGCTTCACCGAGCGTCTCCAGCACCGAGGCGATCATGAAGTTGCCGCTGATCTTGATCAGGCTGGCGTCTCGCGGTCGCTGCGACCCCGTGATGAGGTTCTGTCCCATCGCGCTCAACAGCGGGCGCACGCGTTCCACGGCGTCGGGCGCTCCGGCGATGACGATGGCGAGGCGTGCTGCCGCAGCCGCATCCGGCCGTCCGAAGACCGGCGCCGCAATGAAGTGCTGATCGGCGGCGGCGTGGGCTTCGCTCAGGCGCTCGGCCAGCCCCATGCTGATGGTGCTCATGGATATGTGCACTCCACCTGCATCGAGATGCCGGTCGATTCCGTATGGACCGAAGACCACGGCTTCCACCGCAGTGTCATTGGCAAGCATGGTGATGACAGCGTCGCTGCCCCGGGCCGCATCCGCGGGATCGTGCGCGAGGCGCGCGCCCTGCTCCACCAGCGGCTGCGCTTTCGCTGCGGTTCGATTGCAGACGGCAACGTCGTGACCAGCCTTGAGCAGATTGGCCGCCATGCCGGCGCCCATCTGACCGAGTCCGATGAATCCGACCTTCATGCTTCACCTCCGGCGTAGTCGCGTGATGGTACCCGCATAACGCTCGTCCCCGGACCATCTGCATGTTACGGTCGCGAAAAAACGGAGGCGGCCTTGATACTTTTCATCGACACCGAGTGGGCAGACGTCCGCGCCAACGAGCTCGTGTCACTGGCGCTGGTCAGCGACTGCGGCCGCCTGGAGTTTTATGCCGAACGCGACCCGCTGCCCGCGCACCCGACACAATTCGTGCGTGATGTGGTGTTCCCACTGCTGGAACGCGGCGATCGTGCCATGGACGATGGCGACTTCACCCGCCGTCTGCATGAATTCTTCGGCGCCGCTCAGGCCGCCGCGAAACCCCATCCTGTAACCGTGGCCTACGACCACCGCAACGATCTGGATCTGCTGGGCATTGCACTCGAGGGCTTCAATCTGCCGGAGACACCGCCGCGTCCGGCCTTCAGAACGCTGGATCTGTCGATGCTCGGCGGGAGCTTTCACAACATGGTGAACGACATTTTCGACAACGACGCGGCGCTACGTCGCCGGCGACATCACGCGTTGATCGATGCGCGCGTCAATCGGAAGGCCTACGCCCGTCTGCGCAGCACTGCTCAGGCACCCGCCTGAGGATCGTCGCCGCCGCCCCGCTCGCGATTCTTGCGCGCTCCGGTTTCCTGCTCGATCTGACTCTGCGGCGGTGGCGGCGGCATGCGGCCTGAAGTCAGGAACAACAACGCCCAGCCGAACGATCCGGCGACCGATCTGCGGCGGGGCGCTGTGCGACGGCGGCGCATGACGACGACAAACCATATCGCCACGGACGCGACGATCAGTGCGATGAACGCCTTCATCCCGGTGCTCATGTACATCACCTGAGCGCCTGATCGAGATCGGCAATCAGGTCGTCGGCATCTTCGATACCCACGGACAGACGGATGGTCGCCGGCGTCACAGCCGCCCAGTCGCGTTCCTCCGCATTCAGATCGCGCGGCAGCATCAGCTTGCCTGGCTGTACCAGCGACTCGGTGGAGCCAAGACTGGCGGAAATGGCGAAGAGTTCGAGCGCATTCGCAAACGCATCGGGCGCGACGACGTCCGGCCGCAGTTCGAAGGTCACGATGGTTCCCATATCCGCCATCTGTTGCGCCGCCAGCGCGTGCCCCGGATGGCTCGCAAGGCCCGGATATGCCACGTTCGCAACCGCGCGATGCATGCACAGGAAACTGGCTATGCGTGCGGCGTTCTCGCACTGGCGCTGGTAGCGCAGGAAGTAGGTTTTCATGCCGCGCTGGATCAGAAAGGCGGCGTGCGGATCGAGCGTCGCACCCATGACGATGAAGTCGGTCCGCATGGACACGATCAGCTCACGACTCGCGATCACGGCACCGCCCATCACATCGCCATGGCCCGATGCGTACTTCGTCAGACTGTGGACGAACACATCGATGTCGAACTGACCGTGGTTGTGGAAGCCGGCAAACGTATTGTCGAGCAGCGTGAATGCACCGTGACGTCTGGCGGCAGCCGTGATGCGCGCAATATCGGCGATACGCAGGCTGGGATTGGTGGGCGATTCGAATACGACCAGCCGCGTCGGCGTCTGCGCCAGCGTCCGCTCGATCCCCTCGATGTCTTCGATGGACAGCATCGTGTGCCGGACACCATAACGGGCGAGCAGCCGGCGCACGGCATAGCGTGTCGGCTGATACATCTGTGCGAACACGATGACGTGATCGCCCTGGCTGCACAGCGACAGCAGCGCCAGCGAGACCGCGGCCACACCCGATGCCGTCAGCAGGCATTCCTCGCGTCCCTGCAGCTGCGCCAGGGTCAGTTCGAGTTGCCGCAGCGTGGGATTGGAGACGCGCGAGTACTGGAAACCATCGCGTTCGCCGCGCGAATTGCGGCAGGTCTCTTCCACGTCATCGAAGGTGAATTTGACGGACTGGTAGATCGGCGCCACCAGCGGGCGGTTGTCTTCGGGCACCCGCACCTGTGGCGGATGATTGACGCGCGACGGCGGCTTCATGCTCACGACGGACTCGCAATGACGGCAGTCGCTGAAGCGTTGGTCAGATGCGCGCCGCCGTCAAGTACGACGCGCTCCCGCAGGTGTTTTCAGAACTTGAGGCGGTCGGCGGGCGACCTGCGCAACGGTGCAGCAGGGTTGGCGAGCCAGTGTTCGGCCGATTCCAGATCGAGAAACACCTTGATGTCGGCACGGACAACTTCCAGCTCGGTGAGCTGTTCGAACATGCGCGCGATACCGAACTCGAGCTGCCCGCGCACCACGATCGCCTGACGGCCGATTTCGCTGCCCACGGCCAGAAAGCGGGAGAACTCGATCATGTCGTCATGGGAGATATCGACGGTCGCATCGCGCAGATCGGCCAGAATATCGAGCCGGCGCCGGTAGTGCGGATCGCGGCGCACCGCAAGCGTCATCTCCCTGAGGTCCGCAACGGTCACCACATCCCAGAGCGTCTGGCGAATCAGATTGCGCGCGGGATCTATTGTGTAGGTGAACGGCATGAGGAAACCTCTGGTTTACTCCAAAGACACTCGGATTGCGGCGCCGATCCAGCATACGCGCCGCGCTGACCGGTCAACAGAGCAGATACAGAAGGTGTGACCTGAGCGCCGCTTTTTCCGGCCCTTGCACAGCAACATCGCTGCGACACCGACGGCACAACGATGGAACTGCCCCGCCTTGTTCAGGCATGCTGCCCCGCCGCTGCCGGATTCGCATACGTCCCGGCGCACTCTGGAAACACAGGGCATGACCGTCCATACGCTTCGACCGCACCCGACCACACCCTGCCCCTTCATCGATTCGATGACAGCACTCGTGGAGCCGATGCCGCTGCGGGCGTTCAGGATTGCGTATGAGGTGCGTGGCGATATCGCGCGGCTGGACATTCCCGCCGCACAACAGCCTTTGCGAACGGACGATCTGTGGCGCCGGACGTGTTTCGAAGTCTTCGTGCGCTCGCCGCACGCCGCCGCGTACGACGAGTTCAACTTCTCGCCATCCAGCGAATGGGCGGCCTGGAGATTCGAGCACTACCGCACCGGACGGGTCGAGCTCGAGCTGGCCGCAGCACCGGAAGTGATCTGCACGCGGGACGATCGCCATCTGCTGCTGAGCGTCGTGGTAGGCAGGGGCGATCGGTCAGTCGATGAAGTTCAGATCGGCCTCAGCGCGGTGCTGCGCGATCGTGAAGGACAGCTCTGCTACTGGGCATTGCGCCATGCGCCGGGCAAACCTGACTTCCATCACGACGATGCATTTGCTGCGCGCCTGATGCTTTCGTAGGCTGCGTCATCCTTCTGCGGAGAGTCTCATGCTGTTCGGTATCGACCGCCTGCTGCACGAACCCCAGCTGCGCGAGCCGCTGCATGGCCGGCGCATCGCGTTGCTCGCCCATCCCGCATCCGTCACCCGGGACCTGACGCATTCACTCGATGCCCTCGCCGCTCTCCGGGATCTCGAGCTCACGGCGGCCTTCGGTCCGCAGCACGGCCTGCGCGGCGACAAACAGGACAACATGGTCGAATCACCCACTTTCAACGATCCCGTGCATGGCATTCCCGTGTTCAGTCTGTACGGCGAAGTGCGCCGGCCGACGACGGCAATGCTCGAGACTTTCGACACATTGCTGGTCGACCTGCAGGATCTGGGCTGCCGCATCTACACGTTCATCACCACGCTGCGCTACGTGCTGGAAGCTGCCGCGACGCACGGCAAATCCGTGTGGGTCCTGGATCGGCCGAATCCTGTCGGCCGACCCGTCGAAGGCCTCACGTTGCGGGCCGGCTGGGAAAGCTTCGTCGGCGCCGGAGCGCTGCCGATGCGACATGGCCTGACGCTCGGCGAACTGGCGCAATGGTTCATCGCCACGCTCAAGCTGAATGTCGACTGCAAGGTCATCACGATGCGCGAGTGGCAGCCGGCGCTGGCGCCGGGCTATGGCTGGCCGCTCGGTGTACGCACCTGGATCAATCCCAGTCCGAACGCTCCGAACCTGTGGATGGCGCGCTGCTACGCCGGCACCGTGATGCTCGAGGGCACAACGCTGTCCGAGGGGCGCGGTACGACGCGTCCGCTGGAACTGTTCGGCGCACCGGATCTCGATGTGTCCGCGCTGCTGCGGGAGATGCAGCGCATTGCGCCGCAATGGTTGCAGGGCTGTACGCTGCGCAGCTGCTGGTTCGAACCGACGTTCCACAAACACGTCGGCAAGCTGTGCGCAGGCGTGCAGATCCATGTCGAAGATGCGGATTACAGCCACGAATCTTTCCGGCCATGGCGCTTGCAGGCACTGGCATTCAAGGCGTTGCGCAACTTGCGGCCGGACTATCCGCTGTGGCGAGACTTTCCCTATGAATACGAGTCGCGCCTGGCCATCGACGTGATCAACGGCAGTCCGCTGCTGCGCGAATGGGTCGACGATGCCGACGCCACGGCGAACGATCTGGAGCAGATGGCGGCGGCTGACGAGGCGGGCTGGCAGACCGAACGCGCTCAGTACCTGTTGTATCCCTGAGCCGGCTGAGCGCGCCGTCGGTTACTGTTCCTGAATGTCCGTCTGCCGCGAACGCAATGGCAGTTCGGGAATCAGCAGAATGATGAAGGCACCGATGGCGACGATCCACAGTGCCCGGGAGAGCATGTCGGAAATGGAGGCGGCAAATGCCAGCTTCATGCCGCGTTCGGTATCGCCGATGAGTTGCTCGCTGTAACGCTGCATTGCCGTCTGCGCCGTCTGCAACGCCTGCTGTGTCGCAGCTGTGACCTGCTCGTCTTCGTGAGCCAGAAGTGCTTCGCGAAACAACGAGGCCACACCATGGGTGAGTTCGTCGTCGCGCAATGCCCGCGCAGGAACGCGCTGCAGTTGTCGCTTCAGCGTCTCGGGCAACTCCGGATCTTCCAGCAACTCACCGATTCCTTCAGAACCGCGCTCGAGCGCCGCAGCAATGCGATCGCCACGCTGCGTCAGATCGTGATGAATGCGGGCACGAATACCGCCATCGCGCAGCGGCGCTTTCACTTCCTCGGGAATTCTCGTCTCGGCCAGCACGTCGGCCGCAGCCTGCGCATCGCCACGGTAGGCCTGTTCGATCAGCCGGCCCTGTCCGCTCATGACCTGCTCGATGTGACTGCGGATCAGTTCCGTGTCCATCGCCTGACTCTGGGCGTGCTCCAGATCGACCTTGTAGACCGTCGTGCCCGGCAACACGGGAAGGCTACGGGGCAGCTGCACGGTGAGACTGGTGATGAGCAGTGTACCGAAGATCGCGACACCCACCGTCGAACCCATCTGACGACTGAACTGATTCATGCTCGTCGCCGTGCCGAGTTGCGTCATCGGCACCGCGTTCTGCACCACCAGTCCGAACAGATTCTGCGCGGGTCCCAGTCCGAGTCCGGTCAGTGCCAGCCGCCATGCCAGATCGCGCGTGGTGGTATCCGGACCGATCTGCGACAGACAGACCACGCCGATCAGAAACACGATGGCGCCGCCCACCATGAACGGTTTGTAGCGGCCGGTGCGTGTGACCAGCCTGCCGCACAGAGTGCTGCTGAGAATGAGCCCGAACATGAGCGGCAACAGTGAGATTCCGCTCTGCGTCGCGCTGACGCCCTGCACCACCTGCATGTACAGCGGCATGAACATCACCACGCCGAGAAAGGCCATGCTGATGATGAACGCGGCGACGATGGCGCGGCGGAATGTGTGGTTCGCGAACAGATGCAGCGGCAGGATGGGCTCTTGCACGCGCAGTTCGACGACGATGAACAGGCACAACGCCACCGCCGAGGCAGCGAACAGTCCGAGGATCGGCGGCGACGTCCAGGTGTGCGAACTGCCTGCCCAGGTAAGCCCCAGCAGCAGCGGCGTCACGATGCAGACGATGAGCAGCGCGCCCAGATAGTCGACGCGTCCGCCGCTGCCGTGACGCAGATGCGGCATGCGAAAGGCGATCATGAACAGCGCCAGGATGCCGAGCGGCAGATTGACGTAGAAAACCCAGCGCCAGCCGGCGATCTCATGGCCCAGCAGATGGATGGTGCCGTGGTCCGTGAAATATCCGCCGATGAATGGACCGATTACTGTAGCCAGACCGAACACGCCGCCGAACATGCCGAAGTAGCGGCCGCGTTCGCGGGGCGGCACCAGATCGGCCACCGCCGAAAACACCATCGACATGAGCGCGCCGCCGCCGAGGCCCTGCACGGCGCGAAATAAGATGAGCTGCGTCATGCCGCCGCCCAGTCCGGGCAGATCGCCGAACTCGCCGCTCAGTCCGCACAGGATCGAGCCGAGCAGAAACAGCACCACGCCGATGAGCAGGATGGGCTTGCGGCCATAGAGATCGCTCAGCTTGCCGTAGATGGGCACGACGATGGTTGACGTCAGCAGATAGGACGTGGTGACCCACGCATACAGCGTCATGCCGCTCAGCTGTTCGATGATGCGCGGCATCGCCGTCGCGATGATGGTCTGATCGAGCGCTCCCAGCAGCAGAACGAGAGCGAGCGCCCAGAGCGTCGTGCGCTTTTCGGCAGGCTTGATCGTGGCTTCGGTCAAGAGCAGTCCCGGGCACCCGGTCCCGAGGGTGCAGATCGATGAAACAATGATGGAGCGCGCTGGCCACGTTTCGAGATGTCGGAGGGCCGCGGAGCGCCGGCGGCAAGATAGCGCAATGGCGGGCCAAACGCGACGCGATCGGCCATTCGGGTCGGCCGGTTAACTTTGTGTAACCGGCCTCAGAGGGAGACAAGAAGGTTGCGCAGCACTGAGCGGGTGCATCCATGCACCTTCAATTTTCCGTGCGCTCAGCGCCCTGCGCGTCCAGTCCCGTCCTCCATGAATGCAATGTTCTCTGATCTTCTGTGCGAAATCGTTCCTTCTCACTTCTTCGCGGCGAGCTGCTGCACGATCTCGAGAGACTTGTTGACGTTTTCAACCGGCGAGACGCCGCCGACCGTGGCGTTGATCTTGCCATCGGGTGTCACGATGAACGTGGTGCGCTCGGCGAACCCGTGACCGATTTCTACGCCGCGCGAATCCTTGGCACCTTCCTTCGCGTCACCGACTTTCAGATCGTAGGCCCTGGCGATCTTGCCGCCCGTGTCGGAGGCCACAGCGATCTTGCCTGCACAGTACTCGGGATCTGCCGAGAACTGATTGAGACGCTCGATGCTGTCGAGGGAGACGCCGATGATCGAGGCACCGGCGGCCGCAAACTTGTCGTGGTTGACGGCGAAGGTATGCGCCTGGAGGTTGCAGCCCCCGGTGTACGCCGAAGGGTAGAAATACACGACGACCGGACCCTTCTTCAGCTGCTCCTGCAGCGAGAACTCGAACGTCTTGCCGTCGAGCGAAGCGGGTGCCTTGAAATCCGGCGCGACGTCGCCGGCCTTGAGCGCCGCCAGGGCGGGCAATGCAACAGCAAGGAACAACAGGCCAATCAGACGTTTCATGAGAGCGAGCTCCTGATAGCGGGCGGGTGACGAACATCATCGGCGCGCGGCCGCATCGGAGCAACCGCCGCCAAGCGAAGACCCGCGCAGCCGGCGATTTATTACAACCCCGCCTCTTGTCGGTCCCCTGTCACCTGTCGCCTGCGACCGGCCGCCTGTCACCTGTCACCTGTCCTGTGGCGTCTTGGCGCGCCCTGCACGTACCGGTAGAGTGCGTTTCGGCCGTCAACCGGTGAGTCGTGCAGAGTCGCCGTCGTGATTGCTCGGGCAGGAAGGTCGCCGTATCGCGCTGCATGCCCTGAAATGAAGCCGCAGCCAGGACTGCGGCCGTGTCACTGATCAACTACGGAGACCCCGCATGAAACGACCGCACGCACGCGTCTGGGCGGCCAGCACCCTGCTCGCGCTGAGCTTCGCGCTGCCAGCGTGGAGCGCAGAATCCGCGCCCACCGCATTCGGCAACATTCGCAAGTTCGATCCCGCGCTCGACGCCATCGTCCCCGCCGACTGGAAGATCGAGAAGCTGGCTGACGGTTTCACCTGGTCGGAAGGTCCCGTGTGGATCGGCAACGGCGGCTATCTGCTGTTCGACGATGTGCCCGCCAACACGATGTATCGCTGGTCGCAGAAGGATGGCCTGAGCGTGTTCCGCAAGCCGTCCGGATTCGAGGGCTCGGATACGTCCATCTTCCGCGAACCCGGCGCCAACGGGCTGTTCGCGGATGGTGCCACCACCATTCTGCTTGCCGACAGCGGCAACCGCATGGTCGCGCGCATGAATGTCGTCACCAGGGAAAAGACTCCGCTGGCGACGCAGTTCGAAGGCAAACGCTTCAACAGCCCCAACGACGTGATCCGCAGCCGCAGCGGCACGCTGTTTTTCACCGATCCGCCCTATGGACTGAAAGGCATCGACGCTTCGAAACACAAGGAGCTGCCGTTCAACGGCGTGTATCGCGTGGACACGGACGGCAGCGTGCACGTACTCGATCGTGAGCTGAGATTTCCGAACGGCATCGCGCTGTCTCCCGACGAGCGCACGCTGTATGTCTCGAACTCCGATCCGCAGCGCCCGATCTGGATGGCGTACAGCCTGAATGAGAAAGGCGAAGTTCAGGACAAGCGAGTGTTCGCCGACGCCAGCGATCTCGTCGCACAGAAGCTTCAGGGCCTGCCCGACGGCATGCGCGTCACCGGGGACGGCACCCTGTTCGCAAGTTCGCCCGGCGGCATTCTCATCATGGATCCCACCGGCAAACGCCTCGGCCAGATCCAGACGGGCGATGTCATCGCCAACTGCGTGTTCGGCGACGACGGTCACATGCTGTATCTGACCTCGCACAACTTCATTGCGCGGATAAAGCTGAAGATCAACGGCTACCGCGAGTAACTGGGTTATCGGTAGTTTCCATCCGGCCGGCTTGCCCGGCCGGATGTTTTTGGGAAAACCTTACGGCTGCGACATCAGCGCAGCCGCTCCTCCATCAGATCGATCTCGCGTACCAGCTTGCGCGAGATCTCATCGGAAATGGTGTTGGCGCGTGCCATGGCAAAAATGGCTTCGCGCTCGGCATTCAATCCGTTCAGTCGCAACTGGCGTTCGATGGTATCGCCACGACGCAGCCGCTGCGCCTTTTCCTCCGTGCCGGTGCGACTCTCGATGCGATGCCGATACAGATCCATGATGCGCGCCGCCGCTTCGGCATACAGATCGATGTCGGATTGACCGTCGTCCGCCTGTTCCTGCACCGCCTGCTCGTGCACGACCTGCTCGATCGCCTGGATGGCCGCTTCCGAAGCCACTACGCGCGCGCGATCTTCCTGATCGCCCTCACCCGATTCCGTCACGTTGAGTCCCGCCAGCAATCGCGGCAGGCCGATGCTGGCTGCAACCAGCGAAAGAATGATGGTGCCGGCGGCCAGGAAGATGGCCAGATCGCGTGCCGGAAACAGCGTCCCGTCATCGAGCAGCAGTGGCAATGTCAGCACGCCCGCGAGCGTGATCGCGCCGCGCGCACCGGCGACGGATATGGCGGCCACCGTACGCCACTTCGGCACGCCCGCGGGTTCGATACGACGCCGTCGTACCGTGAACGCGGAAAACGACATCGACAGCCACACCCATGCGAAACGCAGGGAGGCGAGACCCAGGTTGATGGCCAGCACGTACACGGCCAGCCACCACGGGTTGTCGTGATTGGATTGCTGCACCGTCGTGACGGCGCTCTCCAGAATGCCGGGAAGCTGCTCGCCCAGCAGCACGAACATCACGCCGTTGAGGGAAAACTGCACGGTATCCCACACCGCGGTGCGTTGCATGCGCGTGCTCGCGAGCGCGCGGCCAGACAGTTCCGAATAGCTCATGGTGACGCCTGCGGCGACGGCCGCGAGAATGCCCGAGCAATACAGGTGTTCGGCGACCTGATACGCGGCGAACGGGATCAGCAGACTGATCAGCACCTGCGAACCGGGGTTTTCGCCGAAGTGCCGGCTGATGAAATTCTTCAGATGAGCGACTGCCCACGTCACGCCCACGCCCGTCGCGATGCCCGCGAATGCTACCCATATGAAGGTCAATGCGGCGCTGGTCAGCGAAAATGTGCCGGTCAGGGCCGCCGCCACGGCAAAACGGAAGCAGACCAGGCCCGACGCATCGTTGAGCAGCGATTCGCCTTCCAGCACATGCTGGATGCGCTTGGGCATCGCGACGCGCTCGGTGATCGAGGAAACCGCTATCGGATCGGTGGGTGAAACGATGGCCGCGAGCGCGAACGCCACGGTGAGCGGCATCGCGGGAATCATCCAGTGAATGAACCACCCCATGCCCAGGACTGTAAGAATGACCAGCCCGAAGGCGAGTTCCAGGATCATCTCGCGATCGTGGGTCAGGCCTTCCTTGGGAATGCGCCAGCCGTCCAGGAACAGCAGCGGTGGCAGGAACAGCAGGAAGAACACCTGTGGATCCAGCACCACCTTGTGGTCCAGCATCGAGGTGATGGCGGCACCCAGTGCTATCTGCACCAGAGGTGTCGGAATCGGCAGGGGCAGCAGGCGCACCAGAATGCCGCTGATTACCACGGCCACCAGCATGGCCAGGACAATTTCTATCGTACCCATCAGCGCGAAAATCTACGGCTTTTCAGTTTCGCAGACTACGATGCATGGTCGCCTCACAACAAGCGGTCATCCAGTCGTGCACTACACTGTGGACGATCTGCAATCGACCCTCCACTTCGCGAGCGGACCCCTCATGACCACTGCAGCTCCGGCGTTTCGCGGCAGCATCGAACGTTTCGATCCGGCGCTCGACGCCATCGTGCCGCAGCGCTGGCACATCGAAAAACTGGCAGAGGGATTCATCTGGTCGGAAGGGCCCGTGTGGGTCGAGTCCGGCAACTATCTGCTGTTCGACTGCGTGCCGGGCAACACCCTGTATCGCTGGTCCGAGCAGGACGGGCTGAGCGTATTTCTGCGGCCGTCGGGTTACACCGGCAGCGAGCCCGGCATCTTCGCCGAACCCGGCTGCAACGGACTGTTCCCGGACAGCCACGACACCATCCTGATGTGCGATCACGGCAATCGCATGGTCGTGCGCTTCAATGTCGTGACCCGGCAGAAGACCCCGCTGGCCACTCACTTCGGCGGCAAGCGCCTGAACAGTCCCAATGACGTGATCAAGCGCAGTGACGGGACGATCTTCTTCACCGATCCGCCGTATGGGCTCGAGGGTCGCAATGCCTCGCCCCACAAGGAACTCGACTTCAACGGCATCTATCGAATCGACCCCGACGGCAGCCTGCATCTGCTGGATCGCGACATGACGTATCCGAACGGCCTGTCGCTGATGCCGGATGAACGCACGCTGCTGGTAGCGAACTCGGATCCGGACCAGCCGGTCTGGATGGCGTTCACGCTCAACGCAAGAGGCGAACCAACCGACAAGCGCGTGTTCGCCGACGTGAGCGATCTCATGGGAGAGCACAATCCCGGCTTGCCCGATGGCCTGCGCATCACCGGCGACGGTACGGTCTTTGCGACCGCACCGGGCGGCGTGCTGGTCATGAATCGCGACGGCAAGCGGCTCGGCATGATCCGCACCGGCACGGCCATCTCGAACTGCGCCTTCGGTGAAGATGGCCGCACGCTGTTCATGACGTCCCATCAGTATCTGGCGCGCATCCGGCTTCAGATCGACGGGAGCCGGTGAGATCGCACTATTTCTGCGGTGCGATCGCTGCGCGATCCCTCGCCTTCGCACTGATCTCGTGCCAGATGCCTGCGTTGGCGATCCCGAACTTCTCGGGATCGTATGTGGGATCCGCACCGGCCTGCTTCTGCTGTTCGTAATCCCGCAGCGCCTGCAGGGCGGGCTTCTGCAGAATGATGATGGCGATGATGTTGAGCCACGCCATGATGCCCACACCCACGCTGCCGAGCGACCAGACGCCTTCCGAGCTCCATACGGCGCCAAACCCGACGGAGAGCATGATCAGTATCTTGAGCAGCGTGATCGACCAGCGGGGCGCCTTGTTGCGCGCGATGTACTCGAGGTTCGTCTCAGCCATGTAGTAGTAGGCGACGATGGTCGTGAAGGCAAAGAACAGGATGGCGAGCGCCACGAAGCTGGCACCGAAGCCCGGGAACACCCATTCGATGGCCGCCTGTGTATATCCAGAACCCGCCGGAGCCGGCACGAGTGCGCCGGTCGCATCGACCACGCGCGGCAGATTTTCCCGCAGCACGGCGTGCGTATCCGGATTGATGACGTTGTAACGACCGGTCGACAGGATCATGAATGCGGTCGATGTGCAGACGATGGCCGTGTCGAAGTAGATCGAGAACGCCTGAACGTAGCCCTGCTTCGCCGGATGCGAAACTTCCGCTGCTGCGGCGGCGTGCGGCCCGGTTCCTTGTCCGGCCTCGTTCGCGTAGATACCGCGCTTCACACCCCACTGAACGGCCAGACCCAGAATCGCGCCGAACGCAGCGTTCGGATTGAATGCGTTGTCGACGATGAGTGCGAACATCGCCGGCACCTGATCTGCGTTCAGCACCATGATCAAGATGGCCAGGATCATGTAGCCGAGCGCCATGAATGGCACCACGATCTCGGCAAAAGTGGCGATGCGGCGCACGCCGCCGACGATGATGACGCCGAGCCCGATCACCACGACGAGTGCGCTCGTCCATGCCGGAATATTCCAGGCATTCGCTACGCTGCTGGCAATCTCGAACGCCTGCACGGTAGGCAGCAGCAGGCCGGTACCGACGATGGCCGAGATCGCAAAAATGACCGCAAACCAGCGCTGCCCCATGCCCTTTTCGATGTAGTACGCGGGGCCGCCGCGGTACTGGCCATGGTCATCCTTCTGCTTGTAGATCTGCGCCAGCGTGCATTCGATGTAGGACG
>DASTRD010000254.1:0-18393 GCA_035761425.1 Povalibacter sp.
GACGAACAGATCGCCTTCGATCTCGCCGGCCTGCTCTGTGTCGAGTGCGCGAATATCGCCGTCTTCGGCGAGCAGCGCGCGGCGGACGTCGGCGCGCACATGTTTCACACCGAGCTTCTCGCAGCAGTGACGCTGCAGAAAGGCGCCGAACTTGCCGGCGTCGAGATGATAGGAATAGTTGGCGACCGCATCGTATTCGGCGGTGGCCACCGTCTTGGGCGCGAGTCCGTCGTCGCACAGGCGGCCCTGCGGACACACGGCATCGCAGAAACTTCGCTGACCGCCCTCGGCCAGCCAGTACGGGACCAGATTGAGCTGGGAGAAATTCTGCGGAAGCATCAACGGATGGTAATAGCCATCCGTCGGCTCATTGCGGGTCCAGCGGGCAAACCAGGCCCCCTGCTTGAAGGCCGCATCGCACTCGCGAAAGAAATCGGTTTCGGAAACACCGATGCGCGAGAGCGTGGTACGCAACGTCGGCCAGGTGCCCTCGCCCACACCGATGGTCGGTATGTTCGGGGATTCGACGAGCGTGACACTGAATCCTGCGGGCATCCGGCTGCGGTGCCGCGCTGCGATCACTCCGGCGGTGAGCCAGCCGGCAGTGCCGCCGCCCACAATCACTACTTTTCGGACAGGACGAACCATGAGCCTTCGCATCCAGGAAGTCGGACATCAGACAGAACGGGAGGCGCCGGCGCATGCCGACGCCCCCCGCGTAGCCTGACCGACTACATCTTGAAGCGCAAACCCAGTGCGTAGCGACGGCCGTACGCAAACACGTCGAGCAGCTGATTGTCGTAGCGTCCGTGCGTGCTCAGCGTTTCGTTCGTGACGTTGATCGCCTCGAAGAACACGTTGAGCTGATCGGTGAACTGATAGCTCGTGCTCAGATCGATCTGCAGGCTGGAGTTGACGAACGTCGGCTCGGCACCGAATGCCGAGTTGTTCTGGTTCTGACCGAACTGCAGCAGGTACTCATCGCGCCAGTTGGCGGCAACACGCACCTCAAAGCCGTTCTTGTCATAGAACCCGATCAGGTTTGCCGAGTCCGCCAGACCCGTGACCGCAAAACCGCTCTGGGAGATATCGTCGCGATCGTAGGGCTTGTCGGTATCGACCAGCGTGACGTTGGCGTTGAAGCCGAAGCCCGAATCGCCGAAGACGTGCTGCCACGCCAGTTCGACGCCGTCGACCGTGGCATCCGGCCCGTTGACGCGCTGCGACACCGTGTACACCGCCGGCTGGCCGGTGGTCGGGTCGATCACGCCATTGATGGTCTGACGCTGGGTTCCCTGCACGATGAAGTTCGTGACCTCCTTGACGAAGAAGTCGACTGCCGCATAGGAGTTCTGCTGGTAGTACCACTCCACTGCAAAGTCGAAGTTGTCCGAGAGGTACGGCTTCAGCGCCGGGTTGCCGCCCGTAGCCGTGAGAGCACCGACACGCGGCAGCGAGCCGACGTTCAGCACCGGCGTCAGGAAGTTGATCGCCGGACGCGTGAGCGTTCGCGATGCGTCGAAGCGCAGGTGCCAGTCAGGCGTGAGCTCCAGCTTCATGTCCAGGCTGGGCAGCAGGTACGAGTACTTGCTCTTGGTCGTGATCGGCTGCGAGGGCGAGTAAGTGGTCGTCAGCAGGGTCGGGTCCGCCTCGCTCTGGGTCAGCAGAATCGGCAGGCGACCGACGCCCGACGACGACACATCCGTATGTTCCTCACGCACGCCTGCGCTGAAGTGGAACGGCATCGTGCCGACCTGCGTGTCGAAGTTCGCACGCACGAAGGCCGACAACGTCTTCTCGGTGATGTCCTGAATGCTGCCCGGATCGAGTTGGAGATCCAGCGAACCGGTGTAGTTGCAGCAACCGTAGTTGAAGCCGTCGATGGTCTGCGTCTGCGGGTTGCCCAGGCCTTCCAGGAAGCTGTACAGCTCGCGCGGGTTGTAGATCAGGAACGACGGCGGCAACGAGCCTGCGCCGGAGAAGCCCGGAATCAGGCCGGAAGTGCCGATCGTGCCGTGATAGATGCTGGTCGGAACGACCACACCCGAACTGCGGCCCGAGGGAGCGCCGTAGCCGGAGTAGGCCTGCCAGAAGTTGTTGGCGAACGTATTGCTGTTCTGGAGCGTGAAGTTGTCCTCCAGGTAGGACGCACCGACGTCCAGGCGCAGATCGTCCTGCTTCCAGGTCGTGGTGAAGCGGGCCTGCTTCAACGTATCGGTGTTTTCCTGCGACGTACGCACCAGCACGTGCGAGCCGATCACCGTCGGATCCAGGTAGCGAGACTGGTCGCCGGCCGGGCCGAATGTCGTGAGCTGCGGCAGCGTGTTGCTGCTGTCGCCCAGCACGCGAACGCCCAGCGCGGTGCCGAGTGCGCCGCCGTAGCCGATGTCGGCGCCGTCGGAGCCTTCGCCGCCCGGGTTCTGCCAGCTCTTGGCATAGGACGCGTCGATGTCGAAGCTCAGGTTGTCGGATGCTTCGATCTTCAGGTTCACGCCCGTCTGATTGGTCCGCACCAGCGAAGTGTTGATGCTGGCGTTCAGATCCATCGGAGTGCCAGGCTGCACAAAGTCGACGACGGTGCCGTTCTGGTCGAGATCCACGCTGCGCAGATCGTTCAGACCGAACCACAGCGCAAAGCCGTACGTGTTCGTGACGATCTTCTGGCGCGAGTAGTTGTCATCGACGGTCAGCAGCACGCGATCGGACGGACGCCACTGGAAGGCGACACGGCCGTCGATGCGCTTGTCGTTGACCTGCGCCTGCTCGGCGCCGTACTGCTGCTGCCACCAGCCGATGATGGTCTTGTTGGCGTCGGCAAGGTCACCCTCTCCGCAGGTCGTGGTGAGCTGACAGGGAGCGAAACGGCCGCCTTCCCAGCCGGACACGAACACGCGATTGCTGTCGGTGTTGCGCTCGGTGTAGATGCCGTCGATGAGGAAGCCCATCGTGTCGTCGGCGAACGTGGTGCTGTAGAGCATGCCCAGCGTCGGGGAGACTTCGCTGGCTTCGTCCTGCATCGAGCCGGACGCACTCGCCACGAAGCGGCCGCCGGGATGATCGAAGGGCTTCGGATACTGGATGTTGACCGTGGCGCCGATCGAGCTGCTGGACAGTGTGATGTCCGGAGTCTTCATGACGTTCAACGCGCCGACGAAGTCAGCACCGACGGTGCTGAAATCTACCGAGCGACCGCCCGTCGCAGTGGAGATGCGGCGACCGTCGTACAGCGTCTCGTTGAAGTCGCCGCCGAAGCCGCGCACCGTGATGCCGGTAGGCTCGCCGCGCGTACCCGAGCGCTGAATCGACACGCCCGGCACGCGCTGCAGCGATGCAGCGACGTTCGAGTCCGGAAACTTGCCGATGTCTTCGGACGTAATGACATCCACAACGCCCGAAGCTTCGCGCTTGATGTCCAGGTTGCGCTGCAGTGAGCCGCGGATACCGGTAACGATGATCTCTTCGAGCTGGTCTCCTGTGCTCGCAGTGTCCGCCGCATACGCAGTCGATGCTAGCGCTAACAAGCTTGTGGTGCCTGCCAGCACGGTCTTTGCCTTGTGCAGTCTCATTGGAGATTTTCCCCTGTGTGGTAAGGGCCGCAGAACGCGGCTTGCCGATCGATTTGTTCTACAAAACCGATCCTCGCACCAGTGTGTTGCCGGCGTCAATACTCGTACATATAAAGAAACGGGAGGGCCTGTATCAACCTCGCAACAGCTGCGTCCTGGCTCTTTCGAATCAATGCGCTGCGTGGCTTGTACACAATTTCTCCCTGCGATGGCCGTAAAGATTGGTGCGGCGCGTTCCTGCTCCGCGGAAGACGCGATTTCGCAAGCCCTGAAAATCAGGCAAAAAGGCGGCGCCGGCGATCTGCGGTTGCGTCGCCGCGACGCCGCACAACGGCATTGTGTTGGCAAATTGCCATTGCCCTGCCCTGGGCGATCGATGTCTGCACTGCAAACGCCGCTCGGGCATAACCGCCCGACTACCGCAGCTTGTTCAGGAGATCACCGCCCATGCTCCTGCCGTTTTCTCTGAGAGTCGCGCGCCGGCATTGATATCGCTACCACTATCCAACAGACTGCATAACTCAGACAACATGCACGGAGGGGGGATGAAGAACCTCGCACGCCTGACGCTGGCCGGTGCGATCGCGTCGCTGGCGATTGTCGGCCATGCTGCGGACACCGGGCCTGTAAGCGTCACGGTCGACGCTGCGGACGTGTCGGCGACGCCGATCTCGCAGCACGTATACGGCCAGTTTTTCGAGCATATCGGCCCCATCGTCAATCATGGCCTGTGGGCTGAAATGCTCGATGACCGCAAGTTCTACGGTCCCATTCTCGATGCCGAGCCTCCTCCCCCGACCGATCGGCGCGCGCTGATCTTCGGTCAGGAGCGTCATTGGATCCGCCTGGGTTCCCCTGACGCGGTAACGCTTGAACCCGCCGACGCATATGTCGGAGAACATTCGCCGCGCCTTCAGGCATCCGGCGAAACGGCCGTGGGGTTCAGGCAGAACGGTCTGTGGCTGCTCAAGGGCAAGAAATACGACGGGCACATCGTGGCTCGCGGCGATCGGAGTACGGCCCTGCGGGTCAGTGTCATCTCAGGCAGCAACGCTGCGGCGAGGCAGACGATCACGCTGCCCGCACTGACCGATGAGTACACCCGCTATCCCCTGCATTTCACCGGTGTCGTGGATACCAAAGATGCGTCGATCGAAATCACGGCGACCGGCAAGGGCGTCGTGCGCATCGGCGCGGTCTCGCTCATGCCCGCGGACAACGTGGAAGGCTTCCGCGCAGAAGTACTCGCGGCACTGAAGCAGATCGATGCGGGCGTCTATCGATTCCCCGGCGGCAATTTCGTTTCGGCGCACGAGTGGCGCAACGCAATCGGCCCGCGCGACAAGCGCCCGCCCATCATGGATCCGGTACGCGGTTCGGTGCAGCCGAACGATGTCGGCACCGACGAGTTCCTGACGCTGAGCCGCCTGATGAACGTCGATCCGTACATCACGGCGAGCGCCGGTTTCGGCGATGCGTGGTCCGCAGCGCAACTGGTCGAATACACCAACGGCGATGTCTCGACACCGATGGGCAAGCTGCGGGCAAGCAACGGGCATCCCGAGCCGTACAACGTCAAGCTCTGGGGCATCGGCAATGAACCGTGGGGCGACTGGCAGTTCGGCGCCATGCCCGTCACACAGTTCGTACACAAACACGAGAATTTCGCGAAGGCGATGCGCAAGGTCGATCCGTCGATCACGCTGGTCGCCGGCGGTGCGATGCCCGACACCATGACCTCGGCGAAGCAGTCGCTGCGCTTCGGCAAATCGCTGATCCCGGAACCGCTGTCTGCGGCGGACTGGACAGGTTACATGCTCGTGCACTCGCTCGATTACATCGACCAGGTGAGCGAGCACTTCTACAACTATGCCGGCACCTATTTCGATCTGGAGAAGGCTGAGCAGGTACCGATGCCGCAGATGCCGCTGGTGGAATGGATGCGCCGGCCGGCCAATCACGTGCGCATCAAGTACGAAGCCTGGCAGGATTATCTGCAGCGCATTCCGGAACTGCGCGACAGGCACATTGCCATCAACATCGATGAGTGGGCACTGATCGGCCTGCCGCCGAACTCGTACAAGGTCGTGCCCGCGTATGCGTGGGTGTTCCACGAGATGTTCCGGCACCCCGATGTGTTCCAGGCGGCGGCGTTCACCTTCGGCACGTCGATGGTGAGTGCGACGCGCAATCAAGCCGAGCTCAATCCCACCGGCCAGCTCTTCAAACTCTACAGTCGCAATTTCGGCAAGCTGCCCGTTGCCGTGCACGGCAATCGACCGCAACCGAAGCCGACGTTCCCGCCCGGCGGTGAAGATCCGGTCGTCAATGCCGGCAGCGACACCTACCCGCTCGATGTTGCCGCGGCGTGGTCCCAGGATCGATCGCAGCTGACCATTGCAGTGATCAATCCATCGGACAGCGACCAGCAACTGCTGCTGACCGTCGATGGCGCCAACCTCGCACGCGGCGGCAAGTTGCTGCAGCTCGCACATCCCGACCTCGACTACGCCGCCACGCCGGGACAACCCTCGGCGGTGCAAATCGTGGAACGGAAAATCAGCCGGCTGCCGCACGAAATCACGGTACCGCGCTACAGCGTGAGCATGTACGTACTGAACAGCACCCGTTGACGGAACCCGGGGCTGCCGATTGCCGCTACGCCCCCCTTGTATCGCCCAGGCGATTTCGCACCCCGGGTTCTTTTTTCCACCGCGCAATTCGAACGGCCGGCAGGCCGGATGACAGGCTGATCAGAATCGCATGCGCAGTGTGGCGCCGAACTCGCGTGGCGCGCAGAAGGTGGTTTCGGCCAGACCGAAGCCGACACTGGAATTTCCTGAGAGCCGATAGCGTTCGTCGCCCAGGTTCGTGCCAGACAGCGCAAGTTCCCAGCGACGGTCGGCCGTGGTGAATGCCGCGTACGCATTCACGACATCGAACGCGGGCTGCAACAGACGCGGATCGTTGAACACGTCCTGATACACCCTGCTTCGGTACATGTAATCGGCGCGCAGCGTGAGCGTGCCCGGCGCAATATTCCATCGATACTGCAAGCCGCTCGACAGCGTGGTCGACGGCGCCTTGATCAGGTGCTTGTCGGTCGTCAGCGGCGGACGCAGCGTGGCAAGCTGCGGATCGAGACGCGTGTAGCGGGCATCGAGAAGGCCGAGCGCAAAATTCAGATCCAGGCCCGGCGCCAGCCGCGCAGCCACTTCGAGTTCTCCGCCGCGGATCAGCGCAGCGCCCGCGTTGCGCACGAAATTCTGCGGCGTGGCATTGATCGACAACTGCATGTCGCGATATTCGTTGTAGAAGAGCGCGGCGTTCGCCGTCATGCGCCCATCGAACCAGCGGGTCTTGGCGCCGAACTCATAGCTATCGACAACTTCGGGGTCGTAGGGCGCAAGCACTTCCTCGATGCCTGCCAGCGGCCTGCCGTTGAATCCACCGCTTTTGTAGCCACGCGCATACGACAGGTATGTCATGGCGTCGTCGGATATCTGCCATTCGAGCCCGAGCTTGGGTGTGATCTCTGCCCAGGACGTGGAGAAGATTCGTTGCGTGCCGGGCGCGCCGACGACATAGGCGCCGCTTGCGAGCCGGCGATGCACCAGCTCCAGTTCCTTTTCATCGAATGTCCAGCGCAGTCCGGCCGTCACACTCCAGCGCCCGGCGAAACGCCAGGTGCCCTGCCCGAACAGCGCGGCCGATCGATTCTCCACACGGGTGTGAAGATCGACGTCGAGATCGGCCAGCACATCGTTGTCGTGATAGGTCGGCCCACCGAAGCGCAGCGCTGGCGGACACTCCTGCGCGGGACGCGGGTTGCTACCCGACAATCCGCACCACGTGTAGCCCGGTTCGAGATCGAGGGACTCGAGCGCCTCGTACAGCCCCGGCGCCAGAATTGCCCGGCCATTCTCCGTCGCATCCTCATTGAAGAGATACAGGCCGCTGACCCATTCGAGGCGTCGCCCCTCGCTCGAGCCGGACCATTGCAGTTCCTGACTGAGCTGCTGCTGGGTATCGTTGTTGAAAGTTTCGCGGAAGGTGAACGGCGTGTTGTCGCCATCGCGTGCAAAGACGGCCCTGAGGCTGCGCCAGGCCGTGATGGACTTGAAATCGGTGGTGCCAATCTGCCATTCGAGCGTCAGCGCAGCGCCCATGGAGTCGAGGTCATTGACGCTGCGTCCGCTGGCATACGTCGTGTCGCGATTGCCGGTCACCCAGCTGCGATCGATGCTCGTGCCGCCATCCGGCGCAACGATCCCCTGCGAAGGCGCGACGAGCGAATTGTAGAGATTGAGATACGGCACGCCGCTGCCAGCGACGTCGATCAGCGTCAGAGGTGCGGAGTTCTGCCGGACGCGCGTGGCATCGAGCGTCATGGCGGCCGCAAACTTCTCCGACGGATGCCATGCGATCTGTGCGCGCCCGATCGCGGCATCGCGGTCGCCGAGTTGCGTTGCATCCGTGAGTCGTTGCCCGTAGCCGTCGCGGTGCAGCGTCGCCGCGGTGAAGCGCGTGAGCACAGTGTCCGTGACCGGCAGATTGAGGACCGCGCGCGCTTCGCGCCGATCGAGATTGCCGGCCGTAACGGAGACCTCACCGCCGGTGTCACCGTCCGGTTGCCGCGAGTGCAGGATGATGGCGCCACCGATGGTATTGCGTCCGAACAGGGTCCCCTGCGGTCCGCGCAGCACTTCGACCTGCGCCAGGTCGAGCAGATCCATCACGCCGCCGATGGACCTCCCGAGATACACGCCGTCGAGATACACAGCGACGCCGGGGTCGGAAAAAATCGCGAAGTCGTTCTGACCCACACCCCTGATGAAGATGGTGGCGTTGTAGGCAGCACCGCTGAGCGGTGCCGAACCATCGAACTGCAGGTTGGGAACGAATTGTGCGAGCGCGTCCGTGGAGCGGACACCGCGCAGTTCGAGCGCCTCGCCGCTGAACGCGGTTACTGCGACCGGTGTGTCCTGCAGACTTTCCGAGCGTCGACGCGCAGTCACCGTGACTTCTTCCAGTTCCAGCGGATCGCGCTTGTCCGCAGCACGCTCGCGATCCCTGGCCACTGGCGTCGCAGCCTGCGGCGTGGATGCTCGCCCGCCGGCATCGACATTCGGCGTCGCCGCCGACTGGGGCGCTGAACGGGCGCGTTCGCCACGCACGCGCACAGCGACCGTGTGTTCGCTCAGGAATTCATATTCGAGGGGACTTCCCGCCAGCATCCGATCGAGCGCGGCAGCCAGCGTGTACTCACCGGTGAGGCGCTGCGCTCTGACACCGCTGGTCACATCCGAATAGAAAACGATCTGGACGCCGGCCACCTCCGCCAGGCGACTCAGGGCATCGCCGATCGGCTGGGATGGGATATCGAGTTGCAGTACGGCGGTGGTTGCGGAGCGCGGAGTCTCGGCGCCGTGCGTGGCGCATGCAAGGAGCACGCAGGCGACGGCCGTCGCCACAGCACCCCCGGATGCTGTCAATCTCCTTCCCCCGCCCACGATATCTGGCTCTTCGGCCCTTGAGAAACGCTTGTTGATTGAGACCGACATCCGCCAGTACACCTCATGGTGTCGATCCCGCGACACGCGCTCCGGTCATCGGTTTCGACTTCGTGTACCCCGTTTGGCGTGTCCGGACCATCATACTACCCAAGCACCAGCGCGGGTGGGGGAACCCGAAAGTTGAGCAAGCGCATCACCACACCGGCAACACGGCGGGACAGCATCGCGGGCGCAGCCTGCGAGCAGTATCACGTCGATTTGCAGCGCTTTCTCACCCGGCGCCTGCGCAGCGCACAGCACGCGCAGGATCTGGCCCAGGAAGCCTATCTGCGTCTGCTGCGGGTGGAAAAAATCGAGCTGGTCCGCAAGCCGAAGGCCTATCTGTACCGGATCGCGGTCAACCTGATCTCCGAGTTCCGGCTGCGCGAGCAGCGCGAACCGGTCACGTTCGATTCCGATGCACTCGATCAGGCGGCGCTCACCGCGAGCGATGCACCGGCAGATGAACAGGGCGAACGGACTGCGAACGAGCAGCAGATCGAGACGTTGCTGGAGCAACTGCCGCCGCTGTACCGCGCCATTTTCGTTCTGCGCAAGCGCGACGGACTCTCCTATCAGGAGATCGCCCAGCAACTGGAGATCTCGGCACACACGGTCAAGAAGTATCTGGCTCGCGCGGTGGCCCTGTGCCGGCACGCGCGCTGGCCCGACTAGGTTTTCAGGTAACGCAACGTGACGCCGTCGCAGTCGACATCCATCGATGAACGCATCGCCGAAGAGGCGGCGCAGTGGCTCCTGGAACTCGAGGAGCCCGGCGCCGACCAGGCCCGCTTTGCCGCGTGGCTCGAAGCCTCGCCGCGACATGTCGAGGAGTTCCTGCTCGCCTCCGCCACCTGGCACGCATTCGATACGATGGACCGCAACCGCGCGATCGATGTGGCGCAACTGCTGGCAAGCGCCCGCAGCAACGTGGAACCGCTGGACGTCGGCGTCGCGATCGATCGCCGCGAGCCTTCTGCTGCCCCGGGCAGATGGCGGCCGATGCGACAGCGGCTGGCAGCGGCGCTGACCCTGCTGGCGGTGGGTTGCCTGCTGTGGTTCGGCCTGGTGGACCGCGGCACCGACTACGTCACCGGTGTCGGCGAGCAGCGCGCCTTCAAGTTGCCCGACGGCTCGCTGGTCACGCTCAACACACGTTCGCGCGTGGTCGTGCGCTTTACACCTGAAGCGCGCGTGATCGAACTCGTGCAGGGCGAAGCACTGTTCAGCGTCCAGCACGACACGCAGCGCCCCTTCCGTGTGCTCGCCGGAGGCGCCGCAGTGCAGGCCGTCGGCACGCAGTTCAATGTGCATCGCGGCGCCGACGCCACCACGGTCGCCGTTCTCGAGGGCATCGTGCAGGTGTCATCCCTGGACGGCGCAGCCGCAGGCGGCAACGGCCAGACATCGACAGCCGACCGCATCAATGCCGGTGAACAGGCGCAGGTCTCCGCCACGGGTCAGGTGCTGCATCACACGAACGCGGAACTGGAACGCGTCATGGCCTGGCGCGAACGCCGTCTGGTCTTCCGCGACGAACCGCTGGCGAACGTCGCCGACGAATTCAATCGTTACAACAACACCCGGCTCGTGATCGAAGGCGCGGCGACGCGTGAGCGGCGCATGAGCGGCGTTTTCAATGCCGACGATCCGGGTGCGCTGATCGCATTTCTCGACCGCGATCCGACGCTCTCTGTCCAGTCACAGCAGGGCAGCGTGGTGATCCGCGGCCCATAACGAACGCACCGACACTGCGCCATCGCTGGCAGAGCGCAGTGCGACAGAAGCGTAAATCCATCAGCCAGCATTGCCTCTGATTCAGGGTAAGGAGGATCTGTCATGTTCCATCGAGTCATGGCCCGGCGCTCACCTGCGCTGCGTGCCGCCACATCCATCGCGTTGCGTGCCTCGTGCGTGCTGGTCGCGACCAGCATTGCCGCAATTCCGAAGCCCGCGCAGGCCGCCGAAGGCGGTCCGACGCTCGAAGAAATCGTCGTGACGGCGCGCAAACGCGAGGAGTCGCTGCAGGAAACGCCGATCGCGATCTCCGCCTTTTCCGCGGATGCGCTCGATCGCCAGCAGATCACCAATACCGAGGATCTCGACCAGGTCGCACCGAACCTGCAGTTCGCGAGCTACGGTCCGCTGACCGGCAACAACTCGGCGGCCCAGGTGTACATCCGCGGCATCGGCCAGAGCGACGGCTCCTCCGGCGTCGATCCGGGTGTCGGCCTGTACATCGATGAGGTGTACATGGGCCGCTCGGTCGGCGGTGTCATGGACTTCCGCGACATCTCCGGCGTGCAGATCCTGCGCGGACCGCAGGGCACCCTGTTCGGTCGCAACACCATCGGCGGTGCCGTGCTGCTCACCACCACCCTGCCGGGCGACAACTTCGGCGGCACGGTTCGCGTCGGTGTGGGCGATGACAATCTGCGCGAAGCTTTCGGCGCGCTGGATCTGCCCGTTTCCGACACGCTGGGCTTCCGTGTCTCTGCCGGTACGCGCGAACGCGACGGCTATGTGCACCGCGTTTACGACGGACTGGATCTCGGCAATGAGAACACCCACACCTTCCAGGGCTCCATGCGCTGGCGTCCGAGCGATGACTTCAGTCTGATCCTGCGCAGCGATTACACGAAGTCCGACGAGCATGGCTCACCGTTCGTGTTCGTCACCATCAACGGTTCGCAGGCATTCCCGGCCGCGACCAGTCGCGGCGCCGGCTGTCCCGGTGCAACGTTCCCGCCGCCCTCGGTGCCGCAGGGCGTCGTGGATGCGCGCTGCGCCAACGATGCGACCTGGGATCTGGGTCACTTCACCAACGGCGGCAATGCCAAGGCCAGCAGCGAGCTGGAAAACTGGGGCGTTTCAGCCACCGCTCAGTGGCAGATCTCCCCGTCCTTCTCGCTCAAGTCGATCAGCGCCTATCGCGAACTCGAATGGCAGGGCGCACGCGACGCGGACAACACCGGCCTGCTGGTGCTGCATACCGACTACGGCAGCGACGGCGATCAGTTCAGTCAGGAACTCCAGGCGTTGTTCGACGTGGGATCGGTGAAGGGCGTCATCGGCGCGTTCTATTTCGAGGAAAGCATCAACGATCTGCTCACTGTGCCGTTTGCCGCGCCGCCTCCGCTGGTCGCTTCGGGTGCGATTCCGGGCTCGCGCGACTATCAGGAAGCGCAGATCGACAACGACAACTGGGCGGCCTTCACGCAGTGGACGTTCAACGCCACCGACAAGCTGAGCCTCACGGCCGGCGTGCGCTACACGGAAGAAACCAAGGGCATCTACATCACGTCGTTCACCACGACGCCGCTGACTGCGCCCGTCGTCGTGCCGACCACGTACAACACGCCGAACGTCGCCGGGCCGGGCCTGAACATCCTGCTCCAGCCGTTCGAGAACAAGTACAGCTCGACCACCGGATCGGCCAGTGTGCAGTACAACTTCACCGACTCCGTCATGAGCTACGTGAGCTGGTCGCAGGGCTTCAAGAGCGGTGGCTTCAACCAGCGCTACAACAATGCCCCGCCGGACAACGTGCCGGTGGCGTTCGATGAGGAAACGGCTGAGACCTACGAACTGGGCATCAAGTCCGAGTTCGGCGGCAGCGTGCGTCTGAACGCGGCAATCTTCCGCACGAACTACGACAACATGCAGCTCACCTACCGGCTCGGCATCGTGCCGCTGCTGTTCAACGCCGGCAAGTCGCGCATCCAGGGCGGCGAAGTGGAGTTCACGTATGCGCCGGGCTCGTTGCTGATCGAAGGCAGCCTCGGCTACAACGACAACAAGTTCATCGAGATCGCCCAGGTGCCGGGCACCACCCAGACCGTGGGCCCGAACAACCGGCTGCCGTTCACGCCGGAATGGCAGGGCAACGTGGGCATTGGCTACGACTTCGATCTCGGCGGCAGCACACTGACGCCGCGGGTCAACGTGTCGTACACCGATGGCATGTACTTCGATGCGGCGAACTCCGTGGAGGTGGCACAGCTCGATGCGGTGACCGTGGTCAACGCCTCGGTGACCTGGGCGTCCGGCGGCTGGAAGCTGCGCGGCGGCCTGAACAACGCCACGGACGAGGATTACCGGGTGGCCGGCAACTCCTCGTACAGCACCTCGGCCGGATATGCCGAGGCGATCTACGCACGGCCGCGTAACTGGTACCTCTCGGCGGAGTACAACTTCTAGTCCCGCTGCGGCAGACTGGCGACGTTCGGTGCGTCGCCAGTCCTGCCAACATTGTTCCGCCGCTTTCCGTGATTCCCAATCTGCGTCATCTCGAGCTGGTCCGCGAAGTCGCACGCCTGGGCGGCATCGGCGTCGCGGCACGCAGCGTTCACTTGAGCCAGCCCGCCGTCACGCAGGCGGTGGCCAGCATCGAAAGATATTTCGGCGCCACGCTGTTCGTGCGCAGCACGGGCGGCATCGCCATTACCGCCGCAGCCGAAATCTGTCTGTCGCGCATCGATCGCGCCCTCGAACAACTCCACGAAGGCCTGATCGAGGCGCGTCGCGGTCAGGGGCTGCCCAGAGCAGGCGCCAGGCAGCTGCTGCACAAGATCACCAACGCGCAACTGATGGCGCTCATTCAGTTCGTCGAGCACGGCAGCTTTGCCAGCGCAGCCCGTGCCAGCGGCGTGGCCGAAGCCACGTTTCACCGCACCGCGCGCGCCCTCGAGCGGACGGTGGCCGTCCCTCTGTTCGAGCACACCAGCTTCGGAATACGTCCGACGCGTGCCGCTCAGGCGCTGTCGCGCAAGGCGCGCCTGGCCTGCAACGAAATCGGACAGGCGCTCTCGGACATCGATGCCTTGCGCGGTCGCAGCAGCGGCCGCACTGTCATCGGTGCGATGCCGCTCGCACGCAGCTACATCGTGCCGGTGACACTCATCGACTTCGCGCGCGACCATCCCGAACACGCGCTGTCGATCATGGAGGGGACTTACGAACACCTGCTCGCCGCACTGCGCTCTGGCGAGGCCGACGTACTGATCGGAGCGCTGCGCGATCGGAACCTGGCACCCGACGTGCGCGAGGAACATCTGTTCGACGACGTGCTGTCGATCGTGGCGAGCGCGAATCACCCGCTCAGGCGTCGCGGCAAACTTCAGGTCGCCGATCTGGCCCAGTTCCCGTGGATCGCTCCGCGCAGCACTTCGCCGCTGCACGCTCATTTCGACGCGCTGTTTCGCGACGCCGGCATGGAACCGCCGCCGCAACCGGTGCAATGCAATTCGATGGTCGCCGCCCGTGCCTTCCTGCTCGAAGGCAACTACCTCATGCTCGCCTCCACCCACCAGATTCACTACGAACTGGAAGCGGGCATGCTGACTGCTCTGCCCCATCCACGCGGCCGGGTCGTCCGCTCGATCGGACTCACCATGCGTCGCAACTGGCAGCCCACTCTCGCCCAGAATCGTCTGCTCGAATTGCTGCGCTCGCACGCGCGCGGTGTCGGCGCCGGCAACCGCAGCAGAAAGGTCCGGGCACTCGGCAGCGCCTGAAGCCGCACAGTTCTGCGCGCATCAGCTTTCTCTTATGACCCTGATTCATTTCCAATTGGCGTGCGCATACGCGCCGGTTGCACAATGAAGCTCACGTTCAGCGGGGGACTTCCATGCCTGTCGTCATGCGCAACATCGCGCGCGCGTCATCCGAACACATAGAGGCGCTGGCTCAGTCCGGCGTCGCCACCGTGCATGAAGCGCAGGGGCGCACCGGCCTGCTGGCGCCGTACATGCGACCCATTTATCCCGGCGCGCGCATCGCCGGCAGCGCCGTCACCGTCAGCATCCCGCCGGGCGACAACTGGATGATTCACGTCGCCGTCGAACAATGTCAGGCCGGCGACATTCTGGTCGTGGCCCCCACTTCGGCCTGCGATACCGGCTATTTCGGAGAACTGCTGGCCTGTTCCCTCGCCGCCCGCGGCGTGCGCGGCCTCATCATCGAAGCCGGTGTCCGCGACGTGCGGGATCTCACCGCCATGCAGTTTCCGGTCTGGTCGCGCTACGTGTCTGCACAGGGCACAGTCAAAGAGACGCTCGGCAGCGTGAATGTGCCCGTAGTCTGTGCCGGCGCGGCAATTGCGCCGGGCGATGTGATCGTGGCGGACGACGACGGCGTGTGCGTCGTGCCACGTGCGGATGCCGAGCGGGTCGTCGGGCTGTGCGTCGCGCGAGAACAGAAAGAAGCCGCTGTGCGCGCACGCCTGAAGGCCGGCGAACTCGGTCTGGACATCTATGGCATGCGCGACAAGCTCGCCGCCAAAGGCCTGAAGTACGTGTAACGCACATGCTCACAGCCATCGCCTGCACCCTGATGCGCGGGGGTACGTCCAAGGGACTGTACTTTCACGCCGCCGATCTGCCCGCCGAGCGGGAACTGCGCGATCGCGTGCTGCTGGCAGCGATGGGTTCGCCGGATGTACGACAGATCGATGGCGTCGGCGGTGCGCATCCGCTGACCAGCAAAGTCGCGGTGATCAGCCGCTCGACGCAGGCGGATGCCGATGTCGACTATCTGTTCCTGCAGGTCGTGGTCGACAAGGCGGAAGTCAGCGACAGTCAGAACTGCGGCAACATTCTTGCCGGCGTCGGACCGTGGGCCATCGAGCAGGGACTGGTTCCGGTCGCTGGCGATACCACACGCGTGCGCATTCGCATGGTCAATACAGGCGGCATCGCTGTGGCCACAGTGGCAACGCCGCACGGTGTCGTGGAATACGAAGGCAACACCCGCATCGATGGTGTACCCGGGACTGCCGCAGCCGTTCCCCTGGAATTTCTCGACGTAGCCGGTTCGAGTTGCGGCGCACTGCTGCCCACCGGCGCACCGCGCGATCGCATCGATGGTGTCGAAGTCACATGCATCGACAACGGCATGCCCGTCGTGCTGCTGCGCGCGGTCGACTTCGGCCTGGCAGGCGATGAAACACCGGCGCAGCTCGAGGCCAATGCCGAGCTCAGGGCGCGGATCGAGCGTATCCGCCTCGCCGTCGGCGAGCCCATGAACCTCGGCGATGTGCTGAAAAAGACGGTGCCGAAGATGTGCCTGATTTCGCCGCCTCGCCATGGCGGTTCCATCACGACGCGCACCTTCATTCCCCATCGGGTACACGAATCGATCGGCGTGCTCGGCGCCGTCAGTGTGGCGACTGCATGCGTGCTGCCCGGCTCGATCGCCGATGGCATGGCCAATCTCCAGCGAACCGGCAACGAGCAGCGCGTGGAAGTGGAACATCCCACCGGCTTCTTTACGTGCGAAATGCAGCTCGAGAGCCAGGCTGACAGCGTAGCGGTACGCCGCGCCGCGCTGCTGCGAACGGCGCGCAAACTCATGAGCGGCGAAGTGTTCGTGCCGGGCAGCATATGGCAGCGGTGAGCAATCCAGTGCGCATCTGCCTGATCGGATTCGGCGAAGTGGGACGCACGCTCGCAGCCGACCTGCGCGCACATGGCGCCGAGAAAATTCGAGCCTGGGATGTGCAGTTCGCCGATCCCGATAGTGCGCAGTCGCAGGCCGCGCGCGACTGTCGCATCGAAGCAGCGAGCGGTCCCGCACCTGCCGTGACAGACGCAGCGCTGGTCATCAGCGCAGTCACCGCTGCCCAGGACATTGCGGCCGCGCAGTCGGTAGCAGCGCACCTGCCTGACGATGCGCTGTTCGTCGATCTGAATTCCGTGTCGCCCGTCGTCAAACAGCAGACGGCTGCGATCATCGAGGCCGGCCGTGGCCGTTACGTCGAAGCCGCCATCATGGCGCCCATCGCGCCGAAGCGGATTGCTTCGCCCATCCTGCTCGGCGGTCCGCATGCGCAGCGCTTTGCGGCACTGGCGCGGCCGCTGGGATTCACGGGTACGGAAGTTTTCAGCGAAGTCATCGGCCAGGCGTCGGCAGCCAAGATGTGCCGCAGCGTCATCATCAAGGGCATGGAAGCGCTGCTGACCGAATCGCTGCTGGCCGCACGACGGCACGGCGTTCACGAGACCGTGATCCAGTCGCTGCAGAATCTGCTGCCGGGCAGCGACTGGCATTCGCTGGCGCGCTACATGATCTCGCGCTCACTCCAGCATGGCGCGCGGCGTGCCGAGGAAATGCGCGAAGTCGCCGTCACGGTGCGCGAAAGCGGTCTGCATCCCTGGATGAGCGAAGCCACTGCGGAGCGCCAGCAGTGGGCAGCGCCTTTCGGCGAACTGGCGAATGTTTCCGACCTCGAATCAATGCTGGACCGGCTGCTCAGCGCCGCTGCGGAGAAATAGCACATGCTGATCATCGACTGTCATGGTCACTACACCACGGCGCCTGCCGCGCATCAGACGTTTCGCGATCAGCAGATTGCACACCTGAAGGACCCCACGACGCCTGCCGCCGTGCGCACCCCGGTCAGCGACGACGAGATCCGCGAGAGCATCGAAAAGAATCAGTTGCGCCTGCAGCGCGAGCGTGGCGCCGATATCACGATTTTCTCGCCGCGCGCTTCCGCCATGGCCCACCACGTCGGTGACGAGGCGGTATCGCAGGCATGGACCGAAGCGTGCAACGACCTGATCAAACGCGTCGTCGATCTGTATCCGGAAAACTTCGTCGGGGTCTGTCAGTTGCCGCAATCGCCCGGCGTACCCATCGCGCATTCGATCCGCGAACTGGAACGCTGCGTCAGCGAACTCGGCTTCGTCGGCTGCAATCTAAATCCCGATCCTTCGGGCGGACACTGGACGGCACCGCCGCTCACCGACCGTCACTGGTATCCGTTCTACGAAAAGATGGTCGAGCTGGACGTGCCGGCGATGATTCACGTCTCGGCCTCGTGCAATCCGAATTTTCATGCGACGGGCGCCCACTACATCAATGCGGACACGACGGCATTCATGCAGTTCATCCAGGGCGATCTGTTTCGCGACTTCCCCACTCTGCGCTTCATCATTCCGCATGGGGGCGGCGCAGTGCCCTATCACTGGGGACGCTATCGTGGCCTCGCCGACATGCTCAAGCGCCCGCCGCTGGCGCAGCATGTGATGCGCAACGTGTTTTTCGACACCTGCGTGTATCACCAGCCCGGCATCGATCTGCTGGTGAAGGTGATCGACATCGACAACATCGTATTCGGCTCGGAGATGGTCGGCGCCGTGCGCGGCATCGATCCCCAGACCGGCCACTATTTCGACGACACCAGGCGTTACATCGATGCGTTGGGGATCAGCGCCGAGGCGAAGCAGGCGATCTTCGAGGGCAATGCCCGGCGCGTCTTCCCGCGTCTC
>DASTRD010000255.1:0-12979 GCA_035761425.1 Povalibacter sp.
CCTGCACTTCCATCCGGCGCTCCAGGGCCCCGGTCGATTCAACTGAAACCTGCATGGTCGAAACCTGCCTCAAGTCACCAATGAGTAATGTCTGCAGCGCCCGCCGCGATCCGAAGGCGCCTGTTGGTGCGAAAGGAGGGACTCGAACCCTCACGGGGTTACCCACTGGAACCTAAATCCAGCGCGTCTACCAGTTCCGCCACTTTCGCCGAAATCCGCATCCGTAAAGCCGGCGGAAACGTCCGCCGCGCCGGCGGGGCGCGGAGTATACCCGAGAGCAGAACGGTGACGGTCGGCAGTTGACGGCGATGTTCGGTGATTTCGGGCGGGGCCGGCAAAGCTGGCATAACCGGCTCGCCGGTGTGGAACGCCGCGGCCTGGCAATTGCCGTCAATCTGGAGAAGTGGTGGGCCGTATAGGACTCGAACCTATAACCAACTGATTAAGAGTCAGCTGCTCTACCAATTGAGCTAACAGCCCACAGAACCTTGAAAAACTGGGGTGGACGATGGGACTCGAACCCACGACGGCCGGAATCACAATCCGGGGCTCTACCAACTGAGCTACGTCCACCATCGTCCAAACCTGACCGCTTTACAGCGATCTTCCCCTGCCTCGTGCGCCCAGTGGCGCGCCCGGCAGGACTCGAACCTGCGACCCTCGGCTTAGAAGGCCGATGCTCTATCCAGCTGAGCTACGGGCGCAGTCCGGAATCTCAATTCGCCCACGACTTAAGGGGTCGAGTTGGTCGGGGCGAGAGGATTCGAACCTCCGACCCTCTGCTCCCAAAGCAGATGCGCTACCAGACTGCGCTACGCCCCGCCAGAAGCCGCCCCCGCTCGGGCCGCGAATCATACGTGCGGGGTCCGGGAGCGTCAAAAGGAAATTGCGCCTCCGCAACCCTCAGCTGCGACGCCAGCCAGTCGTGCCATCGGGCTTGTCCTCGAGCACGACGCCGGCCTGCGTGAGCTCATTGCGGATGCGGTCGGATTCCTTGAAATCCCGCGACTGACGCGCTGCGCGACGGGCGGCGATCAGCGCTTCGATGGCCTCATCCGACAGTGCACCCCCGCTGGCGGTCGCGGACTTCCGGAAAAACTCACCGGCGTCGAGCCGCAGCACGCCCAGCACACCGCCAAGATGTCGCAGTTCAGCTGCCAGCGTTGCGGCACGCTGAACCTCCGCGGCGCTCTTGGCTCGGTTCAGTTCCCCCGCCAGCGACTGCAATGCGGCAAGCGCATCCGGCGTATTGAAATCATCGTCCATGGCCGTTTCGAAGCGCGAGGTTGCTTCGCCCGGCTGCCAGTCCGATGCGGGCTCCACGTCGCGCAGTGCGGTGTACAGCCGGCTCAGTGCGGCGTCCGCCTGTTCGATCTGCACCACTGAATAGTTGATCGGCCCGCGATAGTGGCTGGACAGCAGGAAGAACCGCAGCACTTCCGGATCGCGCACGCGACCTGAATTCAGCACGTCGCGAATCAGGAAAAAATTCCCGACCGATTTGGCCATCTTCTCGTTGTCGACATTCACGAATCCGTTGTGCATCCAGTACGTCGCGAACTGGTCGTCCGTCGCGGCGCATGACTGCGCGATCTCGTTCTCGTGATGCGGAAACTTCAGATCAAGCCCGCCGCCGTGGATATCGAATCGCGTACCCAGCAGATCGAGCGTCATCGCCGAGCACTCGATGTGCCAGCCCGGACGCCCCTCCCCCCATGGCGAAGGCCACGACGGTTCGCCCGGTTTCGCGCGCTTCCACAGGACGAAGTCGAGCGGATCGCGCTTGGCCGCATCGACGGCGACGCGCGCACCGGCACGCAGATCCGCCAGATGTTTTCCCGACAGCTTTCCGTAGCCCTCGAAGGCTGAAACCGAATACATCACATCGCCATCGCTCGCCACGTAGGCATATCCCTTGTCGATGAGCGTGCGCGTCATCGAAATGATGCTGGGGATATGCTCGGTGGCCTTCGGTTCGGCATCGGGCCGCAGAATTCCGAGCCGGTCATAGTCCTCATGCATCGCCGCAATGAAACGCGACGTCAGGGCCTGCACGCTCTCGCCGTTCTCGGCAGCGCGTTTGATGATCTTGTCGTCGATATCCGTGATGTTGCGAACGAAGGTGACCTTGAAGCCCCGATACATCAGATATCGGCGCACGACATCGAATGCCACCTTGGAGCGCGCATGGCCGATGTGGCAGAAGTCATAGACGGTATCGCCACACACATACATGCGTACGACGCCGGGTTCGAGCGGTTCAAAGCGTTCCTTGCGACCGGTTAGCGAGTTGAAGATCTGCAGCATGTACTACTCGGCCAGACGCCGGGCATTGGAAAAACGTTGACGGATCTTGTCGGGCGACATTAACGCAAAGAGCGGCGCGAGCTCCGGCCCATGTGTTACCCCGGTCAGTGCCGCGCGCAAAGGCATGAACAGGGCCGGGCCCTTGCGCGAGGTTCGCTGACCGATCTCCCGCGCGAGCTGTCTGAAATCAGCGATTGTCCCGAAGAGATCGAGGGCAGCGTCGAAGAATGTCGCCCCCGCTTCACGAATGCTGTTGAAGGCTTCCACTTCGACGTTGGGCAACGTGCCGAATACCACGTCGGCCCACAGGCGTGAGTCAGCGGGAAATTCCACATTGTGCCGCACGGCTGCCACGAAGCTGCTGAGCTGCGCTGGCTCGAGATCCGCCGGCAACTGACCGTTCACCCATCGCAGGAACTCATCTTCGGACAATCGCGCCACCGCCTCCTTCTGCCAATGACGCAACTGCGCTTCATCGAACCTGGCCGCGGCTCGCCCGAGACGATGCAGATCAAATTCTGCCTTCATCGCCGCGTCATCCAGCCAGCCATCCGTCACGCAGCTGTGCCCGAGGCGCACGAGATGATTACGCACCGCACCCGGCAGATATCCGCGTCGGCGCAGATCGCGCAAGCTCAGATCGCCATGACGCTTCGATAGCGGTGCGCCGTCCATGCCCAGCAGCAATGCCACGTGCGCGTACTGCGGAATGGGCAGCTCGAGCGCCTGCAGGATCAGAATCTGACGTGGCGTGTTCGTCAGGTGGTCGTCGCCGCGCAGCACCAGTGTCACGCCCATCAGCGCATCGTCGATGGTGTTCGAAAAAAAGAACGCGGTGCTGCCATCCGCACGGCGGATGATGAAATCGCCGATGTCGTCAGTGTTGAAGCGCTGCTCGCCGTGGACCAGATCCACGAAACTCACGATCTGCCCCGCCGGCACCCGAAAGCGCAACGCAGCCGCTTTGCCGCTGACCAGGCGTTCCGCGCGCTGTGCTTCGGTCAGATCCCGGCATGTGCCGGGATAGCGCGGCGGCTTGCCCGCAGCCAGCTGCTGCTTGCGTGCGATGTTCAGTTCCGCAGGCGTGCAGAAGCATGGATAGGTGAGCCCGGCCAGGTCCAGCCGTGTCAGCCATTCCTCATAGATGCCGCGACGCTGCTGCTGCCGATAGGTGTCATGCGGACCGCCGACGTCCGGGCCGGCGTCCCAGTCGAGGCCGAGCCAGCGCAGATCCTCGAACAGCTCGCGCATGAACTCTTCAGAGCTGCGCGCCTCATCGGTGTCTTCGACTCGCAGGATGAATTGTCCGTCCGCGTGGCGTGCCGCCAGATAATTGAGCAGCGCAGTCCGGGCATTGCCCAGATGCAGATGACCGGTGGGACTGGGAGCAAACCGTGTAACTAGCGCGGACGCGGACATTATTCGAGATGTGCCGGGCTTCGAAGCGCGGCCACCCTGGCCGCATCAGCGGGACATTCTATACACGCTGGCCGCAATCGTCGCCCTGAGAAATCTGCCGCGCTCGACTCGCCACGCATGCCAGCGAGCGACTGCGGCGCGACAATCCACCGCGGCGCCCACATCTGGCCATGCAGACGGAACCTTCGGTGCCGATTGCACGCCCGACAAGGTCAGTCACAACCCGTACTTCATGGTCCTGCGGGGACGCTTTGCTAAGATGCAGGACGCCCCTTCTCACTGCCGCGGATCAACACCATGCGCCGACTGTTTCTATCCCTGCTTCTTGTCTGTTGCAGCATCAGCGGTGCACACGCCGCGGAGGCGCAACTGGTCAGGGTTTACACCAACCTCGGCACCTTTCTCATCGAACTCGACAGCGAGCGAGCACCGCTCACAGTCGCCAACTTCCTGCAGTATGTGCGCGAGGGCCACTACAACGGGACGATCTTCCACCGCGTCATCGCCAACTTCGTGGCACAGGGCGGCGGCTACGACCAGGAGTACGTCGAGAAGCCGGTGCACGCCAGCGTTCCAAACGAATCCGGCAATGGTCTGTCGAATCGACGCGGCACCGTGGGCATCGCACGCACGAGCAACCCCCACAGTGCCAATGCGCAGTTCTACATCAATCTCGCCGACAATCCGCAGCTCGATCCGCAAACGAGCCGCTGGGGCTATGCAGTTTTCGGCAAGGTCATCGAAGGCATGAACGTCATCGACGAAATCGGCGCATCCGCTACGGGCAATGCGGGCCCGTTCGAGTCAGACGTGCCGCTCAAGCCGGTAATCATCGAGAAGATGGAAGAGCTCAAGTGACGGGGCGCTGAAACCGCGTGACTACGCTGTTCATCTCCGACCTGCATCTGGACGCTTCGCGTCCTGACATCACGGATCAATTCCTGGATTTTCTCGCGCGCGAAGCTGCGCAGGCGGAGGCGCTATACATCCTGGGGGATCTGTTCGAAGCATGGATTGGGGATGACGATCCGGATGCCGACAAGCAACGCTCGATCGAAGCTCTGAAGACGCTGACGTCTCGCGGCGTACCTTGCTACGTGATGCATGGCAACCGGGACTTTCTGCTCGGCAAGCGATTCTGTCGCGACACCGGTGCCCGGCTACTGCGCGACGGCACAGTCGTGGAACTCTACGACGAGCGCGTGCTGCTCATGCATGGCGATACGCTGTGCACGGATGATCCTGCTTACCAACGCCTGCGTCGGATCGTGCGCAATCCACTCGTCAAGCTCTTGCTGCGCAGCCTGAGTCTGCGTCAGCGCCAACGTCTCGCCGAAAAAATGCGTGCGGGCAGCAAGGCCCATATCCAGGCCATGGACAAGAGCGCGCCCGACATCATGGACGTCAACGATCAGGCCGTGGCCGATACGTTTCGGAAGTTCGATGTGCGATTCCTCGTGCACGGGCACACACATCGACCGGCCGTCCATCGAATGCAGGTCGACGGACACGAATCTACGCGCATCGTCCTGGGCGACTGGTACGACCAGGGAAGCGTGTTGCGCTGGGATGCGAGCGGGTTCGATCTGGCAGGTCTGCGACGGCTCTGAATCCGCGGCTCAGGCCGGCGTCCCCGAGTGAAACCGGAACTGCGGATCGGGCGACGTCGCCAACTCCGCCTCGATGCTGCTCAGTTCGCGCAGCCTCTCCCGCCACTGCTGCTCGCCCGCGCGTTGTTCGGCAAGACGCAGATAGAGCTGCTGATGCCGTGCCTCTGACTGCGCAAGTCCTCCATAGAATCCCGCCAGAGGTTGCGACAGACGCGGCGCGAGACCGACGAATCGCTCGCAGGAGCGTGCTTCGATCAAGGCACCGCACAGCAGCAGGTCCAGCAGTCGCTGCGGTTCGTCCCTGCGCAAGGCCCGGCGCAGGCCGTCGGCATAACGCGCGGGCGAAAGTCGCACGAAAGACACGCCCAGTTCGCGCATGAACTTCTGCACCTGCTCGAAGTGACGCAATTCCTCTCGCGCCAGACGCGAAAGGCGATCCGTCAGCGCCAGATCCTCGGCGTACGTGAAAATCAGGCTGAGTGCAGTTGATGCGGCCTTCTTCTCGCAGTTCGCATGGTCGACCAGCAGTTCCTGCCAACGCTCGGCGGCCACGTCGAACCAGCGTTGTGCCGTGGGCGCGCACAGCACCTGCACCTCATCAAGTGCGCTCATCGCAGTCCCGGATTGATCTGATACAGATGCTCCAGCAGCTCGCGCGCCGAGCTGAACCGCTCGGCAGGATCCTTGGCAAGCAGACGATCCACCAGCGGCTGATACTGGGCGAGTTCGCGATCGAGCACGGGAATGGGTGCATTGCCGTGCATGTAGAGCACCGCCATGGCCGTGGAAGCCAGGTACGGTTTGCGGGAAGTCAGCATTTCATAAAAGATCACGCCGAGGCTGTAGAGATCGCTGCGTTCGTCCAGGTCGTGACCGTGTCCCTGCTCCGGACTCATGTAATAAGGCGTACCGAAGATCTCGCCGGTACCGGTAATGTCGATCTGCATCCCGGCGTGCTTGGCCAGTCCGAAATCGATCAGCGCGATGGAACTGTCGGCCCGCATCATGATGTTGCCGGGCTTGAGATCCCGGTGCAGCACGCCCACCTCGTGCACGGCGTCCAGCGCACCTGCCATCTGTGCGAGAAAATTCAGCGCCTCGGTCGGACGCAGTGAACTTGCGATGTGACCGCGCAGATCGCCCAGGGGAAAGTATTCCATCGCAATGTAAGCGTGGTCATCGGCAATGCCCAGATCGTAGATGCGCACGACATTCGGATGGCGGATCTTCGAGATCAGTTCGTATTCCTGCAGGAAGCGCGCGAACTGAAGCTGGGGGTCCGCGGATTCCGGGACCTCACGCAATACTTTCAGGACCACCATATCGCCTGCGCGTTCGCTTTCGGCGAGATACACCATCGAGGTTCCGCCGATCGCCAGTTCACGCACAAAGCGATGCCCCCGGATGGTGACGGGACCGAACGTCGACATTTCCCGCGCCTGAGCGCCGGTGCGCATCAACGCGAGTTCCTGACGCCGCCGCTGCACGGCTTCACGCAACGCCGCGGCAAAACGTCGATGGTCGATGCGTTCGCGAACCAGGCAATCGGCGGCACCGCCTGCGACGACACGATGTGCCAGTTGCGGTTCGTCACCGGGCGCGAGATAGATCACAGGCGGGAACGCCGGACGATGCAGCAGGTTGTCCAGCCACTCTTCGCCACGTCCACGCTCGACTGCATGATCGAGCAGGACAGCGTCGAACCCGAGTGCGGCGAATGCGCTGTGGAAACGCCCGGAAACGGCCGGCGCGTGAACCCGGCATTCCGCATCCGGCCAGACTGTGGTGAGGTGATGCTCGAGCGCGCGGCCGAGTTCAGTGTGATCGGTGATGATCAATATCCGCGGATCGGACGACTGAGCAGCGGCGATCGGACGGGTCGCGGGTCCGGATGGCATGAGCAGCGCGGCCTCCCACCGCCGTGGGACGAACTCAGACGGCGCGGATGGCCTTCAGCGCGCGACGGTTGACCTGGCGGCGTTTCTCTTTGGCCCGATCCGAACGCTCTTCCTGCAGGCGCGCCAGGTAGGCAGGCGTGACATCGCCGGTGACGTACTCGCCTGAAAAACAGGAGGTGTCGAACTGATGCACCTGCGAATCATGATGCTGGCAGGCATGCACCAGGTCGGCCAGATCCTGGTAGATGAGCCTGTCGGCACCGATGATGGCGGCGACTTCTTCTTCCGTACGACCCGCAGCGACCAGTTCCGAGGCAGCCGGCATGTCGATGCCGTAGACGTTCGGAAAACGGACCGGCGGTGCCGCCGAGGCGAAATAGACACGCCGTGCGCCCGCTTCACGGGCCAGGTCGATGATCTGGGCGGAAGTGGTACCGCGGACGATGGAATCGTCGATCAGCAACACGTTCTTGCCGCGGAATTCCAGGTCGATGACATTGAGCTTCGAGCGGACCGATTTGGCGCGCTGTTCCTGCCCGGGCATGATGAACGTCCGGCCGATGTAGCGGTTCTTGACGAAGCCTTCGCGGTACTTGATGCCCAGCAACTGCGCAACCTGGACGGCTGCGGTGCGGCTCGTGTCAGGAATCGGAATGACCACATCGATGTCGTGATCCGGCCAGATGCGGCGAATCTTTTCCGCCAGCAGATCGCCCATGCGCAAGCGCGCCTTGTGGACGGAAATATTGTCGATGATGGAATCGGGTCGGGCGAAGTAGACGTACTCGAAAATGCAGGGTGTGCTGGCTGCGGCCGGTGCGCATTGCTGCGAATGGAAGCGGCCCTGTTCATCGATGAACACGGCTTCACCGGGAGCGACATCGCGCACCAGCGCGAATCCCAGCATGTCGAGCGAAACGCTTTCAGAGGCCAGCATGTACTCGGGGCCCTGTGCCGATTCGCGCTTGCCCAGGACCAGCGGCCGGATTCCGTGGGGATCGCGAAAGCCGATCAGCCCATGACCGACGATCATGGCCACCACTGCGAAACCGCCGCGGCAACGACGATAGACAGACGTCAGCGCCGTGAAAATGTCCGCCGCCGACGCGCGCGGTGTGCCTGCGTGCGACAACTCGCTCGCCAGCACGTTCAGCAGCACTTCGGAATCGGAGCTGGTGTTCAGATGACGACGATCTTCACGAATCAGCACTTCTGCAAGTTCCGACGCATTGGTCAGATTGCCGTTGTGACCGAGACAGATGCCGTAGGGAGAATTGACGAAGAACGGCTGGGCTTCCGAGGAAGTGTCACAGCCCGCCGTGGGATAACGGACGTGGCCGATACCGATGTTGCCTTTCAGTGCCAGCATGTGACGGTGCTGGAACACATCTCGGACCAGACCTGTCTGCTTGCGCAGGAACAGCTCACCTTCGTGGCAGGTCATGATGCCGGCGGCATCCTGCCCCCTGTGCTGCAGGACCGTCAGGGCGTCATAGATCTGCTGATTGACGGGAGAGTGGCCGACGATACCTACGATTCCGCACATAACGATCAGGCCCTCAATTCGAACGCCGGCGAGGATCTCACGGCCGGAAGATGGGGGATAACGGCATGCTCTTCAAGCATCCGCTTGCCCGTTTCAGCAAACGCCTCAATCCAGCTGGCACACTCGCTCGCGTAGGGAAGCAGCACCGATTGCTTCCACCATTTCACGGAGTCCAGATCCGCGAACTGCGCCAGCAGTATCAGCGCGGCAATCACGACCGCGCCGCGCAGCAGACCGAACACCATGCCGAGCAGGCGATCGACCACGAGGCTCAGACCGGAATGCCGCAGCAGGTAGCCCAGCAACGCTGCAACCGCCCAGCCTGCAATGACCACAATCGCAACGATGATCGTGCGTGCAGCCCATGTGCGGACCGGCGGCTCACCCAGTGCGCCGCCCAGCAGCGGCTCCACGAGATCCGCATAACGCCAGGCGAGCCACAGGCCGCCGAGCCAGGCAAGCAGACCTACCGATTCCCGCACGAACCCCCGATAGACACCGAGCAGCATGGAAGCTGCCAGTACGGCAAGGATTACGTAATCAGCACCATTCATGTGGATCTACGACACCTGAATGCAACGATATCGGGGCCGAAGAAGCAGTAGACGCGGGACGATGCGACGGCTCTGTTGCGGCGCGCGAATTCTATCAGCCGTCGTCCGCGGCGTATCCATTCCGACGTGCCAATTCCCGGAAACCTTGACGGCCGTCCGTTCCGGCGACGCCAGGCGGGTTCAGGGGTGATGCACCACGGCGGCGCCGGGCACCTTGCCCTTGACCTTGCTCAGTACCCGCGTTGCGGCATCGCGATCCGCGACGGGTGGCCCGAGCCGAACCCGGTACAGCGTATTACCCCCTGACTTCACGGGCATCACGAATGCGTCATAGCCGTCGGCCTTGTATTGGCTCGCAAGCCGGGCCGCGGTGGACTGGCTCGAAAAGCTGCCCAGCTGCACGACCCAGCCAGAGGATGCTGCGGGGCTCGCCTGTTGTGTCGCTGGCGGCGTGCTTGTTCGGGCGGGCGCCGTGACGGGACGTGGTGCCGCTGCCGCCGGGGTGGATCTGGGTGTGGCGGTCGGCGGCGGTGTGTCGCTGACACGCGGTTCGGGGGGCCGGGCATCGGTCGATGCTGCCGGAACCGGATCCGGCGTTCGGGACTGGTCCGCAGATGCAGAACTGTCGGCAGCAGGAGCCGACATCGCCATCGCCTGGCCTGGTTCCGACAGTTCCGGTGGCGGCGCTTGCTCCGACACCTGCTCCCCTGCTGGCAACGGCGCTGCGGGGGATCGATTCAGATCGATGGTGTAAGTCTTGAGCGGGGCGTTGCCCGCGGCCGGCGGCGTCTCACGCGCACCATCGCGGCCGGAACCGGCAAGCATTTCGGGGATCAGGATGACAGCGGCCGCAACGAGGAGAGCAGCGCCGATGAGTCGTTCTTTTACGTGACGTTCCACGGACGTGAAGTATAGACATCTTTGTCCGTAGTGAAGCGCTCCGTTTGTCGCTGATCAGTCGCGCAGGATGCCCCGCTCGCGCAACCACCTGAGACCCGGCGCGACAGTGAGGAAGGAGCCGAATATCACGAGCGTGTCGCCGGGCTGCGCCGCGCGCTCGGCTTCCTGGCATGCCTCGGCGACTGATCCCGAAGTCGCGATGACATTGATGCCTGTGCGTGCCAGCCGCTGCGCCAATAAGCCGGCCGCCATCGCTCTCTCACCTTCCAGTCCCGCCACAATCCAGCCGTCGAAACTCGCAGCGAGTGCGTCAGCGATGCCGTCGATATCCTTGTCGGCGAGGATGCCGCAGATCGCAATCCTGCGACCGACACGGGGTTGCTCCGCCAGTTGCCCGGCGAGCGCCTGCGCCGCGGCCGGGTTGTGCGCGACATCCAGAATCCAGTCGACGCGATCATGAACGACCTGGAAACGACCGGTGACGCGCGCGCGTCGCAGGCCGCGTTCGATGGCATCACGCGACACCGGCAGTCGTGAAGCCAGCGACTCCAGCACCGCCAGGACCGCAGAGGCGTTGTCGAACTGGATATCCCCGATGAGAGCCGGAGGGGGCAGATCGTCGAACTGCATTGAGCGGCCGCGCCAGTGCCATTTCGACCCCATACGCCGATAGCTGAACTCATGGCCCTGCCGCAGCAGATGTGCGCCTGTCTCCCTGGCGACCGCAGCAATCGATTCAGGCATTTCCGCAGATCCGAAAATCGCCGGCCGACCCGCCCGAAAGATGCCGGCCTTTTCGCGCCCGATGGCTTCGACGTCCCGGCCCAGCCAGTCGCAATGGTCGAGTGCAATGGACGTCACGAGTGCCGCATCCGCGTCGACCACATTCACGGCATCGAGCCGTCCGCCCAGGCCGACTTCCAGCACGATGGCATCCAGCCCAGCGGTTTCGAAAATCAGTAGCGCAGCGAGTGCGTTGAATTCGAAAAAGGTCAGTGTGTCCTCGCCACGAGCGGCATCGATCCGTTCGAATGCTGCTACAAGCGACGCATCCGATACCTCGCGCCCCGCTATGACGATGCGTTCGTTGTAACGAAGCAGATGCGGCGATGTGAAGGTGCCGACGCGATAGCCGGCCTGCCCGAGAATTTCGCTGAGCAGAGCGACGCTGGAACCCTTGCCGTTGGTTCCGCCCACCGTAATGACCGGGCAAGTCGGCGCGCGCCAGTTAAGACGCTCCACCGCACGACGGATTCTGGCCAGACCAAGATCGATGACACTGGGATGCAGCGTCTGCTGCCACGCCAGCCAGTCGGACAGCGTCGATGGCCGCTGCATGGCAAGACTGACCGGAATCAGGCCGCCGGCGGCAAGGCTCGATTCATGAACATCGCCAGCAGACCCGCGATGCGATCGCGCATGTCGCGCCGATCCACGATCATGTCGAGTGCGCCGTGTTCCAGCAGGAATTCGCTGCGCTGAAACCCTTCCGGCAACGTTTCGCGGACGGTCTGCTGAATCACGCGGGCGCCGGCAAACCCGATCAGCGCCTTGGGCTCGCCGATATTCACGTCGCCGAGCATGGCGAGGCTGGCCGAGACGCCACCCGTGGTGGGATCAGTCAGAACGGAAATGTACGGGAGCCGCTCACGTGCCAGCCGCGCCAGAGCGGAACTGGTCTTGGCCATCTGCAGCAGCGACAGCAGCGCTTCCTGCATGCGCGCCCCGCCGCTGGCGGAGAAGCAGATCAGCGGTTTGCGATGTTCGATCGCGTGTTCCACCGCGCGTACGAAGCGCTCACCGACTACCGAGCCCATCGACCCGGCCATGAACTGAAACTCGAAGGCACAGGTCACGACCGGGATGCCGTGCAACGTGCCCGTCATGACGATCAGCGCATCCTTTTCCTCTGTCGTCTTCTGTGCGAGCTGCAGGCGGTCGCGATACTTCTTGCTGTCGCGGAACTTGAGCGGATCTTCCGGCTCGACGTTTTCGGCCAGTTCAACCTGATCTTCAGGGTCAAGAAAGCGTTCGAGTCGTTCACGGGCTCCGATGCGCATGTGATGGCCGCATTTCGGGCACACGTGCAGATTGCGTTCGAGCTCAGCCCGATACAGCACCGCGTCGCACGCGGCACACTTCATCCACAGACCTTCCGGAACCGAGCGCGTGCGACGCTCGGTTTTGATCCGCGAAGGCATGATTTTTTCGAACCACGTCATACGTTCGTTATCTGGGGCGCTCGGGGGCGGTTTCAAAGAGGCGGCATCTATACTTGGTCCGGGCGTACCGGGCAAGCCAGACCGAAGATTTCTCCTGCAACGCTCGGCAGTTGCAGCGTTGCGTCGTACTCGATGCCAGCCAGATACAGACCTTGCGGCGGGGCCGTGATACCGCCGCGGCGGCGGTCTCGCGCTGCCAGAACCGCACCGACCCATGCCTCCTGCTGATCGCTGCAGCCCACCGCGATCAACACGCCCGCAATGTTGCGAACCATGTGATGCAGAAACGCATTGGCCGTGACGCTGATACAGATGAGTTCGCCACGCCGCTGCACATCGATACGATCCAGACGTCGTATGGGCGTGCGCGACTGACACTCCGCGGCACGAAATGACGAGAAGTCATGCTCGCCCACCAGGTGCTGCGCCGCCCGATGCATGGCGGCACTATCGAGCGGTTCCCTCACCCACGTGATGAACTGAGGCCCAAGCGCCGGACGTACCTGACGATTCAGAATGAAAT
>DASTRD010000256.1:0-3595 GCA_035761425.1 Povalibacter sp.
GGCTGGTACTCGGAATTCTCCGTCCAGGAAATTCTCTGGGACCTGTTCGATTCGGTGAACGACGGCGCCGACACGATCTCGCTGGGATTCGGGCCGATCTATTCGGCAATGACCGGCGGGCAGAAGACCACCGATGCCTTCGCGACCATCTACACCTTCGCGGACGCGCTGCGTGCCGCCAATCCGTCGCAGACGGCAGCGATCAATGCGCTGCTGACCGGTGAAAACATTGCCACCACCGACATCTGGGGCGCTGCGGAGACGAACAACGGAGGCAGCACCACAGCGCTGCCGATCTACGCGGATCTGGTACCCAATCAGTCGCCCATCTACGTGTGCGGCAGCGGTACGGATGAGGATCGCAACAAGCTGGGCTACCGTCGCTACCTGAGGCTGAACCTCACGACAGCCGCAGCGCTGACGATCCAGGCGACCGGCGCGGCGAACCCCTCGGTCAGTGGCAGCCAGCCGGCAAGCGATCCGGATATCGCGATCTATCGGCGCGGCCAGCTCGAGCAGCTGTCTCAGGAGACTGGTGCATCGGAAACGATCACTCAGCAGCCTCTTGCGGCCGGCATGCATATCGTCGAGGTCTACGACTACGAGCTGGGCCCGGCGCCGCACTGCATGACAGTCTCGGCCGCGAGCAATTGAAGATGAATCCAACGTTCAGTGGGGACAGGATGACTTATCTCAGACATCTTTCTTGCCTGGTTGCGCTGGCAATGCTCAGCGCCAGCGGTTCGAAGACCGAGGAGGCGCCGGCCGCAGCGGCGCCCAAGCCTGTTGCACAGCAGGCCAAGCCAGCGCCGGCTGAAGTCGACCCCGTCGACAAGATGCCGCGCGCGGTGGGCAACGGTAAGCCGGGTGCTGCGGCGGACATCAAATACGAGTTCGCAGCCAAGCCTGAAGTTGGCAAGCCCGTGGAGCTGCAGGTAGCGCTGATTGCCAGCGCCGGGGTCGATTCGATGGAGGCGACCTTCAGCGGTATGGACGGGCTCACGCTCGCCGGCGATCTGACCGTCACGGTCAACAAGGCACAGGCCGGTGAGGCCTTCAAGCACTCCATTTCCGTGCTGGCCGAGCGCGCCGGGGTGTATTACGTCACGGCCGTGGTCAGTACGGAAATCAGCGGGGTCACGCTCTCGCGCACCTATGCCATCCCCTTCGTGGCCGGCACCGCGACGGAGCAGAAGACCCAGGCGCCGCCGGAAACCGATGCTCAGGGTCAGCCGGTAGAGCCCATGAAGGCGAGGGAAACGACCGGCAAATAGGCCCCCCTGCACGGCTTGCCAGCTCTCCGCCGACGCCGCGGGAAGGAGGGCTGGACCCGATCCATCCGGGCGTCGTGGCGCCTGGAGCTGACCGGGGCGGGGTCAGACCGACCGTGGATCGGCGTCATCCGCGTTTTTTGAGGGTTTGACGCCTCCTGCGCGTCGCTTCCGCCTTGCTGTGCGCGGTACCCGTCCTCCTGTACCATGCGCGCCCTTTTCCCCTCGTCCCGCTCAATGTCCATCTCCAAGCTTCGCAATATCGCCATCATCGCTCACGTCGATCATGGCAAGACCACCCTGGTCGACAAGCTGCTGCAGCAGTCCGGTACGCTCGATGCCCGCAAGGCATCCCCCGAACGCGTCATGGATTCCAACGCGCTGGAACGCGAGCGCGGCATCACCATCCTGGCCAAGAACACCGCGGTGCGCTGGCGTGACTATCGCATCAATATCGTCGACACGCCGGGACACGCGGACTTCGGCGGCGAAGTCGAACGCGTGCTCTCCATGGTCGACTGCGTGTTGCTGCTGGTCGATGCGGTCGACGGACCCATGCCGCAGACACGCTTCGTTACCCAGAAGGCGTTTGCGCACGGCCTGCGCCCCATCGTCGTCATCAACAAGATCGATCGCGACGAGGCGCGGCCCAGCTGGGTGCTGGATCAGACCTTCGATCTGTTCGACAAGCTCGGTGCCAGCGAAGAGCAGCTCGATTTTCCGGTGGTGTACGCCTCGGCGCTGCGCGGTTTCGCCGGCAACGATCCGCAGCATCTTGCCCAGGACATGACGCCGCTGTTCGAAGCCATCGTCAAACACTGTCCGCCGCCCGAGGTGGATGAAGAGGGGCCGCTGCAGCTTCAGGTCAGCCAGCTCGACTATTCGAGCTACGTCGGCGCCATCGGCATCGGCCGCATCAAGCGCGGCAAGATCCGGCGCAACAGTCCCGTGGTCGTCGTCGACCGCGAGGGCAGGGCGCGCAACGAACGCATCATTCAGGTGATGGGATTCCTGGGACTCGATCGCGTGGAAGTGGACGAGGCCGGTGCCGGCGACATCGTCGCTTTCGCGGGCATCGAGTATCCGCAGATTTCAGACACGATCTGCGATCCGGCAAAGCCCGAAGCCCTGCCGCCGCTGGTGGTGGACGAGCCGACCATCAGCATGACGTTCGAAGTGAACACATCGCCGTTCTGCGGTCGCGAGGGCAAGTACGTCACTTCGCGTCAGATCCGCGAGCGCCTGATGCGTGAAGTGCTGCACAACGTGGCGCTGCGCGTCGAGGATACCGACGACGCGGACAAGTTCCGCGTCTACGGTCGCGGCGAACTGCATCTGGGCGTGCTGCTGGAGAACATGCGCCGCGAAGGCTACGAACTTGCCGTGTCGCGCCCTCAGGCCGTGGTGAAGGAAATCGAAGGCGAGATGTGCGAGCCGTACGAAACGCTGGCGGTCGATCTCGATGACACTTCGCAGGGCGCAGTCATGCAGGCCCTGGGCGAACGCGGCGCACAGCTCACCGGCATGCATGCGGACGGCAAAGGCCGCGTGCGACTCGACTACACGATTCCCTCGCGCGGCCTGATCGGCTTCCAGACCGACTTCCGCACGCTCACGTCCGGGACGGGCCTGATGCACCACATCTTCGATCACTTCGGTCCGGTGCTCGATCGGGATATCGGCCAGCGCCAGAACGGCGTGCTGATCTCCAATGCTCAGGGCAAGGCGCTCGCCTATGCGCTGTTCAGCCTGCAGGAGCGCGGCAAGCTGATGATCGGACATGGCGATGAGGTCTATGAAGGTCAGATCGTCGGCATTCACAGCCGCGACAACGATCTGGTCGTCAATCCGCTCAAGGCCAAGAAGCTGACCAACATCCGCGCGGCCGGCAAGGACGAGAACGTCATCCTCGTCCCGCCGATCCGCTACACGCTGGAGCAGGCCATGGAATTCATCCAGGACGATGAGCTGGTGGAAGTCACCCCGACTGCCATCCGTCTGCGCAAGCGCTACCTCAAGGAGCACGAGCGCAAACGCAGCGGCAAGGCGGCGGCCGTGGAAGAGGAAGCCTAGACCCGACCACGCGATCTGGCGGCACAGAGGACGTGTCGGGGTCTCCCGGCCTTGTCTGAAAGCTGATGGGCTCTTCAGGTAAGGCTCATAACCGATTGTTTTGAAACATTACTCGGTTCGCCGATTGCTTCGGCAGCGGGGCCCGAAGCCACTATTTCGCTGTGTTTTGCGCGGTTCCTGCGCTGCGGTCTGCTGGCCGGAACTTCAGCTTTGCATCCTAACTGCTCGTCCTGTAAAAAGAATTTGTCCGG
>DASTRD010000257.1:0-7163 GCA_035761425.1 Povalibacter sp.
GTGGGACGTCACCCGGGAAGTCGAGGCGGCGATCCGGCTGAAGGAACAGACCGAACACGAACGCATGCTGCTGGATCGTCTGAGCATGTCGAGCCAGGCGGCGGGCATCAGCTCGTGGGAATACGATCTCGATACGCAGCGCTTCGCATGGATCGAAAATCCGATTGCAGCACTCAATGGCGACAGCGGCGTGTGGGGCCTGACCCGTTCGCTGATCGAGCGCATCCATCCGGATGACCGCGAATCGGTGCTGGAATGTCTGGAGACCGCCATCCGTGAGCGGCACGATCGTCTGTCCTGTCGTTACCGCGGTCTTGGCGCGCAGCAGGATGCCGAGGTTCATGTGCAGACCCATGCGCGCGTGCTGTATGACGATGATGGCCACGCGCGGCGCCTGCTCGGTATCTCCTGGGACATCAGCAAGGAAATCGCCGGGCAGCAGCAGCTTCAGCTCCAGGCACTGCAGCTGCGCGACGCCGAGCGCCGACTGGAACGCGCCTCGCTGTCCAGCTCGGAAGGACACTGGGAACTCAATCTGCACACCCAGCAGATGTGGGCATCGTCGAGCTATCACACGCTGCTGGGCTATCGCGAAGGCGAACTGCCGCAGGACGTGGACGCCTGGGGCGCGCTGGTTCATGCCGACGACGCGCAAGGCACCGCGGAGGCGTTCCGGCGTCATCTGGATCACGGTACGCCGTTCGACGTGGAGCAGCGCATGCGCACCGCGTCAGGCGAATATCGCTGGTTCCATCTGCGTGGTACTGCGGATCGCATGGCGGATGGCACGGCCATGGTCATGTCGGGCTCGATTCACGACATCCATCAGCAGAAGCTCGCGGAAGACGCCCTGCGGCTGGCGCAGTTGCGCTTCGAACGCGCCATTCACGGTACCCAGGACGGTCTGTGGGAACTGGAGGCGAACGGCACAGCGTGGTGCTCACCGCGACTCGGCGAACTGCTCGGACATCCGCCCGAGGAATTCGCTGCGGACACCAATTTCCTGCGTCTGTTCCTGCACCCCGAGGACGAAGCGATCGTCGCGGCGGCGACCCAGGCGCACTTCCAGCATGCGGCCCCGTACGACGTGGAAATCCGGCTGCGAACGCGGTCCGGGGAATATCGCTGGTATCGGGCCCGCGCTACTGCGGAGCGCGATGCATCCGGACGTCCGCTGCGCCTGTCGGGTTCGCTGCAGGATGTCACTGAAGCACGCGCCGCCCGCGACGCACTGCTGCGGGCCACTGAAGCCGCCGAAGCTGCCAACCGAGCCAAGAGCGAGTTCCTGGCAAACGTCAGTCACGAGATCCGCACACCGATGAACGGCATCATCGGCATGACGGGATTGCTGCTCGATACCAACCTCGACCGCACACAGCGTGACTATGCCGAAACCATCCGCGGCAGCGCCGATTCGCTGCTGATCGTCATCAACGACATTCTGGATTTCTCCAAGATCGAGGCCGGCAAGCTCGACATCGAAGCCATCGACGTCGAACTGCGCGACACAGTGGAAGACGTCGGCAATGCCATGGCCTTCCAGGCCGCGGCGCGCAACCTCGAACTCATCGTGCATGTGCACCCGCAGGTGCCGGATCGCGTGGTCAGCGATCCGCAGCGGCTGCGCCAGTGCCTGATCAACCTGGTGGGCAATGCCATCAAGTTCACGCACAGCGGCGAAATCGTCATCGAAGTGAGCGTGACGGGTCGGCAGGACGGCCGCGTGCTGACGCGCTTCGAAGTGCGCGACACCGGCATCGGCATTGCGCCCGAGGTCCTGCACACACTGTTCCAGCCGTTCGTGCAGGCAGACTCTTCCACCACGCGCCACTTCGGCGGCACCGGTCTCGGCCTGTCGATCGTGCGGCGACTCGTTGAAATGATGGGCGGTGAAGTCGGCGTCCACAGCGAACAAGGCAAGGGCTCGACGTTCTGGTTCGTGCTGCCGCTGGAGCCTGCGGCGCAGCCGACCATGCTCGTGCCCATGGATCTGAACCGGCTCGGCCGGCGCGTCCTGGTGGTGGACGATCACGAAACCAACCGCCGCGTGCTGGCCGGTCAGCTCATGCATGCGGGCTTCGAAGTGAGTCTCGCCAGTACCGGCAATGAAGCGCTGCGCATCCTGCGCCAGGCTACGCAGGACGGTCATCCCTTCGAAGTCGTGCTGGCCGATTACAAGATGCACGACATGGACGGCGCCACGCTGGGACAACAGATCATTGCCGATGAGTCGCTGTCGCAGGCGCGCGTGGTCGTGCTGACCTCGCTGGATCGTCACGGCGATCTGCGGCGGTTCGCATCGCTCGGCTTTGCGGGCTATCTCACCAAGCCGATCCGTGCGCGGGAACTGTTCGAGTGCATGGACCGGGTGCTGTCGCGCGATGCACGCGAGTGGCACATGCAGAGCCAGCCCATCGTCACGCGCGGCTCACTGAGCGAAAGTGCGCGCCGCTACGAAGGCCAGGTGCTGCTGGTCGAAGACAATCCCGTCAACCAGAAGGTGGCCGTGCGCTTCCTCGAGCGCATGGGCTGCAAGGTGCGCGTCGCGGACAACGGTGCCGAAGGCGTGAAAGCCTGGCAGGACGGCATGTTCGACATCGTGCTGATGGATCTGCAGATGCCCGTGATGGACGGACTCACCGCCACACGTCGCATCCGCGAGCTGGAAACCTCCACGGGCCGCAAGTCCACGCCGATCATTGCGCTGACAGCCAATGCAATGGCCGGACAGCTCGAGCGCTGCATGGAAGCCGGTATGAATGCGTTCCTGACCAAACCGCTGGAGATCGCCAAGCTGCATGAAGCGCTCGATCGCTTCGGACTGGGCGAAGCGCCCGCGCCTGCCGCCACAGCGACGGTTGCAGGCCACGAAGCCGTGCCTGTCGAGCTGGCCCGGCTGCATGAACTCACCGAAGGCGATCCCGAATTCGCGCATGAGCTGGCGGTCACCTTCATCTCGAGCGGTCAGCAGGTGCTGGATGAAATCCACGCTGCACTGACCAACTTCGACCGCCCGGCCCTGGCGCGACTGGGACACAAGCTCAAGGGCGCGTGCGCCAATATCTACGCCGAACCGCTGCGGCTACTGGCGTACGAACTGGAAACGAGCGGCGCGAGCCTCGATCAGCCGCGATTGAAAGACCTGATCGGGCATCTCGATCTGGAATTCCAGCGCGCCGCGGTGTTTCTCAACGAGCAGGCACCGGCTCCGGCAGCGAAGGCAGGGTGAGGCATTCGGGCAGCACCTCAGGCGGAGAATCTCCGCCCGCCCGTTCTCAGTTGTCCATGTCTTCCACAGTGACGCGATTGCGGCCCGCATCCTTGCTGGCGTAGACGCCGGCGTCGCAGCGGGCGATGAGCGCATCCAGGGTGGCGTCCTTGGGCGTGGCAACGCGCCAGCCCGCCGCGCCGAAGCTCGCAGTGATGCGATGTTCGACGCCGCCCGACAGACACGGCGACTCAGCCACATCCTTGCGCAGATGTTCGGCAGCGGCCTGGGCGTTGGCGACGGTGGTTTCCGGCAACACGATCACGAATTCTTCTCCGCCATAACGCGCGACCCAATCGGAGCTGCGCACGGTTTTCTGCAATCGGCTGACGAACCATCGCAGGACATCGTCGCCGGTCTGGTGACCATAGGTGTCGTTGATCTGTTTGAAATGATCGATGTCGCACATGATCACCGACAACGGCCTGCCGTAGCGGCCGGAACGCTCGATCTCGCGCGGCAACTGTTCCATCAGATACCGACGATTGTGCGCGCCGGTCAGCGGGTCAATGATCGACAGGCGCCGATTCTCTTCGTTCGCTGCACGCAGGGAGCGCTCGAGCGTCACGATGCGCCGGCCCGCATTCAGGCGCGCAATCAATTCGGGCTCGATGACGGGCTTGGTGAGGTAGTCGTCCGCTCCCGCCTGCAGACCTGCGACGACGTTCTCGATGGAATCGCGGGCCGTGAGCAGGATGGTGTAGATGTACGCCTGCGACTCGGACTTGCGGAGCGCGCTGCACAGGGCAATGCCGTCCATCTCGGGCATTTCCCAGTCCGTGATCATCAGGTGGAAGACGCCGTTTTCGAGCTTGGCCAGCGCTTCGCGGCCATTGCCGGCGGTTTCGACTTCATAGCCCGCTCGCTTGAGCAGTCGTGCCACGATCAGCCGCTGCGTAGGCTCATCGTCGACGAGCAGAATCCGCCAGGTAAAGCCCTCTGCGGTGACGTCGGCAACAGCGCCTGAATTCGGAATCGTGGGAGTGGACATGCGGGTTTGATGCTACCCGCACCGCACCACAAAGGCCATTGGGAAAAGGAAGGCCGACGCAACGGCGGTCGGCGCCACCTCTGACCGTCAACGGTGAACCGGTCACCTATTTGCAGATCTCGACCCCGCCGTTCAGCGTCTTGATCCGCACGCGGGCACCGCCGTCGCCCTGCCGGAAGCGCAATGCATTGCCGGGCGTGAACTCACTGCTGCGCGCCGGGCGGGGACCGAAGCAGTTGTCGATCTCGCCATTGAACGTTTCGATGTCGAATTCGGCGTTGATGGGCTCACGTAGCTGGAAACTCAGATCGCCGTTGATGGCTTCGGCTTCGAGTCGTGCATCGCGGGCCAGCGTGGCCTGCAGATGCAGATCGCCGTTGGTCGTCTGGATGCGCCCGCGATTCAGTGTCGGCATGGACACCGTCATGTCGCCCGTGATCGTCTCGATGTTCAGTTCACCGGCGATGTCCGACAAGGTGACGTCGCCGCTCACCGTATTGACGCTGGCGACGGAAGGCAGCTTGTGACCGCTGACCGTTGCTTCGCCGCTGATGGTGCGGACGCTGAATTCCTCTCCCCACACTTCAGTGATGATCGAGCCGCTCACCGCCTGCAGTCGCTGCACGCCGCGGACGCCCGCAATCACCTGATCGGCACTCACCGTCTTCACCAGCAAGGTACTGTCGCGCGGCACATCCACCATCAGGTCGGTCTCGCCCGCATGCCGATTGGAGGGAACGATGACATTGATGGAGGTCCGGCCCTTGCTGCTCTGTACGTCGAGCTTCTCGACGTTATCGCCGAGTTCGGCATGAATCTGCACTTCCGCGCGATCCCAGCCGCGCACCTTGACGTTGCCGGCGAGATTCACGATTTCCACTTCGCCTTTCGCTTCCGCGGGCACGGTGCGGTCGATCGACCGGTCGTCGCCGGCCCGGGCGCCTGTCGCGCTGAGCAACAGCGCAGTCATCAGGGTTACTGCAATCGTTCTCATAACGTGGTCTCGCGCGGACGTTGTGTCATGGCGGGTGCCGCCAGCGTGGTCACACTGCGCAGCAGATTCAGCTCATTCTGGTAACTCGACAGCAGCAGCTCCTGCAGCAGCCCATTGTTCGGGTTCTCAGCCAGCGTGGCCGAGATTTCACTCGAGGCCCGGCGCAGATCCGCAAGATTGCGTTCGAGCCGGGCGCGCGTCACCGGGGGCAGCAAGGCGATCTGGCGGCGAAACTCCGCATCGAGCGCATTGCGGGTACGCAGGTACTCTGCGCCGAGATCGCGGCCGCCGAAGCTCACCTGGCTGACGGGCAATGCCGGAGCCTGCTGCATCTGCGCGGCGGCCGACTGCTGTGCCTGCAGCACTTTTTCCTGCGCAGCCTGCTGCGTGATCACATACGTCACGACCGACGATGCGACCACCAGCAGAAACCCTGCAGCCATGCGCATCCACGTCGATCCGGGCGCTGACGGGCGAGCCGTCACCGGTGACGACTCGGCAATACGGGCCTCAATGCTCTTCCACAATTCAGGTGGCGGCTGGATGTCGCGCGGCAACGAGCCGAGGGCCCGATCCAGCGCGTCATCGTCATTTCGATCTGTCTTGCTCATGATCAATCTCTGACCGTTCGCTATGCACCGTCTGCCTGCGTTCCCTGCATTCCCATGCGCTCGCGCAGCAGCTGCCGGCCGCGATGCAACTGAGCCTTGCAGGTGCCGACCGCGATGCCGAGCATCTGTGCCACTTCTTCGTGGCTGTAGCCGTAAACCGCCTGCAACACGACCACGTGCCGGGCGCCTTCGGGCAGGCTCGCCAGTGCGCGCTCCACGTCGACCACTTCGCCCGCGTCGAACTCGCCCCCGGCATCGTCCGCGAGCACGTCGGCGTCATCGGCCGTCTCGGTACGCGTTCCATGGTTGCGCGCATATGTCAGCACTTCGTTGACCGCAATGCGATGCAACCACGTACTGAAGGCGCTGCGACCTTCGAACGAGGCCAGGTTCCGCCAGGCCCGCACGAAGGTCTGCTGCACGCAGTCCTCGGCGATATCGCGTCGTCGGCACATCCGCAGGCATACGCCCATGACACGCGAGGCGTGCAGCCGATAAAGCCGTTCGAAGGACCGCATGTCGCCGCCGCGCGCAGCCGCCACCAGCGCTGCGTCGGACAGCGGCGATCTATCGACGGTCATGACGTTGTCGTTGGCCGTTGCCACGGCGGCTGCAAGTAACAATGTCGCCTCGGTTTCATCGCAATCTGATGATTGGATGCGCACCGGGGCCATGGGGTTTGAAAGGGCAAGCGTGCGGGAATGCGCGCACCGGGCGCAATGGCAATGATCCGGGCAGCTCTGGTCAGGACCGGTGGACCCGCCGGGCGCCCGTCAGGAAAAAAACCGGGATGGCAACCGGGGCGCGGCTCAGCTCTGGGCCGCGTTCCATTCCTTCACACGCTCGAGCAGTTCATCTCCCGGCATGGGCCGGCCGATGAAATACCCCTGGGCGCGGTCGCAGGCGACGGAATCGAGAAAGTCGAGCACTTCGCGAGTCTCGACACCTTCGGCACAGGCGGTCAGCCGCAGTTTGTGCGCCAGCAGAATCATGGTCTCAACCATGGTGCGGGCGTCCTCGTGGGCGAAGATGTCGCGCACGAAGGACGTATCGATCTTCAGTTCGCTGAAGGGCATCAGGTACAACTGCTTGAGCGACGAATAGCCGGTCCCGAAGTCGTCGATGGACAGCCCGAAGTTCTTCACGCGCATGCGCGTCAGCACGTCCATGGTCGTGCCCGGATCGAACATGGCAGCGCTTTCCGTGACTTCGAAAATGATGCGGCGGGCATCGGCACCGATACGCTCGGCGATCCGCGCGACCTGATCGTGGAATGACAGATCGTTCAGCAGCTGCGGC
>DASTRD010000258.1:0-10580 GCA_035761425.1 Povalibacter sp.
CGCCCGCCGGATCGACCGGTGGTAGATGTGGAAGAGTGAGAAGAGGTCTGGTGGCCGACTGGTTTGCTGGTCGGCTGGACAGAGAGAGGCAGGGATAGCTGGCCGACTGGTTGCTGGTCGGCTGACAAGAATGGAACCACGGCCGTAGATAAGGGCCATTCGGTGGGTTCTTGATGTGCGGCTTCGGTCGGTCGTGGCCGCAGCCAGGATCCGGCTGTCCTTTGCGCCTCCTGTGCTTCTTCGCAGCCACTCGTTCCGCTCCTGTTCCGCCCCGGCCTGAGCCGGATTCAGCACGCCGCCGGAAATCTGTCGCGGTCTCCCGGACTTCCATCTCTCGTAGCGCGACGTGGCTCACGGAACCGTCCCGTGCCTGAGCCAAACCCTGAGTCCGGCCTCGTCGCGCTGCTCTGAAACTGTGAAGAAGTGCCGTTTGCGTCGCGGCGTCGTGGCTTGCCGCTTGCACATATATAGCCGGCGTCAGAGTGATGACGCGGACGCAGCGATGGCGGCGGCATTGACGAAGCGACGGGGTGACGACATGACAAAGCTCAGAACGACGACGGTTGGTTTTTCTTCCACTTCCGGCCAGTAAGCCCGCAGACCAGTTATCCCTTTCATGTCCTCGACCGCTCCCGCATTGAATATCGCCGCGCTCGTACGCTCCGGCATCGGCGTGCCGGTCGGCGTGCTCGCCGTGCTGGCAATGGTGGTGCTGCCGTTGCCGCCGATCGCGCTGGACGTGCTGTTCACGTTCAACATTGCGCTGTCACTGGTCATTGTGATGGCTGTGTTCTACGTCTCCCGGCCGCTCGAGTTCGGCGTGTTCCCGACGGTACTGCTGCTCGCGACCTTGTTGCGCCTGGCATTGAACGTTGCTTCCACCCGTGTCGTGCTCCTGCACGGCCACACCGGTTCGCACGCAGCCGGCAAAGTCATCCAGTCTTTCGGCGAATTCGTCATCGGCGGCAACTACGCCGTCGGCGTGATCGTGTTCGCCATTCTCACCATCATCAACTTCGTCGTGGTGACCAAGGGCGCCGGTCGTATCTCGGAAGTGAGCGCGCGCTTCACCCTCGACGCCATGCCCGGCAAGCAGATGGCCATCGACGCCGATCTCAACGCGGGTCTGATCAATCAGGACGAAGCGCGCACGCGTCGCGCCGAGGTTCGCCAGGAAGCGGACTTCTACGGCTCGATGGACGGTGCCAGCAAGTTCGTTCGCGGCGACGCGACTGCCGGCATCCTGGTGCTGGTGATCAACATCCTCGGCGGTGTCGGCATCGGCATGATGGGCCACGACATGGGCTTCAAGGATGCGGCGCGTGTTTATGCGCTGCTGACCATCGGCGACGGCCTGGTTGCACAGATTCCGGCGCTTCTGCTCTCGACTGCGGTGGCCATCATCGTGACGCGCATGTCCGGTGCGCAGGACATGGGCGGCGAACTGGCGAAGCAGCTGTTCGGTCATCCACGCGCACTGGCCGTTGCAGCAGGACTGCTCGGCGTGATGGGTCTGATTCCCGGCATGCCGAACGTGCCGTTCCTGTTGATGGCGGCACTGTGCGGCGGCGGCGCGTGGATTCTGCACAAGCGTTCGCAGCAGGCACCGCCGCCCGTCGTCGAAGCGGCGCCGGCACCGATGCCTTCTGCGGAGTCCCGCGATCTGTCGTGGGAGGACGTACAGCCGGTCGACATCATCGGTCTGGAAGTCGGCTATCGACTCGTGCCGCTGGTGGACAAGTCGCAGGGCGGCGATCTGCTCGCGCGCATCAAGGGCGTGCGCCGCAAGCTGACCCAGGATCTCGGCTTCCTCGTGCAGGCTGTGCACATTCGCGACAACCTCGATCTGGCGCCCAATGCCTATCGCATCAATCTTGCCGGCGTGCCGGTGGGCGAAGGCGTGATCTATCCGGAACGCGAACTGGCCATCAATCCCGGCAAGGTGTTCGGTCCGCTGAACGGCATTGCGACTCACGATCCGGCGTTCGGCATGGAGGCCGTGTGGATCGAACCGGGCATGCGCGATCACGCGCAGACGCTGGGCTACACGGTGGTCGATGCCAGCACCGTCATTGCGACCCATCTCAGTCACGTCATCCAGTCGCACGCGCACGAACTGCTGGGTCACGAAGAAGTTCAGCAGCTGCTCACCACGCTGGGCAAGACCGCGCCGAAGCTGGTCGAAGACCTCACGCCGCGACTGCTGCCGCTGGGCGCCGTCGTGCGGGTGCTGCAGGGACTGCTCGCCGAGCGCGTACCGATTCGCAACATGCGCACGATCGTCGAGACACTGGCCGAACACGCGGCGCGCACGCAGGACACCACGCAACTCACGGCGATGGTACGCGTCGCGCTGGGTCGCCAGATCGTGCAGGACATCGCCGGCATGGCCACCGAGCTGCCCGTCATCACGCTCGAACCCGATCTCGAGCAGTTGCTGACCAATTCGCTCGGTGGCAGCAACGCCGCCACACCCGGCCTCGAGCCCGGACTCGCCGAACGCATGCAGCGTCGCCTTGCCGAAGCGGCGCAGCGACAGGAAATGACCGGTGAACCCTCTGTCCTGCTCGTGCCGCCGCAGCTTCGCCAGACACTCGCACGCTTCGTGCGCTCCATTGTGCCCGGCATGCACGTGCTGGCGTGGAATGAAATTCCGGACAACCGGAAGGTAAGACTGGTGACGGCGGTGGGACGCTGAAGCGCAGCTTCAGCGGGCTACAGGCAACAGGCCGCAGCGAAATGAGATTGAAGACATGACGAAGTGTTCCATGACTGATGTTACCGCCTCGACGCAGGCTTGCCCGTTCGGGCTGAAGCCTGACGTCTGCAGCCTGTCGCCCTCCCGGGCGACGGACGGAGTCGCCCCATGAAACTCAAACACTACCGCGCTGCCGACATGCGCCAGGCGCTGCGCCAGGTCCGCGAAGCGCAAGGACCGGACGCAGTCATTCTCTCCAGCCGCCGCATCAACGGCGGTGTCGAGGTCGTTGCGGCTATCGACTTCGACGGCGACGACGGGCGCGTCGATACCTACGGTCAGGAAAGTTACGCGGGCACCGCGCGCGCTCGTCGTGCAGATTCGCTGCCTGGCTACAGCGGTGCCGACACGGACGAACCGGACTATGCGTCGGTGCCGTCTTTTGCAGAGGACCTGGAAGTACGACGCACGCTGACTGCATCGTCGCAGTCAGCACCAGCCACACGCTTCACTCAGTACGAAGAGCCGCCTGCGCCGCGCATGCCGGCGAACGAAGGTCGCGACGCAGCGATGAGCGAGGAGCTGCGCACGCTGCGACAGATGCTCGAGACGCAGCTGGCAACGCTGGCCTGGAACGATCTGTCGCGCCGCTCGCCGCTGCAGACCGAATTGCTCAAGCAGCTCACCGAACTCGGTCTCGCTGCGGACCTGTCCGGCGAACTGGTGGCACAGATGCCGTCGAAGTTCGAAATGGCCGAAGCACATCGTATGGCGCTGGCGCAGCTCGCACGTCGCATCAACGTGGTCGAGGAACGCTGGCTGGACAAGGGCGGCATCGTGGCCATGGTCGGCCCGACCGGCGTCGGCAAAACCACGCTGATTGCGAAGCTCGCCGCTCGCTGGGTGATGCGTCATGGCGCTCGCTCGCTGGCGCTGATCTCCGCGGACTCGGTGCGCATCGGCGCGCAGGATCAGGTGCACACGCTCGGTCGACTGCTCGGCGCACCGGCATATGGCATCGACGGCGTACATGAATTGCCCGAGTTGCTCGATCGACTGGCGGACCGCCGCCTGATTCTGATCGACACCGCAGGCTTGAGTCAGCGCGACACGCGCCTTGCGAGCGAACTCGCCACGCTCTCGTCAGCCAATACGCAGCTCGAAGTCACGCTCGTTCTGTCAGCCGCCGCTCAGGCCGGCGCGATCGAAGAAGCCGTCACGCGGTTCGCTCCCGCGCGGCCCGGCAGCTGCGTGCTGACGAAGCTCGATGAAGCGACAAGCCTCGGCGGTGCGATGTCCATGCTCATCCGCACCGGTCTGCCGGTCGCGTACCTGAGCGATGGCCAGCGCGTGCCCGAAGACCTGTCGGCCGCTCGCGCCCATCAGATCATTGCGCGTGCAGTCGAGCTGTCGAAGAAGGCGGGAGCGATGGCGGACGAAGATTTACTGCAGCGGCGCTTCGGCGCGGTTGCAAGAGTGTTGGCGTAGTCGGACGAAGTGACGCAAGTGACGAAGTGACACAAGTGACGCTGGACGGAGTGGACATCCGGTCTTCGTCACTCGCGTCACACACGTCACCAGGTTTTCTTTAAAGGTTCAACAATGGAATCAATGCAAACAGCAGGCTTGCGACGAGCGGCCAACCCGGGACCGGTGCAGGTCATCGCAGTGACGGGCGGCAAGGGGGGCGTCGGCAAGACGAGCGTCTCGGTGAATCTCGCCACGGCACTCGCGAGCACTGGCAAGCGAGTGATGCTGCTCGATGGGGATCTGGGGCTGGCAAACGTGGATGTGTTCCTCGGGCTGTCGCCGCGGCACACGATGGCGCACGTGCTGTCGGGCGAACGTTCGCTCGACGAAATCATTCTGGAGTCCGCGCAGGGAGTGCAGGTGGTCCCGGGTGCATCGGGCGTTGCCGATCTGGCGAATCTGTCCGCCGCCGGTCATCTGAATCTCGTGCAGGCCTTCAGCACACTCAGTGCGCGCGTCGATGCAATGATCGTCGATACCTCGGCGGGAATTTCCCACAGTGTGATGCAGTTCTCACAAGCCGCGCAGCATGTGTTGCTCGTCGTATGCGACGAGCCGGCGTCGATGACCGATGCTTATGCACTGGTGAAAGTTCTGAGCCGCACGCACAACGTAAACCGCTTCCGGGTACTGGCGAACATGGTGCGCGCGCCGGGGGAGGGTGAAATCCTGTTCGACAAGCTGCAGCGCGTTACGTCGAAATTCCTCGATGCCACCCTGGAGTACGTCGGGGAAATCCCTGAGGACCCCTATCTGCGGCGGGCAATTCGTGAACAGCGTCCCGTCATCGCCGCTTTTCCGTCAAGTCCGGCCACCCGCGCATTCAAGAAACTGGCACTGAAAGCCGATAAGTGGCCTGTACCGGACGGCCCGCGCGGCAATCTCGAATTCTTCGTGGAGCGTCTGGTGCAGCGGCCCGAGCGCCGTCTGGAGGTGGTTCGATGAGCGGTGTCGCTGCTTACAAGGCGGGCCGGTCGAATCGCGAGTCCGATGCGATGGTCATGCGCCACGCCGAACTGGTGAAGCGCATTGCTTATCACCTGGCGGGGCGCCTGCCGGCATCGGTGGAAGTATCGGATCTGATTCAGGCCGGCATGCTCGGCCTGCTGGAAGCGGCGGCGCACTACACGGCCGACCGTGGAGCGAGTTTTGAAACGTATGCGGGTATCCGCATTCGTGGGGCGATGCTCGATGCACTGCGCAAGCTCGACTGGGCGCCGCGTTCCGTGCACCGCAAGGCGCGGGCTGCCGCGGCAGCGATACGCGAGCTGGAGGCGCAGTTCGGTCGCGAAGCGCGCGATGCCGAGATCGCCGAACGCATGGGTGTGTCGCTCGAGGAGTATCACCGCATCGCGCACGACGCGGCGAGCTGTCGGGTCGCGAGCCTGGATGAGACCAGCGGCGATGAAGACGCGCTGGTGGGACGCATCGAAGACGATTCGGCCGATCCGTTCGAGGATGCGAGCGAAGAGGGATTTCGCGCTGCGCTCACGGCGGCAATCAAGGAATTGCCGGAGCGTGAGCGGCTGGTGATGTCGTTGTACTACGACGATGAGCTGAATCTGAAGGAAATCGGTGCGGTTCTGAAGGTCACGGAATCGCGGGTGTGTCAGTTGCACGGTCAGGCGCTGGTGCGGTTGAAGGCGCGGCTCGCGGACTGGCGTGAACGGGCCGGGAAATGAGTTGACAGGCTGGAGGCCGGGGACTGGCGGCTGGAGGTGGAAGAGAGTTGCGCGTCGCGCCTCCGAAACCTCCAGCCCCCAGTCCCCAGTCCCCGGCTCTGTCTCTTCACAGAGAGAATTGAGCAATGAGCAAAGACATGAAGTTCCTGGTGGTCGACGACTTCTCGACCATGCGTCGCATCATCAAGAACCTGTTGATCGATCTCGGCTACGCCAATGTGACCGAGGCCGACGATGGCCAGACGGCGCTGCCCATGCTGCAGCAGGGCAACTTCGATTTCCTCATCACGGACTGGAACATGCCGGGCATGCCGGGGCTGGATCTGCTCAAGGCGGTTCGTGCCGATGCGCGCCTGGCCAAGATGCCGGTGCTGATGCTCACTGCTGAAGCCAAGCGCGAGCAGATCATCGAGGCAGCGCAGGCCGGCGTGAATGGCTACGTGATCAAGCCGTTCACAGCCGTCACGCTCAAGGAAAAGATCGACAAGATTCTCGAGGCCCGCGCCAACGCGGCGTGAGAGAGGCGAACTGGCCAACGGGCTTGCCGGTCGATCGGCGGAAGAGCTGATTCCTTCCTGCCAGCTCACCAGCGGACCGGCAGACCAGTTGGCTTCCAAAGGATTTTCAGATGACTTCGTCTCTGCAAGAACAATACGGCTCGACGATCGCGGTGCTCGCGGGTGCACTGGCCGCGGACGATGAAGGACTGTTCTTCTCCGAACTCGATGCACTGGTCGAACGGCGCGAACGCGGTCTGTTCGGTGAATTGCGCAAGCTGACGTCCGACCTGCAGACGGCCCTGGTGCGTTTCAGCATCGATTCGCGTCTGGTGGATCTGGCTGAAAAGGAAGTGCCGGATGCACGGCTGCGCCTCGATCACGTGCTCAAGCTCACGGATGAGGCGGCGCATCGCACCATGGATCTGGTGGAACAGTCCGGTCCGCTCGCCGAACGCACGGCGAAGCAGGCCGGAGAAATCATCGTGCTGTGGAAGCAGTACCGCACGCGCAGCATCGCCGTGGAGGACTTCCGGCGCATGGTGCAGCAGATGGATTCCTTTCTCATCGCCGCCACCAACGATATGAGTGCCGTGCGCAGCAACCTCGCGGAGGTGTTGCTGACGCAGGGCTATCAGGACCTGTCGGGCCAGATCATCCGCGGCGTGATGAAACTCGTCGGCGAACTGGAATCAGCACTCGTCGAACTGGTGCGTCTGTCGAAGGGTGGGCCGAGAGGCGAGGACGTTTCGCAGGCAGTCGCAAAGACCACGGGCTTCGGTCCTGCCGTTCCGGGTGTCGATCACGGTCCCGCAGTCAGCGATCAGGACGACGTCGACGCGTTGTTGTCAGGATTGGGAATGTGATGAAGAGAGCGGACAGCGGACAACGGACGGCAGATGGCGGGTGCCATTGCATGACGCCGTGCCTGTGTCCGGACTGCACGCGTTCGCTGTTCCTGTGTGCAGGCCGGACGCTCGCATACGGATTCCTCACTGTCCGCTATCCGCTGTCCGCTATCCGCTGAATCATGGACATTCTTTCCATCATCGGCCTGCTGCTCGCAGCGTGCGCGTTGTTGGTCGGCGCGGTACTGAAGGGCGCGGGACTTGCGGCCCTGGTGTCTTCGGCCGCGTTCATGATCGTGATCGTCGGCACGATTGCGGCAATCTGCATTCAGACGCCGCTCACGGTGATGAAAGATGCGATGCGTATTCTGCCCTGGCTGTTCCGACCGCCCGCGAATCGGCGTGCCGAACTGATCAAGAGGATGGTCGAATGGAGCAACACGGCACGCAAGCAGGGCCTGCTCGGCCTGGAGCCGCTGATCGAGCGCGAAGCCGATGACTTCGTACGCAAGGGACTGCAACTGGTTGTCGATGGCAGCGAGCCCGACATCATCCGCAACATTCTCGAAGTTGACCTGCGCCTGCGCGAACAGAGCGACACGCGTGCCGCAAAGGTGTTCGAGGGCATGGGCGTCTATGCACCCACCCTCGGCATCATCGGCGCGGTTCTCGGTCTGATGGCGGTGCTGCAGAACCTCGCCGACCCGAGCAAGCTCGGCCACGGCATCGCAGCGGCCTTCACGGCAACGATCTACGGCATTGGCCTTGCGAACCTGTTTTTCCTGCCGGTCGCGAGCAAGCTGAAAGTCGCCATCGCCAAACAGGCCGAAGCCCGCGAAATGGTCATCGAAGGCATGATCTCGATTGCCGAAGGCGAGAACCCGCGTGCAATCGAATCCAAGCTGCAAGGCTATCTGCACTGACGTGCAGATGCCTGCGGGTCGTAGGCTGTAGCCTGTAGGTCAGAGGAGAGAAAGTGCACATGAAACCATTGCGGCCCAACTGGCTACAGCCGGCAGCCTGCAGCCTGGACCTGCAGCCCACAGTCTGCAGCCTCTAGCCTGACTCCATGGCCCGCCACCACAAACACGAAGAGCACGTCAACCATGAGGCATGGGCCATTCCCTATGCCGATCTGCTGACGCTGCTGCTCGCATTCTTCGTGGTGATGTATGCGATCTCCTCGGTGAACGAGGGGAAGTATCGCGTGCTGTCGGATTCGCTGTTCGCGGCATTTCGCGGCTCGCCCCGGACGCTGCAGCCGGTGCAGGTCGGCGAGAAGGCGGTCGGCTCGGGCGCCGACATCCAGATGACCATCGTGCAGCAGGCCATGCTCGAAGGTCAGCCGCGCTCGATGCTTGAGCCGACGCCGATCAAGACGGCAGAGGCACGCAACGGCTGGGCTCAGACCAACACGACCTACGACTCGGAAACCACGCAGAGCATGGCGGCGGTGGAACAGCTCGAGGCAGTTGCGAAGGAAGTCGAGCAGGCGATGTCGAGCCTGGTGGACCAGAAACTGATCGCAGTGCGCCGCCATGGACTGTGGGTCGAAGTGGAGATCCGCACCGACATCCTGTTTCCGAGCGGTGTTGCAACACTTTCACCCGAAGCGGTCGACATTCTGCGGCAGCTCGCACAGACGCTCGCGCCGTTTCCGAATCCGATTCGCGTCGAAGGGCACACTGACAACCGGCCGATCAACACGCGCGTCTTTCCGTCCAACTGGGAGCTGTCTTCCGCTCGCGCCGCCAGTGTCGTGCATTTGTTCACCGAAACCGGCATGGCGCCTTCGCGCCTGGCGGTGATCGGCCTCGGCGAATATCGACCGGCGCAGAGCAACGACACGGCGGAAGGGCGCAATGCGAACCGTCGTGTGGTGCTCGTGATTCTGAGCGGCGACAAACCGCCGGAAGGCAACTACGCCGATCAGCGTGGCCAGCCGGACGAAAGCCCCGATGAACTGCGTCCGTCTCTTGCTCCGGCAGAATTGCCGCCGGCACCCGCGCCGGCCGTTGGCACCACCCAGATCCAGGCATCCGCGGTCGGGGATCTGGGCACTCAGGCAGCGCACTGAGGTTGAAAGCTCCACACGCGGCGTGACAGCCGACGCCGCGCGAAACGAAGGCACGCGCGTTGCTTCACCGCATCGCGGCAAAGTCCATTTCTCATTTCCACGATAGCCGCGCTGCACTGCGTCGCTATGATCGGCTCTCCTCGCGAAGGTCATCAGGAGATCCACGTGGCGCCCGAAGAACTCGACACTCCTCCGCCAAGGGAAAATCCGTATCAGCAGACGCACGTCGTGCAGAAGGGCGACACGCTGTCGAAGATCGCGAACGACTACTACGGCGATGCCCGGCTCTATCCGAAGATATTCGAAGCCAATCGCGACATTCTGAGCGATCCGAACAAGATCAAACCCGGTCAGAAGTTGCGCATTCCCTGACCGCACCGCCGGCGGATCGGACGGTTGTTGCCGTTTGATCCGCGTCGTTCACCTTGCTGTCACACTCACGGAGAACCGTCATGAGAAGCATGCCCATCAAATGGCCTGGAGTGATCCTCGCCGCCTTTCTGCTTGCTGCCTGCGCGAACCAGAAGGGACCCGCCGAGAAGGCAGTCGCCGATATCGAAGCATCGCTGGCCTCGATTCGCGATGACGCCGCGAAGTACGCATCGACGGAACTCGAGCAGGTGGAGAGCGGACTTGCGTCCCTGAAGGACAACCTCGGCAAGAAGGACTACAAGGCCGTGGTGGCTGCAGCACCCGCAGTATCTGCACAGCTCAGCGCGCTTCAGCAGACCGTCAACACGAAACGCGCGGAAGCGCAGGCTGCGATGGCCGCGGCCACGGAACAATGGAAGACACTGAGTGCCGAAGTGCCCGACATGCTTTCCGCCATTCAGAGTCGGGTGGACATTCTGAGCAAATCAAAGAAGCTGCCGAAGAACGTCAGCAGCGACGCTTTCCAGGCCGCGAAGGACGGCCTCGATTTCATGAAGAGCTCGTGGGCTGAAGCCACGGCCGCATTCGGCGCCGGCGATCCGGTCAGCGCAGTCTCCAAGGCCCAGGCAGTGAAGGACAGAGGAACGGAGGTGTTGAGCCAGTTGGGGATGGGGGCTTAGAGGCGACGGTTGCAGGCTACAGGCTACAGGCGGCAGGCGACGGCCGGAGCAGAGGACCGGCAACTGGAACGCCGGTTCCTGGTCCGGTCTCAGATGGTCCGCAGCACAGAGCTTGCCTGTTACCTCATCTTGCCCGTCACCCGTCACCCGTCACCCGTCACCTGTTGCCTGTTACCTGTCACCTGTTACCTGTCAC
>DASTRD010000259.1:0-2677 GCA_035761425.1 Povalibacter sp.
CGCCCGCCCGCGCGCAGATCCTCGAGCATTCTCTCGAGTTCGGCCCATTCGTCCTGATACAGCGCTTCGAATTGCAGTGGCGTCATCATGGCTGGCGTCTTCCCAGCAGCCATTGGGCAACACCGAGGACGCGGCGGGTCACAGCGGGACCGGACTCCCCTGCGTTGCCACTGACCGGCGCCGCCAGCGCTGCAAGCTCATCGAGCCGTTCCACGGTCAGTCTGGGTGCGCGCGCGGCGAAGGCAATGACTGCGGTCTGATCGCGCGGACCGAGCGGCTGCGCCGGGGCGACCGGCTCGACGTCGTCGAGCGACACCTTCGACGAGGGTAGCGGTTCGTACACGACGAGCGTGGCAGCGGCGATGTCGCCGAGGCGTTTGAAGTCGCGACGCAGCAGCATGCTCACCGCTGCGAAGCCGTACATGAAGGGCAGGAAATCGGCAACGCGCAGGAGATTGCGCGTGATGGACGCTGCCGGGGTAACCGGCAGTCCGCTGTCCATGACCACCTTGAGTTTGAACGTGCGCTTGCCAGGCGTCGCGCCGCGGCGGCTCAGTTCGAACATCACGGGATAGAACCATTCGAGCAGGAACAGGCCGATCAGGTAGAGACCGGTGCCCACTCCGCCCAGAAACCGGAACAGGGCACCGACCAGCATCAGCACACACATCCGGATCAGGAAGTCGATCATGAAAGCGTACAGCCGCGGTGTCAGTCCCGCGGGCCGTAGCTCGATCATGATCCCCTCCGGCGTCTCTGCCGTGACGACCGTGTCGAGGATCGCGTCGCTCACCTGGGGTTCGGATCAGGCCCTGATGACGATCGTATCGGCGATCTTGTCATGCAGGCACTGGCGCTTCTCGCCGAAGATCCACAGGTGATCCGCGAGCGGGTAGAAGCCGCCGATGATCGGGATCATGCCCGGGATGACGTTCACGACATTGCGCAGCCAGAAGATCCTGCCGAGCGTGGCGCGCGAACCGTCGGAGCGCGCGACCTTGATGCCCACCAGCTTCTTGCCGATGGTCTGGCTGTTTTTCGCCACCAGATAGAACGTCACGACGATCAGGGCGAGCCACAGCAGCAGGGAGAGCATGCCCGCCGCTCCCGTCAGGGCAGCCATGATGGCGGATGGATCTCCCCAGCTTCTCCAGTTGAGGCCCAGAGACAGGAAGATCGGCAGAGCGACAGCCATGCTGATCAGGCCATCGATCAAGGCGGCAAGCAGGCGACTGCCGCGGCTGGCCACTTCGACGGTGACGTCCGGGCTGACGTCGCTGACGGTGGCGGTGGGTGGGGCATACGGATTCGATGCATTCATTTGATTCTCCCTGGTTTTGTTACGGAGCAACCCCTGTTGACCTCGCTACGGATGGCGAGGTCGCTGGGATTCTGCCCGCTCGCTCTTTCGAAAGCATCTCCGGGCGCAACTGTGCACGGTCCGCCCGGTGCGGGTGTGATGCCTGTCGCAGCCCGCGCGGCTTCACAACCCCTTGTTATTCGACGATCCGTGCCAGCTGTTCGGCCTGATATTCCTGCTGCAACGGCTGGATCACCGGGTCCAGATCGCCGTTCATGACGTCAGCAAGCTTGTACAGCGTGAGATTGATGCGGTGATCGGTGATGCGGCCCTGCGGAAAGTTGTAGGTGCGGATGCGTTCCGATCGGTCACCGGAGCCCACCTGGAGCTTGCGTGACTGCGCCTCGGCCTGATCGCGCTTTTCCTGTTCCGCCGCCTGCAGCCGGGCTTTGAGCAGCGACATGGCGCGCGAACGATTCTTGTGCTGCGAGCGCTCGTCCTGACATTCCACGACGATGCCGGTCGGCAGGTGCGTGATGCGGATGGCGGAGTCGGTCTTGTTGACGTGCTGGCCGCCGGCACCGGATGCGCGATACGTGTCGATGCGCAGGTCGGCGGGGTTCAGCTCGATGGTTTCGATCTCATCCAGCTCCGGCAGGATGGCTACGGTCACGGCCGACGTGTGAATGCGGCCCTGCGCCTCGGTTGCCGGAACCCGCTGTACGCGATGCGTGCCCGCTTCGAACTTCAGGCGCGAGAATGCGCCGCGACCCACGATCCGGCTGATCACTTCCTTGTAGCCACCGTGTTCGCCGGCGCTCTCGGAGAGCACCTCGACGCGCCAGCCCTGCGCGTCTGCATAGCGCGAATACATGCGAAACAGGTCTCCGGCAAAAATCGCGGCCTCATCGCCACCGGTGCCGGCGCGCACTTCGAGATAGATATTGCTGGCGTCGCGCGCATCGGTGGGCAGGAGCAGTTTCGCCAGTTCGTCCGACTCGCCTTCGATGCGTTCGTTGAGCGATGCGAGTTCTTCGCGACCCAGCTCGCGCAACTCGGCATCGCCGCCTTCGATCATTTCCTGCGCATGCGTCCGCTCGGACAGCAGCTTCTGGTAGTCGCGGTAGCGCGCTACCACGGGCTCCAGCCGGGCGAATTCCATCGACAACTCACGGAACTGATCGTTGTTGGCGATGACCTGCGGATCGGACAGCAGCCCGCTGACTTCCTCGTGCCGGTCGACGAGTTTTTCCAGTTTGTTGCGAATCGAGTCTTTCATGAGGGGAAAATTTCACACGCAGATCACGGGGCACAGGGGATGCGATCAGAAGTGACCGCCATGGCGATTTGCGGGTCCCTAATGCTCTTCGGTTTGCG
>DASTRD010000260.1:0-19016 GCA_035761425.1 Povalibacter sp.
GTACCCAAGGCCCGGCTGGTCAGTGGCATGGTGGCATCGATGCTTGGCTTGCCGGCGAACCATCCCGCGGTCAGTCGCAGCATCGTGAACATCATCGGTCCGTGCGTCATGATGCTGATCGTCAGTCCGGAGGTTCTGCGCAAGGTGTTTCCTTCGCTCGCGCCGGACGCCGACAGTCTGGTCGATCACCTGGTAACGTTTGCGCTCGGCGGACTCAAGGCCGTCGCCGCAAAAGAAAAGGCACGCTGACGGCATTCGACGCGCGCGGCAGGCCAGTTGCCGCAGGCGGCTGGACAAGCCGGGTGAGCGCATCGATGATCCATGAGTCGCACTTCGCGGCCTTGCGGATTTCAGAGGACATCATGCGCTCCGTGTTCGCGTTGCTCCTTTCGTTTGTATTCATGGCAGCGATCGCCGCGCCACCCGACGCACCTGTCCGCAAGTTCGAGGGCCAGGATCTCTTTGGTTTGCAGGAAGCTGCCGATGTGCAGATCAGTCCCGACGGCAAGTCGATTGCATACACGCGCATCGCTTACGACGTGATGACGGATCGCGCGCGGCCCTCGATCTGGCTGGTCGATGTGGCAACTGCAGCGCAGACACCGCTGATTACCGGTGAAGGGGCGCATCGTTCGCCGCGCTGGTCACCCGACGGCAAACGCATTGCTTACGTTTCGACGCAGGTTGACGGTCGCCCGCAGCTCTTCGTGCGCTGGATGCACACAGGGCAATCGGCGCGGCTTGCCGAACTGGTCAATGCACCGGGCGATCTGGCGTGGTCGCACGATGGCAAGAGCATCGCCTTCACGATGTTCGCACCCGATGAAGCGCCGAAGCTGGGCGAGGCGCCACCGAAGCCGGAAGGGGCGCAATGGGCCGATGCGCTCGAGGTAATCACCGAAATTACCTACCGCAGCGACGACGAGGGCTATCTCAAGTCCGGCTACACCCACGTGTACACGGTGCCTGCCGATGGTGGATCGCCGCGTCAGCTCACGTTCGGTGCGTTCAATGAAGCAGGTCCGCTGACATGGTCGAAGGACGACGCCGCCATTTATGCGACAGGCAATCGCAGTGAGAACTGGCGGCGCGAGCCGGTGAACACGGAGATCTATCGCATCTCACTCACCGACGGTTCGATCAAGGCCGTCACCAGTCGCGTCGGACCGGACGTGGCGCCGACCGTGTCGCCGGACGGTTCGAAGCTCGCGTACCTCGGCTACGATGACAAGCTGCTCGGTTACCAGAACATCCAGGTCAATGTGATGGATCTGGAGTCGGGTGCAACGCGCGTGCTCACCGAGTCGCTGGATCGTGCAGTGGATGCAGTGCGCTGGGCGGGTGACAGCCGCAGCCTGTTCATCAAATACGACGACGCAGCCGTCGCGAAGGTTGCCCGTCTGCAGCTCAACGGTCGGCTGCAAACCGTCGCGACCGGACTTGCGGGAAATGGTTTCGATCGGCCGTATACCGGCGGCTCATTCACCGTTTCGGATGACGACGTCGTGGCATTCACCAGCGGTACGGCGCAACGCCCGACGGATGTGTCAGTTGCGAGCCGCGGCAAGACCGCTCAGCTCACTCATCTCAACGATGCATTCCTGAGCGGCAAGACGCTCGGCGCCGTCCAGCCTCTTGCCGTGAAGTCGAGCTACGATCAGCGGCCGATCGATGCGTGGCTGGTGCTGCCGCCGGATTTCGATCCCGCCAGGAAGTATCCGCTGATTCTGGAGATTCACGGCGGACCCTACGCTGCCTATGGGCCGACGTTTTCGACCGACTATCAGCTTTACGCCAGCGCCGGCTATATCGTGCTGTACACCAACCCGCGCGGCTCGACGTCGTACGGCGAAGAGTTCGCGAATCTCATCCAGCACAATTATCCCAGTCAGGACTATGACGACCTGATGAGCGCGGTCGATGCTGCGATCGCTCAGGGCCATGTCGATCCTGACAACCTGTTCGTGACCGGCGGCTCCGGCGGAGGCATCCTCACAGCATGGATCGTCGGCAAGACGCAGCGATTCCGTGCGGCGGCGGCACAGAAGCCGGTGATCAACTGGGCGAGCCTGGTGCTGACTACGGACGTGGCGACGTACATGCCCAAATACTGGTTCGACAAGATGCCGTGGCAGGATCCGGACAGCTACTGGAAGCGCTCGCCTCTGTCGCTGGTCGGTTCGGTCGTGACACCGACTCTGGTGGTTGTCGGCGATCACGATTTTCGTACGCCGGTCAGTGATTCCGAGCAGTACTATCAGGCGCTCCAGTTGAAAGGCGTGCCCACTGCGCTGGTGAAAGTCCCCGGTGCCTCGCACGGCGGACTCACGGCGCGACCTTCGCAGTCAGCGGCGAAGGCCAGCGCCATCCTCGCGTGGTTCGAGAAGTATCGAAAGACATAGGACGCAGACATGACATCCGACGACAATCGCCACGCGCCGAGCCGTCACGAGTTGCACCACGAGTTCGCGATGGCGGACAAGGATCACGACGGGCGCATCACTTTCGATGAGTTCGTCGAGTTGCTGGAGGGGCTCGACGCGGGGATGTCGGCGGCGGAGATGCGCATCGGCTTTGCCGAGATCGATACGGACCGTGACGGTGCCATCGACCGCCGTGAGTTTGCCGAATGGTGGAGCGGCGACTAGCAGGCTGTTGAAAAACTATTTCAACACCCTGCCAGAGATCGACGTCTCCGGTCGCCTTCGCGTGGCGCAATCCTTGCGGGTCAGCGACGTGCCTGTCGTTCCGCTGCGCGCTTGAGAAGAATGTCGGCCACCATCGTGCGCGCCTGCTCGCGGGTAATGCCCGGCGGCAATTCGAAAACTTCCTGCGGATCGAACGGATTGGCGTAGCGCGTCGGCTCGGACGCGGTGGGCGTTTCCTCTGCGATGGGTGCCGGTTCGGGCGGCGGCGGCCAGTTCGACACGGCGTGATGTATCTGCCTGTCCTGGTCAGCGCGTGACTGAATCGCCACCATCGCAGCGACAGCCATCACGATGGCGGCGGCAGACGCGTACATCGGATTGAAACGTGAGCCGTCGTTGCGTGAAGTCGTTGCGGGTGCAGAGGGGGCAGAAGCGACGGCCGGTGCGAACACAATGGTTTCGTCTGCTGCTGCGTCAGAGCTCGATACCGCGTCGGCGTCCGATCTCGTCGTTTTCGCAACGGCTGCAGTCGGCGTCGGTACCAGACCCAGCAGATCGGCAGCACTCAGCTCGACTTCTTCGATGGCCTCTCCCGGATGTCCGGATGATTCACTGACATGCTTCATGAGACACCTCGTTTGCCACTCTGCAACGTAAACGAGACTGGCGGCGATCGCCAAAAGGTTATGTCGCGAGCAGCGCTCAGCGATTCCGTAGCGTGATGGGGATCACGTGCCTGAGCGCCGGCGTTGGGTGCGCCAGCGTATGGCTGCGAATGTTCGTCATTGAACACGTGCACCTGCGGCAGATTCCACCAGTTCCGGCCTCATTGCCGGAAACATCGCTGCGCGGATCGCAAGACCGTCTTCGCATCCCGTCCGTTCACCACGGACGGCCTTGCAATCACACCAGCGCGAGCGCGCTGGGCAGCTTTTCCATTTCGTAGCCGAGCGTTTCGCGCGTCACCGGATCGATGATCGGTGTGCTGCGGCGAAACGCGCCTGTCTGGATGGCGAACTGCCCGAAGGCGCTGTCGATTGCGGTGGTGCGCAGCGCGATCGCGCCGTTCTCTTCCCGGACCAGCACTTGTGCCTGGTCGGCGCCATCCACCAGCCAGCCGATGACTTCACAATGGGTTGCCACGGTTCGTACCTTGTTCTATTGACGCTGCGAATGGTGCAACGGGCGTGCCAGCGCTGATTTTTTGACGAATCAATAGCTTGGATCTGCAGCTGGCCTGCGGGGCGAGTGACATCAAATGTCACCTTGCGACACGCCGCCCTCCAGCGTCATCTGGCGACGCCGATCGCAGACAGGTCCGGGAAGGGCGCTTTCGTCCCCCGAGGCACACAAAACGACTCTTACCCACCGTCCTGCGGGATCAGTGCGCGATGGATCGGCTCGACCCACTGATCCTTGTCGAGGTCGTAGACGATGAAGTCGCTGTCGAATTGCCAGTAGGCCCAGGCCCAGCCGCGCTGCTCGGCGGCGCGCGCGACGGCACTGGTATAAGCGACGCGCGATTCCAGAGGTGCCTTGTCATAGGCGCCGAATTCGCCGAGCAGGATCGGTCTTGCGTGGGTGCGACTCCAGGCCTGGACTGCATCGAACTCTTTCTCGAGCAGCGCGCGATCTGCGGCGGAACCCCACGTCACGCCGAGTTCCTTGTTCTCCGGAGTCCAGGGAGCACCCTGATGCGTAAAGCGCATCGGATGATAGTAATGAACGGTAACGATCAGATGGCGATCGTCCGTCGGCAGTACCAGCGCATCGAGTGCATCGATGCCGTTCCAGAACGCCGGACCGACGATGACATTGCGGTGCGGGTTGGTCCGGCGGATCACGGCGAGTGCCTGCGCCAGCAGATCGTTCCAGCGCTCGTTGAGCGCACCGTTGGGCTCATTGAGGATCTCGAAGACCACACCCGCCGGAGCGTCGGCGTACTTCGCGGCCACCTGTTCCCAGAACGCCAGCAGTTTGCGCTGGCAGGTATCCGGATCGCGCGCGCAGAAATTGAAATCGTGTTCGTCGAGGATCACCGTGAGCTTCTGCGCCAGCGCGGCGTCAATGAGTGCATCGAGTGTCGCCAGCCATTGCGGATCGAGCCGGTCATGCTCGTCCATATGAGCGAATGACTGCAGCACGATGCGCACGGTCTGGAAGCCGCCCTTGCGGATGGTTTCCATGTGACGCATCTGAAAGCGTGCTCGCGCCGGATCCTTCCACATCGGGTCGTACCCGACGATGTTCACGCCGCGCATCATCTGCTGCACCTGGGCGGCCGGCGTGGGAAATGTGTCCGCCGCCACCGCGGATCCCGCGAGCAGTACCAGTGCCATCGATAACAGGATTTTCATTGTGAGAGACCCCCGGGAATTGCCGGGCGCAAGCGTGTCACGACCACCGCAGCATGGCTACCCATGCGCGTTGCGTCACTGAATTCGCCTGCGCCATATGACATGATGGCAACGGCCGGATGCTGATCAGCGCAGCACACGGCCAGTCCGGCTCACCGCAAGCCTCGGCGCCGGGACGATCCATCGAATAACCCGAACGACAGGCTCTGTCATTTTCCGATGAAGCGGCTCTCCGGATTTCTGATCCAGCTTCTGTTCATTGCGGCGGTCACATTGCTGGCGTGGATTCTCACCAGCGTGACCGGTTCGCGTCGCATCGGCGTTGCCTGCGCCGTACTCATCGCCATCGTTGCACTCAGCGTCTTCATCAGAGCGAACTGGCGCGACCGCGATCCTGACTGAACGGCCGACCCTTCACCCGTATCGATTGCCTCTCTGTCCGCGCGCCCGGCCCGTCCGTACGGTGAACGACTCTTCATCGGCTGCAGGCAGAACCTTTCGGCCCTGTCGGGCGTTTCGGGGCATCGATCGCGGCATGCGATCAATCCGTGAGCGGAGTGCACTCATGAAAACGATCCTTTCAGTGCTGACGGTGACGGCCACGCTGGCCTTTGCAGCAGTTACGGCGCATGCAGATGAGTACGCCGACACGATCAATACATTCAGGCAGGCCGGCAAGAGCGCGCATTTCTTCACCAACTCGTACGGGTACGCCGTGTTTCCTACGGTGGGCAAGGGCGGGTTGGTCGTGGGTGCGGCGCATGGAACCGGACGCGTTTACCGTCACGGTACCTACGTCGGCGATACGTCGATCACGCAGCTGAGCGTCGGTTTCCAGGCGGGCGGGGAGGCGTTCAGCGAAATCATTTTCTTCGAGAACAAGGCTGCCTTCGACAAGTTCACGGCCGGCAATTTCGAACTGGCGGCCACAGCGCAGGCGACGGCGATTACGGCAAGTGCCAACGCCAGCGCTTCCACGACCGGATCCGGCGCCAGCGCCAGCGGCACACGCAACAGTGCAATGACGGCGGGCAACTACCAGGACGGCGTCGCAATATTCACGGTCGCAAAAGGCGGGCTGATGTACGAAGCCACTGTCGCCGGGCAGAAATTTTCCTATAAACCCAATGGCTGACCGGGATTTCGCCGGGTTGCAATCGCCGCACTGATCGCCATCATCGACCTCAACAGGTCAATGGCGGAGCGACGATGGCGACAGGCTGGGCGGGCGATGGGGCAGTGCAGGATCAGATCGACGCCACCATCAAGGACGGCGTCGAGCGCGCCAAGAGCCGTCTGCCCAGCGGCCCCGGTCTGACGCACTGCGAGGAATGCGGCGCGGCCATTCCGGAGGCGCGGCGTCAGGCAATTGCCGGCGTACGGCTGTGTGTCGCGTGTCAGGACGCGGCTGACAAGGAAGCCAACGCGTTCAGTGGCTACAACCGCCGCGGCAGCAAGGACAGTCAACTGCGCTAGAAGCACGCGTGCGCGCAATGCTCAGGTCATGATTTTGCGCAGCAGCACGGAAATCAGCCAGCCCAGAGTTGCGATCACGGCGAACGCAGCCAGGGCGAGCAGCCAGTAACCCAGCGACATCATCAGCACGATCAGTGTGCACCAGAGAACCGCTCCACCCAGCCACGCAGTTGTGAAAAACAATATCGCGCGACCCCGCCAGGGTCCGAGTGCAATCCGGCGCAGAAGGCCTCCCGATGACTCGGTGGTTGGTGTCACGAACCAATCGATGAAACGGTGTGGTTCCCTGATCTTCCCCAGTAACGCATTGGCGAGGGTCAGCAGAACGGCAAACGCCATCCACGGCGCCGCATCGTGAATGAAGCTGTAGCGATTGACGACCGAGTCGTCGCTGTACATGGGACTCCACGCCCATTGCGGCGCAGCCGGATGCCACGACTTGGGTGAACGATCGATCAGCCAGTATGCCGGCGTGCCATAGGTGGCAATGGCCGGCATGACGATGTCGCGCGCTGCATCGGAAATGATCGAACCTGAGGATGCAAACGTCGCCGTCCAGCCATAGAGGGCCGCCGGCGTTGCTACGAAGACGAGCACGTTTGCAGCCAGCATCTGCCACAGCGCGCTCCCGCCACTCCGCGGTGCGGTCTGTTCTTGCGAGCCGGGCAGCAGCCGCGATAACAGATCGATGACCACGGCAAGCACCGCGATATACACCGGCAGCAGGATGGACTGATAGTGATCGGCGATCCATGCGGTCAGCCCGGCAGGCGGTGGCAGGGCCAGAGCGGCTGCTTCTTCGGCGGCATTGAGCACCCAGGCATGCAGCCACATATCGAAGAGCACGCAGATCGTGACCGAAAGCAGCGCCAGCAGGCCGCGGCTGGCCCAATCGATGCGATCGCGCCGTTTGCGGCCGCGCAGATAGACGGCCAACGCCACCAGTGCCAGTACCAGCCAGATCAGACCATTCATCGCGACGATCCCTGCCCGCCATTGTTGTGATGGTCGCCACCTTAGCCGGTCGGCGGTGTGCGCTCCATGAACTGCATCACCGCTGCCTTGCCGTTGTGAATGGCGCGTGGTTCAGTCGACTCGCCGATACATGGTCCTGAATTTTGCGGGGCGGATGCAGTAACCGTCGCCGCCACGACGCTGGTTGTAGACGAGGTAGTCGCCCTTGCGGTAGCTCGACCAGCCCTCGCGTGTCCTGATGCGACCGGTGCGTTCCGCGACTTCTGCCCATACCGGTGTGATTTTCAGATACACGCCCGGGCTGAGTTTCCTGTAAGTGCGACTGAATGAACGGCCATCGACCGTGTAGACCTCGCCGGCATTGTCGATCAGCCAGTCGCCGCGCTTCGCTCGCTGAGTCGAGCCCCATTTCCGATAGACCAGCCCCTTCGTATCCAGCGCCAGCCGCACGGCAGTGACGAACTGGCTGGGGCGCTTCTGATACTTCTGCCGCGCGGTCATGGTATGCGTCCGTCTACTTGCGAAACAGCCACAGCAGCAGAGTCAGCACGAGGCTGGCGATGATCATGGTCGTGATGGGCATGAAGAATCTGAACCCCGGCCGCTCGACCACGATGTCTCCGGGCAGCCGGCCCAGAGGCAGGCGTGAAATCCATGGCCATGCCACACCGATCAGCACAATGACGATTCCCAGAACGATGAGCGTACGACGCATGCGTGGAGATTCCGCCGGGCGGCTCAATCTAACAGAAGCTGGCGGCAACGTAGTCGTGTCAACCCGCAACCGGATGCCGCGTTGATCTCACCGTCGATCAACAACCGCATGGAAAGGGAGCAACGATGAAGAGTTCCACGAGTCTCGGTGTGATTGCCGCAGTGCTGCTCGCCAGCGTCGCGGTTGCGCAGGACACGCAGGCGGGTACGCGCGACCCGGCCGTGAATGCACGCCAGCACAATCAGCGCGGGCGCATTCAGCAGGGCGTTCGTTCCGGGGAATTGACGCGTCACGAAACCCGTCAGCTTGCCGGCGAGCAGCGCGACATACGTCAGCTCGAGCGCGCGTACAAATCCGATGGGACATTGAGCAGTGCAGAACGCCGCGATCTGCGCCACGAGCAGAACCAGGCCAGTCGCGACATCCGGCAGCAGAAGCATGACGGCCAGGAACGCGCACCGGTGGCGGTCCGCGACCCGCTCGTCAACGAGCGTCAGGCGCATGAGACCGCGCGCATCGCACAGGGCGTGAAATCCGGTGAACTCACGCATGCGGAAGCTCAGGAACTGCGCGGCGGTCGCCGTGACATCCGGCAGGATGAGCGTGCATACAAGGCCGACGGCACACTGACGAGCGATGAGCGTCAGGCTCTGCATCAGGATCTTGCGCAGCAGAGCAAGGACATCTACGCCGAGAAGCACGACGCAGAGACGCGGCAGTAGCAGCGTACGGTCCGGGCGTCGAATGCGATGCCCGGACTGCTCAGCTGCTGAACACTCTGACGCGATGACGATGATAGGGCAGAACCTCCAGCACCTCGCCGTCGAGAAGCCGTTGCTGGATCTCGCGCCACCACCGCGCAGTGAGAATCTCGCTGTGTGCCCTGAGAAACGCCTTCTTCAATCCGGCGTCGAATCCGAGGAACTGAATGAACGTTTCCGGAAAGACGTCATTGTCGTTGACGTGGAACCAGGCCTCGGCGCGCATTTCATCGTCGAAGTCGCGCGGCGGCGGGACGTCGCGGAAGTGACAGTCCGAGACCGCGCACAGTTCATCGTAGTCGTAGAAAATGACGCGCCCGTGGCGGGTAACGCCGAAATTCTTGAGCAGCAGATCGCCCGCAAAAATGTTGGTCACGGCAAGGTCGCGGATGCACTGGCCGTAATCGATGGCGGCCTGCACCGCTTCCTCGCGTGACGCAGTGCGCAGATACACGTTGAGCGGGGTCAGGCGCCGTTCGATATAGACGTGGTGAATGACCAGCGTGTTCTCATCCATGTGGACGGTGTTGGCCGCTTCCTGCTGCAGTTCGGCGATCACGGCTTCGCTGAAACGGGCGCGCGGAAATTCCAGGCGCTTGAATTCCTGTGCATCCACCAGGCGCCCGGCGCGGTCGTGCTTGAAGACCAGTTCATACTTCTTCAGTACTTCTTCGCGCAGTACGTTCTTGGGATACGCGAAGCGATCGCGGATCACCTTGAACACGACGTCGAACGAGGGCAAGGTGAAGCAGATCATCACCAGTCCCTTGTCTCCCGGGGCGTGGACGAACTGGTCGTCGCTCTGTTGCAGATGCCGGAACAGTTCTCGATAGCGCTCGGTCTTGCCCTGCTTGGCGCGCCCGAGCACCGTGTACAGCTCGCTGATCGGTTTGCGCGGCAGGATGGATTTCAGGAATACGACCGCCTGCCCGACATGCGGCAGATCGGCGTGGAAATACGAACGCGTGAAACTGAAAAGGATGCTCACGCTGCTCTCGTCCATCATGACCGCGTCGACCAGCACGCCGTTCTCCGAGTTGCGAAAGCTCAGCACGAAAGGCAGCCGCCAGCCGGGACCTGAAATCCGCCCGACAACGTAAGCGCGGGTCATCTGATAGAAGACCGTGCGGATCAGCTCCACCTGCTCGACGCGTCGCGGAGGTTGCATCGCATCGGCCTCGGCTTCGCATTGTGATTCCACTGCCTGCGTGACGCTCTGCACGCTGCGTTCGAAATTCAGATACGGTGTGCGGAAGCGGAAGTCGGTGAGAATCTCCTCGATCAGCAGCTCCAGCGAGCCGCGGTTCGTGTAGCACCGTGTTTCGACTCGTGCACGGATTTCACTGATGGGATCCAGATCGAGCGCCACGAATTCGACGGCGGGATCGACACCGATGGTGCCGAACGTCTGGCGGGTGACCGAATTGAAAAAGGTCTTGTCGAATTCGCGATCCGGAAAGGCCTCGATCAGCTCGGTAAAACGGCGCTTGATGCTGGCCCACAGCGCACGCTCGAAGACGTCATCGCCGAGCCGGGCCTGCATCTGCGCGACGGCGCGCTGAATGCACTTCTCATACAGTTCGATGCGCTCGACCGCATCGCGCTGGCTGGTGCGCCAGTCGCGGCTTTCGAAGCGCAGCGGCGCCCGGCGTGTGATCGCCCGATACTCGGCGTTGTAGTTCGCGAATGCCTCGACCAGCGCAGCGGCGCAATCTTCAACCAGCGTGTCGCGTGACGATGCAGACATGATTCAGGCGCAGGTGGAAGAAGCGACTGAGAAGGAAGGGACTGCCACAGGAAAAACTCACAGCAGACAGTACACCAGGACTACGGAATTCTCCCCTGGGCAACGGATGCGGTAATCCTCTGCTGCATCCCGAAACGAATCGGGGCGCTTGCGCGCCCCGATTACGACCTGAAGCCTGCAGCCTCACAGCTTGCGACGTCGTCACAGGTTGCGAATCAGCGCATCGCCGAACTCGCTGCACTTCACTTCCTTCGCGCCTTCCATCAGGCGGGCGAAGTCGTAGGTGACGGTCTTCTGTGCAATGGTCTTGTCCATGGCGCTGATGATGGCGTCGGCTGCTTCGGTCCAGCCCATGTAACGCAGCATCATTTCGCCGGACAGGATCACCGAACCGGGGTTCACCTTGTCGAGATTGGCGTACTTCGGCGCGGTGCCGTGCGTTGCTTCGAACACCGCATGACCTGTCACGTAGTTGATGTTGCCGCCCGGTGCAATACCGATGCCGCCGACCTGCGCGGCGAGTGCGTCCGACAGATAGTCGCCATTGAGATTCATGGTGGCGATCACGTCGAACTCGTCCGGGCGCGTCAGCACCTGCTGCAGCGTGATGTCGGCAATCGCATCCTTGATGATGATCTTGCCGGCCTTCTTCGCCGCATCCTGTTCGGCGTTCGCTTCCTTTTCGCCCTTGGCGGCCTTGGTGCGTTCCCACTGTTCCCAGGTGTAGACCTTGTCGGCGAATTCCTTTTCAGCCAGCGCGTAGGCCCAGTTCCGGAAGGCGCCTTCCGTGAACTTCATGATGTTGCCCTTGTGCACGATGGTCACGCTGCGGCGCCCATTGGCGATCGCGTACTCAACGGCTGAGCGGAACAGACGGTCCGTGCCTTCCTGCGAGACGGGCTTGATGCCGATGCCCGATGAATTCGGGAAGCGGATCTTGGCGTACTGCTTGGGGAAAGCTTCCTTGAACGCGTCGAGGAACTTCTTGCTGTCGGCGGAGCCGGCTTCGAACTCGATACCCGCGTAAATGTCTTCGGTGTTTTCACGGAAGATCACCATGTCGACTTTGTCCGGTGTCTTGACCGGTGAAGGCACGCCCTTGAACCAGCGCACCGGACGCAGACAGACGTACAGATCGAGCATCTGACGCAGCGCGACGTTGAGCGAACGGATGCCACCGCCGATCGGCGTGGTCAGCGGACCCTTGATCGAGACGAGGTAGTCGCGGCAGGCCTGCACGGTTTCATCCGGCAGCCAGGTGTTGAACAGATCGTTCGACTTCTGACCGGCGAATACTTCCATCCAGTGAATCTTGCGCTTGCCGCCGTAGGCCTTCGCGACGGCTGCGTCCATGACGCGAACCGACGCACGCCAGATGTCCGGGCCGGTGCCGTCGCCTTCGATGAACGGGATGATGGGCTGATCCGGAACGGTGAGCTTGCCGTTGTGGATAGTGATTTTCTGGCCCTGAGGGGGCACAGCGAGTTTGACCGGGGTCGACATCGGTACTCCGAGAAAATACAGCAGAAAGGGAAAATCGCAGGGGGCGGGATGATAGCAGACGGGCCGTGCTTCGCGGCCGCTCTGCGCAACTGGTCAGCGGCCAATCGGTCGAAAAGCCGCGGGCAGCGGCAGTTCGATATGCACGATGTCTCGACAAGCAACTCAGGAGGTCTGAAGTTGCCGGGGCGAACGCATGATCCGGCGGCCAGGGGGTTATTCGACAGGTTGCCGCCGGCCAGAGGTGCTACGCGTCCGGATCAGAATTCCACCCTCGCCATCACCCCATCCGGTGTGTTTTCCAGCCGGATGGTCCAGCGGTATCGCTCGCAGATGCGCCGCACCAGATACAGGCCCATGCCGTGGCCACGCGGATGCGTGGTGAAGCGCCGTGACGGACTCGATCCCGGCGCAGTGTCCGGCAGGGTACCGGCATTCATGACGCTCAGTGTCCTCGCGTGCATTTCGCAGCGCACGTCGTTGCCCGTACCGTGCTGGACCGCGTTGCGCACGATGTTGCCGATCAGCATGGCCACCATGCTTTCGGGCGCCGCCACCCGCAGGCTGTCTGTTCCTTCGCTCGTCAGCGCGATGTGTTTGTCCGGCATCTCGTGACGCAGGTCATCCACGATGCGCGTGAGCAATTGATGAACCTCGCAGCTCGCTTCGGCGCCCGGGTGTTCTTCGCGTGAGAGTGTCAGCAGTGCGTCGGTGAATTCGGTCATCTCACGCACGGCGCGTTGAATGCGCGCCAGTGCATTGGCAGAGCCGGGGCGTGCCGCGCTCTGAGCTTCGAGCAATTCCACAGCGCCGCGGATCACGGCCAGCGGAGTGCGCAGTTCGTGACTCGCCGTGGAAGTGAACGATTGCTCGCGCTCCACGAAACCATCGAGCCGCTCCATGTAACGATCGATGGAATGCGCGATGGGTTCGAGTTCGTTGCCGGCGAATTCGGCACCGATGCGCACGTAACGCTGACCGGGATCGATCTGCGTGAGGCGATCGGCAAGCGCGTTGATCGGCGAGACGAGTCGGCGTGAGATCCCGAACGCCAGCCAGCCCGTGATCGCGACGATGGCAATCACGCCGATTGCGATGATGAGGATGGCAATCAGCTCCTGGCGCGCATGGGTGGTGACGTCATACGTGATGTACAGCCGGCCGAAGTCACCATCGCGCACCAGCACGTCCAGCAGCCGCCCGTTGGATCGCACCCGATGCATCACGCCGGGTTTGAGTATGGCGATGTGGCGCGGCAGTTCGGCGAAGTCGCTGGAACGATAGATGCTCAAGCGCGCCGATCGCAGTGGTTCGGCACCGCGATCCACCCGCATGCGCTGTTCGTAGTGCGCCAGTTCTTCGGAAAGCAGATCGTAGGTGATGTTGCGCTTCAGGCGATCGTCGGCGAGCACGGCCCACGCCGCCAGCATGACACCCGCAACAGCCACCAGTGCCAGCATGGTTCCAGCGATGCGTGCGCGCAGACTCAGTTGCGCGAGCCGCGCGGCGAGGCGATCGAGCGGGCGCCGGATGAAGTGTGTGGCGAGCTTCATCGGAGGCTGTCGGTCGACATGGCTCTGCCTGGGCGAAGAAGCGTCGGGGCCGGTGCACGGCGGCAGGATTTCGAACGCATGGCGGGCCTGCGCATGGATTTCAGGGCTCGGCCGTCAGCCGATAACCAGTGCCATGGATCGTATGCAGCAGCTTGACCGGAAAATTCCTGTCGATGGCGCTGCGCAGCGCATGCATGTGAGCCCGCAGGAAATCGCCTTCGGGCGCGCGATCGCCCCACAGCTCATGCTCGAGTTCCGCGCGCGTCACCACCCGGTTCGAATGCTGCATGAGCATTGCCAGAATGCGGCGCGTGGTGGGATTGAGCTTGATGCGTTCGCCGCCGCGTTCCGCTTCGAGCGTATTGAGATCGAACTTCAGATCGCCAACCGTGAGTACGCGTGGTACTTCCGGCGGGCTCGCCCGTCGCACCAGCGCCTTGAGCCGCGCGTCGAGTTCGATCAGCGAGAAAGGTTTGATCAGATAGTCATCGGCGCCCGCCTCGAAGCCTTCCACCTTGTCCGCGAGCAGATCCTTGGCCGTCAGCATGAGCACCGGCACGCGCGTGTGACCGGCCTGGCGCAGATTGCGGCACAGTGCGATGCCATCCATGCCTGGCAGCATCAGATCCAGCACGATGGCGTCGTACGGATTCTGCAGTGCCAGCGCCAGTCCCGAAGGTCCGTCGAGCGCGTGCGTGAGCACGTCACCGCGTGCCGCGAAGTATTCCGCGATGTTGGCAGCTATGTCCTCGTGGTCTTCGATCAGGAGCAGGTGCATGGCGGCAGTATATAAAAGAGAGCAGAGGGCAGGCGGGGAAGACGGGCTGGCTTGCCCGGCCGGATTGGCAGCGCAGGGCCGGCCTGGGGCTGATTGCTGCCTGCAGCCTGAATGCCCAGCCTTCAACGACCTGCGGGGCGGGATATCGTCATGTCGAACAGGTCCACACGGAAATGCGGATATGCGAACACCAATGGAGGATACTTTCGCCCTGTCGTCCACGAGGGCACCAGCATGTCCAGCAACGGTCTCTATACCAGAATCGCGAAAGCATCCGCGCGCGTCACCGGTCGACCTGCGACGTTTCTCATTGCGCTGTTGGTGATTGCAGTGTGGGCTGTGACGGGTCCGCTGTTTCATTACAGCGATACCTGGCAACTCATCATCAACACCGGAACCACCATCGTGACATTCCTGATGGTATTTCTGATCCAGAACACCCAGAACCGCGACACCGAAGCCATGCAGGTCAAGCTCGACGAACTCATCCGTGCCACGCAGGGAGCGCACAACGCCCTGCTGGATCTCGAGGAACTGGACGAGCAGGTGCTGCTGTCGTTCAAGAAGCGCTATTGTGCGCTGGCACTGGCAGCGCGCCGGGACGTGAAGGCGGGCGAACTCGATACGGATACACCCGATGCGTGAATCGCGAACCTTTCGTGTGCTGGCGGCTGCGGCCGCCGTGCTGTTCCTCGATCAGCTGAGCAAGGTATGGGCCAGGGCATCGGCGCCTGTCGATGAGGCCTGGACGTATCTGGCCGATACCGTCCGCGTGCAACTCGCTCACAACTACGGCGCATTCCTGAGCCTCGGCGGTTCCTTGCCGCAGGGATGGCTGTCATTTGCCGTGGGCGTGATCCTGGCGGGCCTCGCCGCCTATCTGCTGTTCGCGAAACGTATTCAGCCGACCAGCGTTCTGCCGCTGTCACTGGTGCTCGGTGGTGGCGTCAGCAATCTCATCGACCGCATTGTCTATGGCGGCTACGTGGTCGATTTTCTGAATCTCGGTATCGGCTCATTGCGCACCGGCATTTTCAATGTGGCTGACATCGCCATTTCCGCCGGCGTCGTCTGGCTGCTGATCGGCGAGTTTCTGCACAAGCCCCAGCAGAAAGAGGAGCAGAAAACATGAGCATGCGGATGGATCAGGACTGGCGCAGGACACATTAGATGTCCATGCAACGCTTCGAGGGTCCGCTGCAGGCCAATCTGACGGAAGAAGTCGCCGCCGCGCTCGGCGAATCCGCGCGTCGGTTGCGTCGTGCACTCGATGCGCTCAGTGAATTCGATGCGATCGCGTCCACGGGGCGGGGTCAGTCATCGCATGCCAGGCGCCTGGATCTCGTGCTGGAGGCGGGCGAGAAACTCTGGGGCTATGTCGTGCAGCGCGAACTCGTGGGTTTGCGCGATGCCGAATACATTCGCGAGCAGTATCGCGTGCCGGATGAAGTGTGGCGCAGCATGGGCCCGAAAGCGCGGATGCGAAAATTTTCCTGAGGTGCCGTCGATTCGCGCGGGTCAGTGGCGATCCCCCGGATCTGAAACAAGCCACACAGCTGTCCGACTCGCCATCATCTCCCGGTCAGATCAGGAACTCGACTTTCCGTGGCAGCGTAATTCAGCCGCTCGTTGCCGCTATCATCGAATTCGGTGCACATTGCCCCGCAGAAGGCAAAGCCATGGACAAGTTCGATCGCATTTTCCAGCTGCACACCATCCTCAGCGGGCGCCGCACACCCATTCCGCTCGAAGATCTCACGGCGCGCATGGAATGTTCCAAGCCGACGCTCCATCGCACCATTGCCATGATGCGCACGTATCTCAATGCGCCGATTCAGTCGACCATGGAGGGCTATCGGTATGGCCCCGCGCGTGAAGGCGCGCCATACGAACTACCCGGATTGTGGTTCACCGCCACAGAGTTGCAGGCGCTCGCAGTCGTGCACAGGATGCTCGCCGATCTTGGCAGCGGATTGCTCGAAGAGCACATCGCGCCGCTGGCGAAAAGACTGGACCACCTGGCGCGGCATCAGCGACTGAATCTCGGCGAAGCGGCCAGCCGGCTGCGCTTTCCGGCGGTAGGGTCACGTACTGTCGGCGCCTCATTCCAGATCGCGGCTTCCGCAATGCTGCAGCGTCGCAAGCTCTGGATGGAGTACCACGCCCGCGGCTCCGACCAACGCACGGAACGCACGGTCTCGCCCCAGCGCATCACCCACTATCGCGAAAGCTGGTATCTGGATGCCTGGGACGAAAGCCGCGATGCCCTGCGCAGCTTTTCCATCGATCGCATCACGCGCCCCACGGTGCTCGAAGAGCAGGCGGTGGATGTGCCCGCCGAAGTACTCGACGTCCACTACGCCAGCGCCTACGGCATCTTCGGCGGTCAGGCCGACAAGCTCGCTGTGCTGCGTTTTTCGAAGGATCGCGCCCGCTGGGTCGCCGACGAGAAGTGGCATCCCGATCAGGAAGGCGCCTGGCTCGACGACGGACGCTATGAACTGAAGATTCCCTATCGCGACGACCGCGAACTCGTCATGGACATCCTGCGCCACGTGCCGGAAGTCGAGGTCATCGAACCCGGATCGTTGCGGGCGCAAGTCATCGAGCGGTTACAGCAGGGGCTCGAGCGTCATCGATGAGAATCTTCAATGAGAATCTTCACTCCTGATTCTTTCCTTCCTCTGACTCTCCCTCCCCCGCTTGCGGGGGAAGGGCAGGGTGGGGGCGGCTGCGTGAACCACTCAGCACGATCCTTCAAACAGGGACTGCAAGGAGCTTCCCTCGCGCGGGTATCAAGTGGAGCGTCCTGCGATGACATAACCACGGACCTTAATCAAAAAAGTCACTCACTCTCCTGGCGACTATCACGTAATGAGACTCACGACGCGTTGAATGACGCCATCACCGGGTTATTCAACGCCCGATACGGAGGGCCCATGACGGAGATCATTCTGGCAGTTGCCACGGCGGGCATTTTGTCTGCCGTGATTGCCTGGTACGTGCGCGGCACGCGATTCGCGGCCGAGCGCGCCAGCGCCGATGCGCAGTTCGCGGTTTTCATCCGATGAGAAATCGACCGGTGCGAAGTCCGCAATCACGCAACCAAGGTCAATGTTGATGCAGGAGTCGCTCAAGTACCTATGGGCCAAGACTGGCGGTGACGCCAGCGACCGATGGCATCCACTGATACTTCACGTCCTGGACGTCGCTGCCAGTGCGGATGCCCTCATGAATCGCGAACCGGAGTCGACGCGCGTGCGGATGGCTTCGGTTCTCGGAATGAAATGGGAGCAGGCGCGCCCTTGGATTCTGCTGATCGTCGCGTGCCACGATCTGGGCAAGGCATCGCCGGGCTTTCAGTGCAAATGGCCCGCCCTCGTCGATCGAGTCGGTTTGGACGTCCGAAGTGCCGACACGCACATAAATCATGCCTTCGTCAGTCAGTTCACATTGGGGAATTTTCTGATCCAACTCGGCTGGTCCGTCGATCTGGCGGAACAGGTGTCGGACGCGACCGGGTGTCACCACGGGGAACGGATCTCACCTCTCAAGCTCGAGCAGCTGGAGACAAACAGGCGGGCCGTGGGTCGAGATGAATGGGCTCGAGCGCGACGGAGTCTGTTCGATGCTTTGTTGGATGTTCTGCGGCCAGGCGCTGCACCGATCAAGCCGTCGCTGTCAGGTCCGGATTTCATTCTGTTGGCCGGCCTCATCAGCTTTTCGGATTGGGTCGGTTCGAACGAGATCCTGTTTCCCTTCGGCACGCCGCAAGATTGCGACGACCTGGATTCATGGTTCCGGAAACGCCGGGTCAATGCTGAGCGTGCTCTCGATTCCATTGGTTGGTCGCACCGCGAGCCACTAGCCACGCATTCACGCAGTTTCGACGCCGTGTTCGGATTTGAACCTCGACCATTGCAGAGCGCCATGCAAAGCGCACTCGATGAGCTGGATCTGCCATCGCTGATCCTGATTGAAGCCCCGATGGGAGAGGGGAAAACAGAAGCGGCACTCTTTGCCCATCTCGAGCTGCAGCGCAGATTCGGCCACCGCGGCCTGTACATGGCGCTGCCAACCAAGGCAACCGGGACACGCGGGGATGAACCGAATATGTGGACGGTGGCGATTGGGGCCACGACGTGTTCCCCGCGCACGCGGGGATGAACCGGCTGAGCTTCAGATCATCGACGGCGAAGATCAGTGTTCCCCGCGCACGCGGGGATGAACCGGCTGAGCATGTGGACATGGACGGATTCGGCTTGTGTTCCCCGCGCACGCGGGGATGAACCGAGCGTGCTGACAGTAGTACTTGGTGGGAGTTTGTGTTCCCCGCGCACGCGGGGATGAACCGCCGGAAATCATCTGCATCACGTCGAATGCGCAGTGTTCCCCGCGCACGCGGGGATGAACCGACAATTTGGATTGGCGCCGCAGGAAACATTGGTGTGTTCCCCGCGCACGCGGGGATGAACCGGATCTGGCGATGCGCCGAAGGTGCTGACA
>DASTRD010000261.1:0-9130 GCA_035761425.1 Povalibacter sp.
GCGCAGCTCGAAGTCGCGCAGCAGCGTCTGTGCTTCGGCGACAAGATCATGGATCACCTGGTCGCGGCGGCCCTGAACGATCACTTCCTCGGTCGGCTCGCCGGGGTGCTCGGACTCGGCGACAGCCAGGGGCACCTCACCCTCTTCCTGTTTGGAACTCTCTTCGGCGGGCGGCTCTGCTTCCTCGATCGACGCGGCCACTTCGGCCGCAGGTACGTCGATCAGCGCCGGCTCTTCGCCATCGGTGCCGTCACCTGTCGTTGCGCAGCCTGCGCAGACGAGGGACACCAGCATGAGCATCAGCGCGGTCTTCTTCATGGTGCGCATCATCTTCGTGACCCTTCGATACGGCAAGCACCAGATTGCCTGAAGGACTCAAGAGTGAATCTCTGAACGCCGCGGCAGCACGGGTTTGCATGACCGTGTATCGATTGTGGGCATGGTCCGCTCGGGACGACGGTGTACTGCGTCCGCTCACAACCGATGCGGTCGTGCCAGGTACTCCTGCGACTGCATCTCGATCAGGCGGCTCGAGGTGCGCTCGAATTCGAATGCCAGTTTTGTGTCCCGGTACAACTCGGTCACCGCAGCGGCGGAGGAAACGATCAACTTCACGCCGCGGTCATAGAACTCGTCGACCAGTGTGACGAACCGCCGTGCCTGATCGTTCATCTGCGCGGTAAATACCGGAATGTCGCTGAGCAGCACGCTCTGGAAACAGCGTGCTATTTCGATGTAGTCCGCCTGCCCGCGCGGGCCATCGCACAGTTCCCTGAATTCGAACCACACGGCCTTCTGCGACAGACGCTTCGTGTGCATGCGGCGATGATTGAGGGTCAGTGTGGCGTTGGCGGTGCCCGGCTCGCCGGCGACGGTTTCGAACACCTGCAGCATTGCGGCTGGCGTCGCAGGATCTTTCGAATCGAAAGCCGTCCGCGCCTTCTCCAGGGCGCGCAGTCGATAGTCCGTGGTGCTGTCGACATGGACGACCTGCGTGTTTTCCTTCAGCAATCTGATGGCCGGCACGAAACGGGCGCGCTGCAGCCCGTCCTTGTACAGATCGTCCGGCGGTACGTTGGAGGTCGCAACCAGCGTCACACCGCGATCGAACAGACCGCGGAACAGATTGCCCAGCAGCATCGCATCGCCGATGTCGCTCACGAAGAGTTCGTCGAAGCACAGGATGCGCGTCTTTTTCGCAATCTTGTCGGCCACCAGTTCCAGCGGATCGGCGCGCTCCTTCAGCTTGCGCAATTCGTCGTGAACCGACTGCATGAAGCGGTGAAAGTGGCTGCGTTGCTTGTCCCTGAACGGCAGGCTCTGGAAGAACAGATCCATCAGCCAGGTCTTGCCTCGACCGACGCCGCCCCACAGATACAGGCCCCGCTCGAGTTCATGCGGTTTGCGGCTGAACAATCCCTGCAGCAGCGGGCGCGGACGCGGCGTGATCAGGCGCGCGCGCAGCTCATCGAGCAGGGCAACGATGCGTTCCTGAACCGGATCGGCCTGGTAGCCGAGGCGCTGGCATTCCTGGAGATAGAGGTCGGAAACGGATGACGAAGGACGAGTGACGGGCAAGAAACAGGCTCCGGGTCGGCGGGACCCTCATTCTGACTGGTGTGAATGCAGCATGGCCAGAGGACGGGTGACAGGTGACGGGTGCCGGGCAAGAAGGTTGGCGCGCCATGACGTCCAGCTGGGCCAAGGGGCGGGCACAAGGATCGCTTTCTTGTTCTTCTCCCATCGAAAATTGGGAAGGAGCGGAAGGATAGTCAACGCTTATCGGTGCCCCTCTTGCCCGTCACTCGTCTCTCGTCACCTCACAGATTCTGGTAGTTCGGTCCCGATCCGCCTTCCGGCGTGGTCCAGGTGATGATCTCGTAGGGGTCCTTGATGTCGCAGGCCTTGCAGTGCACGCAGTTGGCGGCGTTGATCTGCAATCGCACGCCGCCGTTGCCGTCCGGAATCATTTCGTAGACGCCGGCAGGGCAGAAGTTCTGGCAGGGGTTGCCGAACTCGGTGACACAGCGCGTCGCGCAGATGTGCGTGTCGGCGACTTTGAGGTGTACGGGCTGCGCTTCGTCGTGAACGTTGCCGGCGAAAAACACCGACGCCAGGCGGTCGCGCGGGGGCAGGGTACGTTCGCCCCAGTGCCTCTCAGGTGACTCGTACTCATCGAGCTTGCGCAGCGCCGACCAGTCGGCAGTGTTCTTCAGGGTCCATGGGGTCCTGCCCTTCAGCAGCGCCTCGATGCCTGCATTGAGCATTGCAACGTACAGTCCCTTCTTGAACGCAGGCTTGAAGTTGCGGACCGATCGCAACTCGGCATGGCCTTCCGATGCCCGCCAGCGGGCATCGAATCCCTCGCTCCTGCCGCGTTCGGCAAGGTGTTCGGCAGCGAGCGAACCGCTGCGGATCGCCTGATGAATGCCCTTGATCTTGAACACGTTCAAGGTGCCGCCGGCATCGCCGACGATCAGGGCGCCGGGCATCTCCAGCGTGGGCAGCGATTGATATCCACCCGCCACGATGGTGCGCGCGCCCGCCGAGAGGATCTCGCCACCTTCGAGCAGGGGCTTGATGCGCGGATGATTCTTGAACTGCTGGAACGCCTCGAAAGGCTTGAGTCGCGGATCTTCGTAATTCAGCCCGACCACATAACCCACGTACACCCGATCGTTGTCGAGGTGGTAGAGGAAGCTGCCGCCATAGGTACGCGTATCGAGCGGCCAGCCGAAGGCATGTTCGATCCGACCTGGCTTCACGCGTCCGGGCGGCAATTGCCAGAGCTCCTTGAAGCCCAGGCCGAAGGTCTGCGGATCGGATCGGGTGCTCAGACCGAATTTGCGGATGAGCTGCTTGGCGAGTGAGCCGCGCGAACCTTCGGCGATCACCGTCGTGCCGGCATGAATCTCGATGCCGGGCGTGAAGTTGGGTCCGGGTTCGCCGTTGCGCTCCAGACCCATATCGCCGATGCGCACGCCTTTCACGCTGCCATTCGCGTCATGCACGACATCTGCCGCTGCGTAGCCGGGAAAGACGTCGACGCCGAGGGCTTCGGCCTGTTGGGCAAGCCAGGCAGTGAGCTGGCCGAGGGAGACGATGAAGTTGCCGTGATTGTTCATCGGCGTGAGCCTGACCGCCCAGTCCGGCAGCTTGTACGAACCCGTGGCCGTCATGAGGCGCACGTCGTCTTCGGCTGCAGGCACCTTCATGCCCGTGTAGTCGCTGCGCCAGTTGGGCAGCAACTTTTCCAGCGGACCCGGTTCGAGCACCGCACCGGACAACGAATGCGCACCGACCGCCGAGCCCTTCTCGAGCACGCAGATGTTGAGATCGGACTTGAGTTGCTTCAGCCGGATCGCGCAGGCGAGACCGGCAGGGCCTGCGCCGACGATCACGACGTCGTACTCCATCACCTCACGTTCAATGGGATCAGTCATGCGGGGCCTTATTTCTCGATGACGCCTTTGAGGGGAGCGACGGCTTCGACCTGCTTGCGCACCGTGGCGAGATCGCCCACCACGACGACCGACATCTGCCCGGGATCGAGGTGTTTGCGCGCTGCCTGTGTGACCTCATCCGCAGTCACGGCATAGAGACGCTGCGGAAAGGTCGTCAGCCAGTCATCGGGCAGACCCTGCACATCCATGAAGGAGAGCTGGGCGATCAGCCCACCGCGTGTGGCCGTGCCCATCACAAACGTACCGTTGCGATAGTTCTTGATGGCCGTGAGCTCCGGCTGCGTCGGTGCTTCCTTGCGCAGCAGATCGATCTCCTTGAAGACTTCGGTGAGCGCCGGACCTGTCGCATCCGAACGCACATCGGCGTTCTCGATCCAGGTCGCCTGGTGATAGTAGGTGCCCAGGGAGCTGCCGGGAGAATAAGCCCAGCCCTTGACCTCACGCAGGTTCATGGTGATGCGCGAAGTCAGTACACCGCCGAGCAGCGAGTTCGTGACCGAGAGGGCCATGAAGTCCGGTTGGGTCACATCGATCACACGCTTGCCGACGCGCAGCGTCGATTGGGGCGCGCCGGGGCGATCGATCAGTTTGACCGTGCGAGCCCGAGCGTCAGGCGGAGGCAGCTTCAGTACTTCCGGACCCTCACGCCAGTCACCGAACGAATCGCGGATGGCCTTCTCGATGACAGATCGGTCGTACTTGCCGGCGACATAGATGTGCGTGCGCCGCGCCCCGAAGTTCGATTCGTAGTAGTTCCTGACGTCGTCGATCGAATAGGCACTCAGGGCCTCGGCCGTCGGGAAGCTGATGCCATAGGGATGATCCGGATAGAGCAGATCCGACATGGCCGCGCCCGCAATCGCCTGAGGCTGGGTCAAGGCGACGCTGAGATTGCGCAGGTAATTCTGCTTCAGACGCGGCAGCTCGCTTTCCGGCAGTTTCGGGTGAGTGAGAACGTCGGCCAGCAAACCGACAGCATCGGCACCGTATTCCGACAGAACGTCCAGCTCCAGGGAGGTGACATCCGGACTGACACCCACACTCAGATTGCCGCCCATCTGATTGGCCTCCTCGGCAATCTGTTCGGCGGTGCGGTTCTGCGTTCCTTCTTTCAGCAGATCGCCGGTGAGGTCGGCGAGCCAGGTCTTGTCGCCTTCATTCAGATTGCCGCTGCGAACCGCGATGGCAATCGAAACCTTCGGCACCACACCGAATTCCACGAACGTAACGTCGACGCCGTTGGGCAACGACATTCTGGTGGGCGTCGGCAACTGAAACGGACGCGGTTCAGCCGCGGGTGGCGGCGTCTGCTGCGCATGACTTGCCGTTGCAGCGAATACCGTTGCGAGCAGGATGTACTTGAGGGCGCTCATTTCGCAGCTCCTTCGGCGGCCGGCTGTCCGGGTTCGAGGAAGAGCACGGTGCGGTTGGTGGGCCGCAGATATTCCTGCGCCGTTTTCAGTACCAGCTCAGGAGTCACCTTGGCGAATTCCTCCTCGATCCGATTGATGCGATCCGGATCGTCATCGAACAGCGCGAAGCAGGCGAGCAGGTCGACCAGTCCGATGCGGGTGCTGGAACCGACCAGATCGTAGAGTTGCGACCGGATGGTGCGCCGTGCGCGATCGAGTTCGTCCTGGGTGACCGGCTCGGTACGGATGCGTGCAATGTCTTCATCGAACGCTGCGAGGATCTGCCCGGAGGAGGTGGTCGGATCGTGAATCAACGATGCGGACCACAGCATCGGTCCGTTGTAGTTGAACATGTTGCCGAGCAGATTGATGCCGCCGGACACGCTGTCGGTATAGCCGCGTCGCTGCACCAGATCCTTGTGCAGCCGCGAGGCTTCGCCCTGCAGCACGATCTCGTCGATCAATCCCATCGCAAAATGTTCGGGTGTCCAGCGTTTCGGCACGTGATAACCGACTGCCAGACCGGGTTTGGGTGCCAGTGCATCCTTCTGGGTAATGCGTTTCTCTTCGGTCTGTGGCGGTTCGGAGATGTCCGGCAGCGCGTAAGGCGTCCCGCCGGCAATAGGTGCGAAATATTTCTCGATCCACGCCCGGGCCTGCGCCACGTCCAGATCGCCGGCCACGACGAGAACGGCATTGCTCGGCACGTAATAGGTTGCAAAGAACTTGCGCGCCTCATCGAGGGTTGCAGCGTCGATGTCGTCGAGATCGCCGTAGAAGTTGTGTGCGTTGTACCAGTTGGTGTTCGCATACTGCGGCAGGGTCAGCCAGGGAAAGCCGCCGTAGGGGCGATTCAGTACATTGACCTTCACTTCTTCCTTGACCACGCCCTGCTGATTCACGAGGTTGTCCTGCGTGATGGCCAGACCGCTCATGCGATCGGCTTCAGCCCACAGCATCGTTTCCAGCGTATTCGACGGGAACGCTTCGTAGTAGTTGGTGAAATCGAAGCGGGTGGACCCGTTGAGCGTGCCACCCTGACCTTGCACGAGCTTGAAGAATTCGCCTTTCGGCAGATTCGTCGAGCCCTGGAACATCAGATGTTCGAACAGGTGGGCGAAGCCGGTGCGATCGCGCGGTTCGATACGAAAGCCGATGTTGTAATAGACCCCGATCGTCGCCACCGGTACGGAATGATCCGGCGAGAGCACCACACGCAGTCCGTTGGACAGTCTGTAGTACTCGATGGGCACATGCAGTGCGACTGCCGGTCTGGTCGCGGCCGGTGCTGCCGGCGCAGCGGGAGCAGGTCGGGTCACGGGACTTGCGCAACCCTGGATGAGCGCTGCGATCGCGCCCAGCAGCATGAGTTTCCTGGTCAGCGTCATCGGGCTTTTCCTTCTTGTTACCGGGGCGTCATGCGGATCGCGCCATCCAGGCGGATGCATTCGCCATTGAGCATGGTGTTTTCGCAGATGTGCGCTGCCAGCGCAGCGTATTCCTCAGGCCGCCCGAGGCGCGGCGGAAACGGGATCTGGCGACCGAGCGAGTCCTGCACTTCCTGCGGCATCGCCGCCATCATCGGCGTCTTGAAGATGCCCGGTGCGATGGTCATCACGCGGATGCCGGAGGAGGAGAGGTCGCGCGCCATCGGCAACGTCATGCCGACGATGCCGCCCTTGGACGCAGAATATGCGACCTGCCCGATCTGCCCGTCGAAAGCGGCGACGGATGCGGTCATCAGAATCACACCGCGTTCGCCTTCTTCATTGGGCGTGTTCGTCTGCATGCTTGCCGCGGCGGCCTTGGAAACGAGCAATGTTCCGAGCAGATTCACTTCGATGACCTTGCGGAAGAAGTCGCCCGGCATCGGGCCTTCCTTGTTCACGAGACGGCGTGCCCAGGCGACGCCCGCACAGTTCACTGCGACATTGATTTCTCCCATGGCAGTGCGTGCGGCCGCAATTGCATCGTTGACTGCGGTTTCGCTGGTGACGTCGACGGCCTGGAATCGCGCCGACGGGCCAAGCGCCTGCGCAGCCGCTGCGCCAGCTTCCTGATTCACATCGAGCAGCGTGACCTGCGCGCCGGCCGCAACGAAGCGCGCGGCTACTGCATGACCGAGTCCCGATGCGCCGCCACTGATGACGGCGCGGATGCTGTCGAGTTTCATGCGCAGGCCCTCGCGGTCACAGGCGCTGCCCGCCATCGAGTTCGATGACGCGCCCGGAAAAGTAATCGTTCTCGGCGATGAACACGGCGGCGTGGGCCATTTCTTCCGGCTCGGCCAGGCGTCTGAGCGGCACTGCGGCCAGCGCGCGCTCGATCATCTCCGGCTTCATTGCATCGAGAATTTCGGTGTGTGTGAAACCCGGCGCAATTGCGCCGGTGCGAATGCCGTGACGCGCCAGTTCCTTCGCCCATACGACCGTCATGGCCGTCACGCCGGCTTTCGCTGCGGAATAATTCGTCTGTCCCATGTTGCCGGCGCGCGAAATACTCGACGTACTGATGATGACGCCGCCCCGGCCCAGCTCGATCATGTGCGCCGCTGCTTCGCGCGCCCCGAGAAATACGCCGGTGAGGTCGACGTCGATCACGCTCTGCCATTGCGCAAGACTCATCCGGCCGACCACCTTCCCGTCCTGAACCTTGACCAGCAGCGCGTCGCGGGTGATGCCCGCGTTATTGATCATCACATCCAGGCTTCCGAAGTCGCGCACCACGGCATCCAGCGTGGCGACGACCTGATCTTCGCGCGCCACGTTGCATATATAGCTGCGCGCCTGCACTCCGAGCGCTGTGCACTGTGCGCACGTCTGATCGAGGTCGTCCTGATTCAGGTCGAGCAGGGCAAGGTTGGATTGCCGGCGTGCGAAGGCGAGCGCCATGGCGCGACCAATGCCCCGACCGCTGCCGGTGATGACCACTAGCTTCTGTTCAAGCTGCATTGTCGCTCTCGATATCGAGCCGGGCGCCGGATGTTAGCCGCTTTCGCTGATGCGACAAAGTTTCACGACATGTGTCGGGTGCCCGTTCCGCCGCGCAACACATGCGACTGTTCACTTCTGCCAGTCGGGCTTGCGGCGCTCCAGAAATGCGGACAGACCCTCGCGTCCTTCCGGGCTGGTGCGCAGGCGTGCCAGTACACCGGCGGCATGAGCAGGAAACTCCGACGGCTCGCTGGTGACGGCATCGCGCACGAGCTGCTTGGCCGCGCGTATGGCCATCGGTCCGCCACGCAGTATCAGATCGATCTGCTGCTCGACGACTGCATCCAGTTCGCTGGCATCGACGGCGTGGTGAATCAGTCCGAGCGCCATTGCCTCGCGCGCGTCAAACGGTGCGGCGGTCAGAAACAATCGCCTGGCGTGGCGCTCGCCGACCGCAGAGATCACATACGGCGAGATGGCGGCGGGGACGATGCCGAGCCGGACCTCGGTCAGTGCAAATTTTGCCGTCGCGACGGCAACGGCGATGTCCGCGCAAGCCACCAGTCCGACGCCGCCACCGAACGCATTGCCATGCACCCGGGCAATGACGGGCTGCGGCAACTGGCTCAGTGCCTGCAGGCAACCGGCCAGCACCATGGCGTCCTCGAGATTCTCAGCCTCAGACGCATTCATCATTGAACGCATATGCGCGATGTCCGCACCGGCACAGAACGTCACACCTGCGCCGGTGAATACAACAACGCGCGTCGCGGCATCGTCACCGATCGTCCGCAGCTTCTCATGCAGCGCACGCCAGGCAGCACCATCGAGTGCGTTGTGCTTGTCGGGGCGATCCAGCGTCAGCGTGGTGACACCGCGGGCGGAGGAGGTGAGGGTGATCATGATGATGCGAGCAGTAACAAGGGTGACGAAGTGACGAGAGTCACGAGGATCGCAGCAGAGGCCGAGCGCTCGCCATCGTCACTCACGTCACTCACATCACATCCTGAATATCCCATACCTTTCTTCTCCCGGCGGTGGTCCACTCATTGCGGCCGCAACGGCTCGTCCGAGGACGGCCCGCGTGTCGATGGGATCGATGACGCCGTCGTCCCACAGGCGTGCGCTGGCGTAGTAGGGACTTCCCTGGGTTTCGTACTGATCGCGGATACCCTCGACGAACTCGGCGCGATCATCATCAGACCAGGTTTCACCGCGAGCCTTGAGCCCGTCGGCGCGTACCGTGGCGAGCACCTGCGCCGGTGAATACAACAACGCGCGTCGCGGCATCGTCACCGATCGTCCGCAGCTTCTCATGCAG
>DASTRD010000262.1:0-2077 GCA_035761425.1 Povalibacter sp.
GCCACCGAAAGCCGCACCGCCCGATCGAATTCGACGGTCGGAACGCCCAGCATGCCAGCCTTCTGCGAATCGACGGCGAGGCGCAGATTGGTCCGCGAAACCTTCAACGGATTGACCACATCGCGCGTGCCGGGCGTTTCCTTCATCAGCTTTTCGACCGTCGCCGCGAGTTCTTCGATCTTTGCCAGATCGCGACCGATCACGCGCACTGCAATGGGCGCGGTGATCGGCGGACCGTTGACGAACTCCTTCACGTAGATGCGCGCTGTCGGATAGTGATCGAGCGCAGCACGCAGCGACTCGAGCTTTGCCGGCGTCCGGCGTGTGTCGTAGTCGTGCAGCTGCACGAACACTTCGGCGTAGTTGGGCGAGTCCTCGCGCACGATGTGGTTGTAATAGATCTGCGGATTGCCGTGACCGAGATTGGCGAACCAGCTCTTCACTTCCGGCATCTGCTTCAGATGCTCTTCGACGAACTGCAGCGCCCGGTCGGTCTCGGCCAGGCTGGCGCCGTTGGGTGCCTCGATGGCAATCAGGAACTGCGGCGTATCCGCCTTGGGAAACAGGCTGCTGCCGATGATCGGCACCAGAATGCCGGACAGAAGGATCGAACCGCCGATGGCGGCGATCACCGTGGCTTTCGGCCTGGCCAGGCAGTAGTGCAGGGCAGGGCGATAGTAGCGATGGATGCCGCCCATCACGCGCTGAAGAAATACGTTGCCGTGTTCTGCTTCCTTGTCGTTCAGCACGCGGCTCGCCAGGAACGGGATGATGAACAGTGCAATCAGCAGCGAGCCGAGGATGGTCATCGTCACCGTCATGGGCAGCACGCGGATGAATTTTCCGGCGGTGCCCGGCAATGCCATCAGGGGCAGGAAGGCGAAGATGAGCGTGGCGGTGCAGCCGAGAATGGCGACGAAGATCTGCCGCGTGCCCGCGAGGGCGGCCTCGGTGCGCGAGCGTCCTTCACGCAGATGTCGCGCAATGTTCTCCGTCACCACGATGGAATCGTCCACCAGCAGGCCGAGTGCTACCACGAAGCCCGCAATCGACAACTGATTGAGCGAGTAGCCGAGGAAATAGAGCATCGCCAGACCGAAGGCCAGCGACAACGGAATCGAGATCATCACGATGCCGGCGGCGCGCCAGCCGAGCGGCAGCAGCGTGAGCAGTACCAGCGCGATGGCGATGCCGAAGTCGGTGTAGAGCCGATCCAGGCGATGGCCCACATTGCGCGACTGATCGAAACCCAGCTCGAGCTGAATGCGCCTGGGCAGACCGGCCCGGAATTTTTCCAGCGCGACGTCGATGCGTTTGCGCACATCGAGGATGTTGTAGCCGTCCTTCTGGTTCGCCGTGATGAATACGGCGCGTTTGCCATTGAAGCGGCCCACGTAACTGTAGGGTTGCGCTTCCCAGCTCACCTGCGCGATGTCGCGCACACGCACGATGCGTCCTTCGACTGCGGCGACCACCGTGTCGCGCACCTGGTCGAGTGAGTTGTAGCTGCCGGAAGTCTTGAGACTGAAGCTGCGCGTGCCGATGTCGATCACGCCGGCCGGGATGTTTGCGTTCTCGCTGCGCAGTGCATCGATGACGCGCGAGGGCGCAAGCCGCAGCTCGGCCATGCGTTTGACGTCGACCTGCACGCGCAGCTCGCGAGCCGGAAATGCCCAGCTTTCGGAGGTGCGCACGCCGTCGACGGTCTTCAATGTGTCCTTGAGTTCGCGCGCGTAGTCTTCGAGTTCGCGATAGGGCGCATCGTCCGAGACCAGCGCGAGCTGCACGATGTTGACCAGGCCGGGACTGAGCTTGCGGATCTGGATGCGGGCGATGTCCGCCGGCAGATCCGGCCGCAGTGCATTCACTTCGCGGGTGACTTCGTCGTACTTCTTGTCCGGATCGACGAACGCCTGAAATTCGATGGCGATGACGGCGACGCCATCGAAGATGGAGGTCTCGGTCTTTTTCAGATCGTCCAGTTCGGCGACGCGATCCTCGATGGGTTTGACGACCAGCCGTTCCAGATCCACAGGATCGGCGCCCGGATAGATGACCGTGATGAAGAATCCGGGAA
>DASTRD010000263.1:0-34159 GCA_035761425.1 Povalibacter sp.
TCACGGCTGCTCCAGTCATCGCGCTCATGCGATGTCAGGATGCAACGCCCCGTCATGCTGAAGGTTTCGTCTTTTAATGTTTTGTCGGTTGCGCGGCGGTCCACAGATTCGTGTCGCTGCCGGGCCTTCTCCGGCAATCACCCATTGCACCGCGACCGGTGGGTGGGCAGGATCGATCCGCTGCCGCCAGGGGGACTTTCATGAAGGGGTTGCGACTTGCCTTTCTGCTCATCGCGGTGCTTGCCGCTACCTGGTTTGCGGTCGGCAACGCGATGCCCGTCACCGTCACGCTGTTCTTCTGGCATCTGCAGGCCTCGCTCGCCATCGTGATTGCAGGATGCTTCGTGCTGGGCTGTCTGGTGGGTGCGGTGGCATTGTTGCCGGCGTTGTATCGCTCGGGGGTCAGGAACAGACGGCTTGCGGCAGAGAATCTGTCGCTGCGCGACACGCCGCGCGGCATCGACATGAGCGACGCACCGAACTCGTCGATGCGCTGAACGCGGTCAGTGACTGCTCGCGGTCGATGCAGGCACGCCGCATGCCTTGCGAACGACGCGGCCCATGGTCAGGCCCTGAACCAGAATCGAAGCGACGACCACGACGTAAGTGAACGATACGACCACGTCGCGCTCGGGCCCGACGGGAATCGACAATGCCAGCGCAACGGAGATACCACCGCGCAGGCCGCCCCACGTGAGAATTCGCCACGCGCCGGCCGGCAGCCCGAAGCTGCGGCGGAAGGCGCCGGCAGGAATCGCGACTGTGACGAGTCGGGCCAGCAACACGATCAGCGTCACTGCGAGCGCCGGCAGAATCAGCGCGCTGGAGAATTTCAGCAGAATGATTTCCAGCCCGATCAGGACGAACAGGATCGAGTTGAGAATTGCATCGAGCAGTTCCCAGAACATGTCGACGTGGCGCCGCGTGGTGTCGGACATCGCGTAGGCGCGGCCGTGATTGCCGACGACGAGGCCCACCACCACCATCGCGAGCGGCCCCGAAACGTGCAGATGACTGGCCATGGCATAGCCGCCCATCACGGCCGCCAGCGTGATCAGAACTTCTTCCTGATAGCTGTCGATGCTTCTGAGCAGCCAGTAGGTCACGAAGCCGAGAGCCAGCCCGAAAGCGATGCCGCCGCCGGCCTCGTGCAGCAGCAACCGTCCGCCTTCCGCCACGTTTGCCGCTTCAGGATTGCGCAGCATGGCCAGCGCCAGTGCAAACAGCACGACGCCGACGCCGTCGTTGAACAACGATTCGCCTGCAATCACGACTTCGACGCTTTTGGGTGCGCCCGCGGATTTCAGGATGCCGAGCACTGCGACCGGATCGGTCGGTGAAATGAGCGCGCCGAATACCACGCACCAGGCCAGCGGCAGCCGGATGTCGAACCACGGCAGCACATACCACAACGCAAAGCCCACCAGCGCCGCGGACAGCGTCGTGCCCAGCAGCGCGAGAATGCCGATCTGCCAGCGCCACGAACGCAGTTCGCTCAGATCCACATGCAGCGCGCCCGCGAACAGCAGGAACGACAGCATGCCTTCCATGAGTACGTCGGAGAAATCGATGGAGGCGAGCACGCTGGCTTCGTAGTCGCGCAGAGAATGGAAGCCGAAGTGGTCGAGTCCGACCATGGCGAGCGACAGCACCAGCGCTATCGCCATGACCCCGATGGTCGTGGGCAGACCGACCAGGCGATGATTCGCATACGCGAACAGGGCCGTGGCCACCAGACAGAGCGCAGCAATATCGAGCACGAGTTCTCATCCCCACACCGCGTGAGGCTGCACTGTAGCCCGGCCGCGGTCGCAAAGAGAACCGCGCGCGCTGAATCAGCGCTGATAGGTGCCGACGATCTCCGCTTCTTCGATCACGTGCGGCGCGATCTGACGGCGAAACTGCGTTGCGTCGTGTGAGGCGGCCACCTCGAGCCGATCGGTATCGAGGGCCAGGAGCCGGAAATGATAGTGATGCACGCCATGTCCGCGCGGCGGTGCGGGACCGCCGTAAGAGGCATGACCGAAATCATTGCGGGCCTGTGTCATGCCGTCGCTCGGGCGCTGCCCTTCGCCGAGATCGCTGGCGGCCGCGGGGATATTGGCGAGCAGCCAGTGACGAAAAGTGCCGGACGGTGCATCGGGATCCTCGCAGATCAGCGCGAAACTGCGCGCTGCCGCGGGTGGATCCGACCACTGCAGCGGCGGTGAAATGTCATCGCCATCTCCAGTGTATTTCGTGGGGATGGCGCTGCCGTCGGCGAACGCCGGGCTGCTGAGTGCGAATGTCATGGGTGCTCTCCGCGGTGTGAGGGAGCTGTGACGCTTCGCCGGGGATGCGGGTTCCCACAGAACGTCTGCTCGCCGCGCGGGCAACTCAGCCAATTGCGGTGTTGCCGGAGGGACGCAGCAGTCCACGGGCCAGCGCGTGGTAGATACCTTCACTACAGATGAGTCTGGATGCTGCATGCCCGATCAGCGCCGCGGCCATGAGCGGAATCACCATCAGATGCCGATCGGACATCTCGGTGACGATGACGAAAGCCGTGATCGGCGCCTGAACGACACCAGCCAGATACGCCACCATCCCCACGAGCATGACCGCACCGACATCCACTCCCGAGAACAACTGCGCGATGTTGGCGCCGATGCCTGCGCCGATGGCCAGCGACGGCGAAAAAATGCCGCCGGGAATGGTGCTGATCGATGTCAGCGCGGTCGCAAGGAATTTCAGCGCCCCGTACTGCGCGGCCAGCGGCTGCGAGCCCTCGAGCGCCGCACTCACTTCCCGATAGCCGGTACCGTGAACCGAACTCGGGCCGGACAGCAGATCGCAGATTGCGACACCCAGGCCGCACAACACTGCGAACCCCACCGGCTGGCTGCGCACGAAGCCACCGACACGACCGCGAAATCCGTGCGCTGCTGCCAGCACGATGCGACTGAACAAGCCACCGCTCAGTCCGCCGAGGATGCCGCAGGCAAGCACGATCGGCGCTGTACTCGGCCCGTGCAACGAGCCGGAACTGCTGCCGAAGTACGTGTAGTTGCCCAGCAGCGCGATGGCCATGAAGCCAGCGGCAACCACCGTGCTCACGATCAGCGCGCTCGTGTGTCGCTCGAAGGAACGCGTGAGTTCTTCGATTCCGAACATGATGCCGGCAAGTGGCGTATTGAAGGCAGCGGCCACACCTGCCGAGGCCCCGCCCACGATCAGCCCCGCCTGCTGACGACGCGTCCAGCGGCCGAGCGAAAACATGATGGAAGCACCCACCTGGACGGTCGGACCTTCGCGCCCCGCCGAAGCGCCACAGAGCAGGCCGAAGAGCGTAAGGCCGATCTTGCCGATTGCGATGCGCAGCGAGACCAGCGCGCCTCGCTTGTCTACTCCTGTCAGTCGGTGCGCCGCGATGGCCTGCGGAATGCCGCTGCCCTGCGAATTCGGAAACCAGCGCCGCGCGACATACACGCAGACGGCAAAGCCCAGCGGTGTGAGTGCGAATCCCACCCAGGCATTCCAGTGGCGCACGTGAAAGAAACCTTCCTGCGCGGCTTCGGCGGCGACGGCGAGCCCGGCCGCCACGGCGCCGACGATGCTGCCACCGATAATGAACAGCAGACGGCGCCACCACCGATCCACGCGGGCACGAATCAGCCTCGCTCGATGGCGCGCGCGCGTGCGTGGATCGAAGCGTCTGCCTGAGCTCATGCGACGCGCCGCAGTTTCACGCTGCCCGCTGCGCCCCGCCGGCATCCGGCGGCGTGAGGTTGGTGATCAGAAGCTTCTGAGTGGGATAGGCGAATTCTGCCCCCAGCTCAGCGAAGGCCCGATGTATGGCCAGATTGATCGCCTGCTGGATGTCCATGTACTTGTTGTAGTCGCCCGAGAGCACGTAGTACACCGTTTCGAAGTCCAGCGAGGACTCGCCGTACTTCTGGAAATGCGATCGGTCGAAGCGCGTGTCCTTCTGTGCTTCGACGATTTCCCTGATGACCGCCGGAATGCGCTCGATGACTTCGACAGGCGTATCGCGTGCTGCACTGATCGAGAACACGACGCGCCGTTCCAGCATGCGACCGTAGTTGCGAACGCGGCTCTTCAGCAGATCGCTGTTGGACATGATGATCTGCTCGCCGCCGAGACTGCGCAGTCGTGTGCTTTTGATGCCGATGTATTCCACCGAGCCGAGGAAGTCATCGACGATGAGGAAGTCGCCGAGCACGAACGGCCGGTCGAGCGTAATCGACAAAGAGGCGAACAGATCGCCCAGCACGTTCTGCACGGCCAGTGCGACGGCTATACCGCCGATGCCAAGACCGGCCACCAGCGCAGTGATATCAACGCCGAGATTCTCCAGCGTCAGCATCAACACCAGCGCCCAGATGGCGACGGTGATGATGAAACTGATGATGGACAGCGATCCTGCCGCCGCACGGTCGGTCTGCATGCTGACGCGGCGTTTGCGATCAAGGTAACCGCGTGCCGCGGCCACCGCCCAGACACCGGCCTGCCAGAACAGGGTGATCGTGATGACCGAATTCAGAATGCCGATGGTTTTCGGCCCCGCGGTCAGCGTGCGGATGCCGCAATAGACTGCAACGACAAGAAAGAAAAGGAATGTCGTGTGGCTCAGCACCTCCATGGGCACTTCGAGCAGTTCCGTCTTCGGCGTGTTGAGCAGGCGCTTGTGATAGTTGCGCACCAGCCGGCGCAGCGTCAGCAGTGCGAGAAGAATGGCCGTGGCCACGGAGGCGGCGATGACCCAGTCCAGCCACGAATTGGTGAACAGCGGCACACTGGAAAGCTGCGAAAAATCGAACATGACTCATCTCCTTTGCGGATCTGCGGGCGCAGCAAATGGAGGAACCGCCGTGGTGGACGACAACCTTCAGTGCCTGCGCCGGCGAGCTTCAGTGCTGCTGAAGACACCCAGACTGAAATCCGCACGAATCGACAGATCATTCTGCCGGTGCGGCTCGCCGATACTGAAATCATGGATGATTCGCAGGCCGCCTGGCACCGGCTGCAAGCGCCGGAGTGCCGACCCGAACCCACGACACTGGCTTCGCCGCCGTCGAATGCGCCATCAGGCGCCGACACACAGAACAATCGCTGCGTTGCGAATCAGCCACGGACCATACGGACATTTTCCAGCGGCGACAACCCTCGACCAGGATCGCATGGCGCAATGCATCGCCGCGCGGGGACTTCCCTCGCGCGATTCCAGGGAGGAAGTAGCTGCCGCAGCCCGGCGCGGCAAGCGAGGCGAGACGGCTCGGACGCTGCGGTCAGAAGGCAATCTGCCATTGCACCATGGCGCCGCCATCGGTGGCAGACAGTGCGAAGGAATCCGAGGCGTCGGCACCGAGGAAGGCGCGATTGAAGAACGATGCGAAGAAGTTGCCGATGGCCATGCCCACGAGCACGTCGGAAGGATAGTGCCAGCCCGATTCGACCCGTGCCCAGCCGGTCCCCAACGAGAGGGCTCCGACACCCAGCCTGGCGACACTGCGGGCGGTATCGTTCATGTCGACGTAGTCGAGATTGAGCGCGGCGAGTCGCGTATGAACCGCTGCGGACGAGGCGTGTCCGGAGGGCATGCTCTTGTCATCCTGCGCATTGGGACGCTCGCGCTGCGCAATGTCCTTGATGCTGGCAGTCATGAATGTAGTTGCGCCGATTGCTGCGATACCGACCAGCGCGCCTTTCGCCTTGCTGATCACCCAGTCGCCCGGATCGTCGCCGCCGGGAGTCGCGGCCATTGTCACGCCGTCCACGATGACACTCGCGATCTCCAGCCGGTCGCTCCAGTCCTCGGCATTGCTCTGTGAACCGAACACCGGCGTGTGGTCGCGAGCCCAGTCCGAGGTACGCCGGTCGAGGTTATCGATCTGAAACAGCGCAGCGCCGGCCAGCGGCGCCCACACCCATGGATCGCGCAGCGATTGGCCCGCCGCATCGCCGACCGCCTGCCAGCCCGGCGTCAACGTGGCGTCCTCACCCCATCGTTTACCTGATGGCAGCGTCGAGCAGCCTGAGCACAGCACGGCGACGGCGGCCAATGGCCACGCACGGCAGACGATCCATCGAGTCATGTTTCCCCCGGTCGACTGTGTGCCGATGCGCGAACGCAAAAAGCCCTTGAGCCGTGTTGCTAACTGCGCGACGTCGCCGCTGACGTGGCGCGAGTGTCTGCCTCGGTAGCGAGCTGCGGTGCGTGCGGTGCATGCACGGCGTTGCGGCAGGCCGACAGAATATCGAGATCCGACTGGTACACGTCGTTGCGAACGTCCGTCGCGCCGAGCACCGTGTGATAAAAATTGTCGTGACTGAACGTGCCGGCCGCTTCCCTGTGCAGACATTGCATGTCGAGCCCGGTGCGCTGCTGATAGCCCGTCGACGCCCAGATGAGCATCGGCACATGCTTCTGGACATCGGGAGCGAAACTGTAGGGCAGTCCGTGCAGATACACGCCCTGTTCGCCCAGCGATTCGCCATGGTCGGACACGTAGAGCAGGAGACTGTCGAGCGAGGTTGCGCGCTGCAGGGTAGAGATCTGCCGCGTCAGAACCGAGTCCGTGTACGCAATGGTGTTGTCGTACGCGTTCACGATTTCCTGCGCAGTACAGCGATCGAGTTGATTGGAGTGACAGGCCGGCTCGAACGGACCGCTGCCCTGCGGATACCGCGAGGAATAGGCCGGACCGTGACTGCCCACCTGATGAAAGACGATCACCGTGTCGCGCCTGATCGTTGCCAGGTGCTGCGACAGATCCTCGAGCATCACGTCGTCGTAGCAGTTGTCGCTCTTGCAGTCCTGCGGATCCTGCGCGGCGCTGTACACCTGTGTGCGTACCCGCGCGCAGACGCCTTTGCAGCCCGAGTTGTTGTCGCGCCATTCCACGTCGAAGCCGGCCGCAACCAGCGAGTCCAGCAGATTGGTGTAATTGCCAGCCTCATCGACGTCGAAGGCCGTGCGCCCCAGCGGCGAGAACAGACACGGCACGGAGATCGCCGTCGACGTGCCGCATGACCAGGTGTGCGGGAAGTAGACCAGATCGTTCACACCGCTCAGACCGAGATTGGTCGGCCGGCCGTAGCCGCCGAGCTGGAAGTTGTCGGCACGCGCGGTCTCGCCGATGACGAGAAACACGACCAGCGGCTTGCGATCCGTGGCGGCGGCAATGCGCTGCGCCTTGCCGGCCGGATTCAACAAAGGACCGGTGTGCTCATGCTTGCCATGGCTGATGAGCAGTCCGACCAGGCTGGACACGGGTGCGGCTGGAATCAGTGCATAACGCACTGGCTTGTGCTGACGCAGGAAGACCGCATAACTGCTCGACGTCGCGAGCAGGCCGCCGAATGACACGAGCAGCGCAATGAGGCTGAATGCGAACCGGCCGCGCATCCGCTGCCACGGCGGACGATCGGGCAATCTGACTTTCCAGATCAGAATCGCCGGCACCACACCGCAAAGCGCCAGATGGATCAGCAACTCGATGTTGATCAGGGCCGATGCTTCCGCGCGATCCGTCTGGATCACATTGCGCATCATGTCCTGATTCATGACCGCGCCGTAGGTGTTGCAGAACCAGGACCCTGCCGCGGCAATCATGAACAACGCCGCCAGGAGCGGCCGCATCAAGCGGCGAGGCAACAGCAGAACCAGAATCGCCTGCAGGCTCAGGGCCAGGACGGCGAGCGACACAAGAAAGGACGCTGAGCCCACCGTGCCGTGCCACATGGCTGCAACGGTGTCGTGCCAGAAGCGGCTGTTATAGAACAGCAGCCAGGTAGCCGAAACCATCAGGGCCAGCACGATTTCGGAGGGGCATGGAATCCCGCGGGACCACCAGCGTCGCAATGCGCCGCCAGCTGCGGGAAATGCTCCGCCTTCGAGGACGGCGCTCATCGCTTACACCAAGCGTGCGCATCCAGAAGCACGCTCTGGCAGGTGACCCTGCTTTTCCAGGGACGATGATTGGTGTCTGGCATCGCCCCGTTGGACGGTGCGAACGGCCAGAATCATTCGGCCGGCCGCATTAAGAAGGCGACATCTGCCCGGGCCGCGAAGACGGGAACCACACAATGCCCCTGTCCAGTCATCAGCAGTGCGCCGTCGTCTGCCGTGACCAGAGACAGGGCGGCATCGCCAGCAAAGCAGCCGACCCGGACCTTCGTACCCGCCCGGCAGGGATGCTTCCCTCGATGCATTCCCGTCCTGTGATCGGTGAAGAGCGAACGGTTCCATGAGCCGTGCAACAGGCTGAAGACAGTACCGGCGCAATCCCTTTTGTCCGCTGCGGATGCAGGTCCCCCGATACCATCTGCCGCTTCACGCAAGGCCACGCGTGCGGTTCATTCGTATTTAAGCTCGTGGCTCAATGCGTATGGTGGCACTCGCATTGCGCACGATGGCGTCCGGCAGCCTTTACTCCATCGGCGCAACTGGGTAGGTTGCTCATGCCGCGTGCGAACCGGGACGCCGGCCGCGAATGGGATGTGGGGTCGCGAATCAATAACAATCAGGCCATTATTCAGTCATGAATCTGCAAGCCGCATTGTCTTCAATGAAGATCCTGAGCTACATCGTCCTGCTGGCGATGGTTGCCGCGCTGGGTTATGCGGCCTGGATCGCATTCACACACTGGTCCGGCATCGGCGTCTGAGCGAGGATCGCGATGAATAAACGACAAACGCGCGCGTTTGCCATCGGCTCGACAGCGATTGCCGCTCTGGCGTTTCTGGGAATGACGGTGGACAGCCACCGGCAGTTCGGCAAACTGACCAACGCGGAGAACATCACACCCGCCGTGACCCGCGGTCAGGACGCCTGGCACAAGTACAACTGCATCAACTGCCACACGCTGTTCGGCGAGGGTGCGTACTACGCGCCGGATCTCACGAAAATCACTCAGCTGCGCGGCGAGCAGTATCTGCGCGCGTATCTGAAGAATCCCGCCAACTTTTACGATGAACAGCGGCATCGTCGGCTGATGCCGAACGAGAATCTCACCGATCAGGAGATCAGTGACATCGTCGCGTTCCTTGATTGGGTGAGCAAGGTCGACAACCAGGGCTGGCCGCCGCGGCCCATTCTGGTCACCGGAGCGTCAATCCCGGGCACCGATTCATTTGCAGCTGAACCCACTGCATCCGCACCGTCGGGTACGGCGCAGGTTCCGCCCGCCGCGCGCCCGGTTTCTACCGGAAACGATCCGATTGCGCTTGGGCAGGCCGCCTTCCGCAGCGTCGCCCCCGCCTGCAATGCGTGTCACTCCACAGCGCCGGGCGTGAATATGGTCGGGCCTTCCCTCTCCGGAGTAGTGGCACGCGCCGAGCAGGTGATTGCCTCGCCCGAATACGCCGGTCATGCGACGACGGCAGAGGAATTCATTCGCGAATCGATCCTCACGCCGAACGCCTTCATTGAACCGGGACCGATGTATTCCGCGAACGGCCAGTCATTCATGCCGAATACCTACCAGCATGACCTGACGTCAGAACAGATCGATGAACTTGTCGCATTTCTGATGACGCTCAAGTAAGCGCAGCGGCAGACGGAGCGAAGTTGAGCAACGCCGCGGCTTGATCGCGCGGTGAGACCCTGTTGGAACACTCGAAGAGATCATCATGCAATATCGGTCGCAATCAGTCGCCTACTGGTACTTCGCCGTCGCGATGGTGTTGTTCGGTCTGCAGCTCGTCTTCGGACTGTTGTCCGCGGCGAAATATCTGGGCCCCGACCCTCTGCTGTACATCCTGCCGTTCGACGTCACCAAGATGATCCACACGAATCTGTTGATCGTCTGGGTGCTGACAGGATTCATGGGTGCGACCTACTGGCTGGTGCCCGAGGAATCGCGCACCGAGCTGCACAGCGTCCGGCTCGCCTACATCCAGCTCGTCCTGTGGGTCATCATGGGTGTGAGCGCGATCATCGGTTACCTGTTCCGTTACGGCACCGGCAACAAGCTGCTGGAGCAGCCGCTGCCGCACAAGATCGTCATCGTCATCGTCATGCTCATGTTCCTCTACAACATCGGCATGACCATCCGTAAGTCCGGCCGCTTTACGACGACGGAAGGCGTGCTGCTCCTGGGCCTGGGCAGTGCCGCTGTGTTGTATCTGCCGGCGCTGCTTCACTTCAAGAACTACACGGTATCGATCTTCTATCGCTGGTGGACCATCCACCTGTGGGTCGAAGGCGTGTGGGAAATGATTCAGGGCAGCTTCCTCGCCTACCTGCTCATCCGCCTTTCCGGCGCCGACCGCGAAGTGATGGAGAAATGGCTGTACGTGATCGTCGGCCTGGTATTCATCGCGGGCATCATCGGTACCGCGCATCACTATTACTGGGTCGGCGTGCCGCACTACTGGCTGCCGATCGGTGGACTCTTCAGTGCGCTCGAGCCGCTTGCACTCATCGGCATGGCGATCTACGCGTACACCGCGCTGCGACGTTCAGGTCTTGCGCATCCGAACACTCTGGCGCTGCACTGGACGCTTGGCAGCGCCGTGTTCACCTTGTTCGGCGCCGGGTTGCTCGGACTCGCGCACACCTGGCCCGGCATCAACAAATGGACCCACGGCACGCTGATCACGGCCATGCACGGACACGCAGCATTCTACGGTGCGTATGCAATGATCGTGCTCGCGATGATTTCCTACGCTCTGCCTGGAATGACCCGGCGCGAAAGCAATACCGCGGTGGGCTACTGGGCCTTCTGGCTGCAGCTGGCCGGCATGTTCGGCATGACACTGTCCTTCGCCACCGCAGGCATCGGTCAGGTCTATCTCGAACGCGTTCTCGGCCTTGGCTATCTGGATACGCAGCTCAAGATTCAGGTGCACTTCCTGATGCTGATCGCTGCTGCCTCCATCTTCATGGTGGGCGCCGGACTCTTCATCTGGAATTTCTTCCGCCATGCGCCGCGGTTCGACCTGACCGATCAGGATGCAACGAACGGACGCAACGGCGTGACAACGCCGGGCGCGCCTGAGGTACGGGTCGCGACGTGAGTGCGGTGCCATCCGACACAAAGCAATCGTCCAATGAGCCGTTCTACGTCGCGGGCGGCGATGAGATTCGCATATTCGAGGAGTGTCATCGCCAGCAACTCGCGGTGCTGCTGAAAGGTCCGACTGGCTGCGGCAAGACCCGTTTCGTCGAACACATGGCCTGGCGGCTGGGTCGTCCGTTGATCACCATCTCGGCGCACGATGACCTTTCCGCGAGCGACCTGGCGGGACGGTTTCTGCTGCGACATGACGGCACGTACTGGCAGGACGGCCCATTGACGCGCGCGGTACGCGAAGGCGCGATCTGCTATCTCGATGAGGTCATCGAAGCGCGCCAGGACACCATCGTGCTGTTGCATTCCCTCACCGATCACCGTCGCCGGCTCACACTGGAGAAAACCGGCGAGACGCTCGACGCCCCGCCGCAATTCCAGCTGGTGATCTCCTACAATCCCGGCTATCAGCGCATGCTCAAGGATCTGAAGCCGAGCACGCGCCAGCGATTTGTGGCGCTCGATTTCGGCTTTCCGGATCCGGACGTCGAGACTCGCATCGTCACTCATGAAAGCGGCCTCGACCGTGCAACCGCCCATGGCATCGTCCTGCTCGCACAACGACTGCGCGGACTGCAGGATCGCGGGCTCGCCGAGGTGCCCAGCACGCGCCTGCTCATCGCGGCCGCACGTCTGGCCGCGCAGGGCATCCCAATCCGCGAAGCATGTTGCTGCGCCATCGTCTCACCGCTCTCCGATGAACCTGCGCTGCTGGGCGCGATGCGCGATCTGGTGAATCTGAGCTTCGTATAAGCACATGGCCGAAGCAGAAGACGTCATTGTCGATGCTGCGCGGCATGTCACCATCCTGGCGCAGAACTACTGGCGGCAGCGCTCGGCCACCGAACCCTTCGATCCGACTCCGCACCTCGAGCGTCTGAGTCTGCTGATTGCAAGTGTTTTCGGGCGAGCTTACCGACTGCATCGGGCTCCTGTTCCTCTACCGGTTTCGGTCGCCAGGCGCCTGCTGGATCGTCACGCCCGGCCGGTGCACAACCAACCGATTCCCGCGACCGATGGCGCCCTGATCTGGCTTCCTGTCGAACTTGCCGAAACGGAGCAAAACTTCGCGCGACTGCGGGTACTGGCACTCCAGCAGGCAATGCGCGCGGAACGCCGCGCACCGCATTACCTCAAACGGCTCGACGGCAACCTCGAGCGCGCCTGCTTCGAAGTTCTGGAAAGCGCGGCCGCGGCTGCGCAGCTTGCGATGCTTCTTCCCGGTATGCGCGAGGCGCTGCACGATCATCGTCTGCGTGCATTGAACGAACGTCCGGCGCTCGCCACCTTCTCCCGAGAGCGGCAGGTTCTCGAGGAGTGGGTGCGCAGCATCATGGCCGCGACACCGGTCGAGCTTGCTGCTGAGGTCTGTGTGGGCGAGGCGCGCAAGGCTGCTCAGGCGCTGCGCCCCGGGATGGGACGCGATGCGAATCGCGCGGCGCTGCTCTATCGCGATCTGTGGACCGGCGAGTTGCGTGACGCCGGTGCAGGCAGTGCTGTCGGCGAGTCCGAATCCAGCGACACGTCCACGCAGGCTGCATCACCTCGTTCCGCACGACTTGACCGTCGTCCCACCATCCGCGAGGCGGACGAACGCGACAGGGAGCAGCAGCCAGGTGCATGGATGATCCAGACCGCGCAACCGCTGGAGCACGCGGAGGATCCATTCGCACTGCAGCGTCCCATGGATCGCGACACAGATACGCCAGCGGAAGAGTTTGCAGATTCCGTCTCCAATCTCGAGCAGGCGCGCCTCATCACCACGTCGTCACCCGCAAAGGAAGTGCTCCTGAGCGAGGATCTCCCCTCTCTCGCGCACACACCGCTGCAGCCGCAGCAACGTGGAGCGTCGATCTTTCGCTATCCGGAGTGGGACTATCGTCGCAATGGCTACGAGCGTCCCGGTGCCAGTGTGCACGTGCTCCCGTGTGCCGCGGGCTCGCGCGAGTGGGTCGATGCCACGATTGCCGCACATCGAACCCTCTCGCAGGCGATCCGACGTCAGTTCGAATCCATTCGCGCGGAGCGGCAACGCATGCACCGGCAGCGCGAAGGCGACGAGATCGATCTCGCGGCCGCCATCGACGGCTTCGTCGACCTGCGCGCGGGCACCGGACAGCTCGACAGGGTCTACGAACAAGAGCGCCCCGCCCGTCGCGATCTCAGCGTGCAGATCCTGATCGACGTGAGCGGCTCGACTGACGGCTGGATCGCAGGTAATCGTCGCGTCATCGACGTCGCCCGCGAAGCGCTGCTGCTGGTGTGTATCGCGCTCGACTGTCTGGGCGAGCCATATTCGGTCATGGCATTTTCGGGCGACGGTCCACAGGCAGTGACGGTACGCACGGTCAAGGCATTCGAAGAACACGATCCGCAGGAGATCGCCCTGCGCGTCGCCGGTCTGGAACCGGAGCGATACACGCGCGCCGGCGCCGCGATCCGTCACGCGTCAGCGGCGTTGCTGGCGCGCAATACCCAGCATCGCCTGCTGCTCATGCTGTCGGACGGCAAACCCAACGACGTGGATGAGTACGAAGGTCGCTACGGAGTCGAGGACATGCGTCGTGCCGTGACCGAGGCGCGCGTGCAGGGAATCTTCCCGTTCTGCGTGACCATCGATCGTCAGATGGGCAGCTACCTTCCCGGTATCTTCGGCCAGCACCACTATGCCCTGCTGCAGAATCCGCAGATGCTGCCGACCGCGCTGGTCGGCTGGCTCGCCAGACTCGTGAAAGCCGGTTAAGCCTCTGAGGCTGAGCGCGCACGACTCTCGCCGTCGTTCAACAGGCGCCTGCGGCACCCGCCCCGTACCCGCAGCTTTTCATGCGACGTCGTCAGGACGATTCCACATGGCCTTTTGACGTCGATGATCCACGTGCGTTGGGCAACCTCGTTCAAAGAGATTGGAGAGCAAGATCCGGAGCGTTCGTGCCGGCTCGACCCGGCACACTTTTCAACTTCACAGAAGACAACGCGAGGTTGGGAATGAGTACGCTGAACAATAAAGTCGCCATCGTCACCGGAGCAAGCAGCGGCATCGGCTACGCGACCGCACTGCTGTTCGCGCAGGAGGGTGCCAAAGTCGTCGTCAGCGCGAGGCGCCAGGTCGAACTCGATGCGCTGGTCGCAAGGATCGAAGCCGCCGGAGGTCAGGCCGTTGCCGTCGCGGGCGACGTGAAAGACGAAAATCTGGCCAGATCTCTCGTTGACATGGCGGTCACTCGCTTCGGCGGTCTGGATATCGCGTTCAACAATGCCGGCATTGTCGGGCAGATGAAGCCGCTCCCGGAGCTGTCGCTGGCCGAGTGGCACGATGTCCTCGACACCGATCTGACAGCAGCATTTCTCGGCGCCAGGTATCAGGTGCCGGCAATGATCGAGCGCGGCTCAGGCTCGCTTATCTTCACGTCGAGCTTCGTCGGTTACACCGTCGGGATGCCGGGTATGGTCCCGTATGCGGCCAGCAAGGCTGGGCAGATCGGCCTGGTGAAAGGTCTCGCCTCGGAGGTGGGAGTCAAAGGAATCCGCGTCAACGCGATTTTGCCAGGAGGCACCGATACGCCCGCGAGTCCAACCAACGGGCCGGGAGCCACTCCCGAGTTGCTTCGCTTTGTTGAAGGCCTGCATGCCCTGAAGCGGCTGGCAAGGCCCGAGGAGATCGCGCGCTCGGCACTGTACCTTGCCTCTGACGCGTCGAGCTTCATCACCGGCACCGCCTTGCTGGTGGATGGCGGTGTGTCCATCTCCAGAACCTGACCGGACGTAACAGGACGGAGAGTATCTCCGTTCTGTTATCCGGGATTGCGAGTTGAGGCCTGGATATGGCGGCAGCGTCACGTCGGCGACTGCCTGACACTGAGCCCCGGAACAAACGCCTCGGATGGAGCATCGTTGATGACCCACCCGAGGAGACCGTCATGAGCAACGATGCAGAACTCGAGGAGAAATTCTGGAAGGCGTTGAAGTCAGACATGACTGTCATGCTGAGCCTCAATGCCGCCGAGGAAAGCCATAGTCGACCGATGACGGCGCAGTTCGAAGACGGTCAGGAGAATCGCGGACCGATCTGGTTCTTTACGGCGAAGGACACCGAGCTGGTGACGACACTCGCGGGTGATGAACGCCGCGCAACGTTGCATTTCGCTTCGAAGGATCACGACCTGTTCGCCTCGGTCCACGGGGATCTGATCGCGGACAATGATCCGGCGATGATCGACCGGCTGTGGAACCGGTTCGTCGCGGCCTGGTTCGAGGGTGGCAAGCGCGATCCGAAACTGCAGCTGCTGCGGTTCGAACCCGACGAGGCGCAGATCTGGCTGAACGAACACAGCCTCTTTGCGGGCGTGAAGCTGCTGCTTGGCCGTGATCCCAAAACCGACTACCGGGACAAGGTCGCCGATGTCCGACTCGATTCGCGCAATTGATGGGCAGGTCGATTCAGGCGCCAGGCCTCAGGCGTCAGGTAACGGATCGATGTAGTCGGTGAGTGGGCATGCCCTGCCCTGCTTCTGAAAGCCCGCCTGGTCGATCTTCGCCCTTGCGTTAGCGCTCACATCCGGTCGACATGTTCCCAACCGGGAGCCGCTCTGGCATGCTCGACAACGTTGTCAGCGACGTACAAACAACAGCATGTCGCCTGCGGCATGAGCGCTGATGGCGCCGTCCGGTGCATGGCCGGACCCTCATTATCGATCGACTCAGGGGTATCAAATGGAACTCAAGGCTCAAGCGACGCCTGCGCATGCCGCTGCGAATGGCGAAAACAACTACATGCCGGCCCTGGTCGTACTGACCTCGCTGTTCTTCATGTGGGGACTGATCACCTCGCTGAACGACATCCTCATTCCTCATCTCAAGGCGATTTTCACGCTCAGCTATTTCCAGGCCTCGCTGGTGCAGTTCTGCTTCTTCGGCGCCTACGCGATTTCGTCCCTGCCTTCGGGCTACCTGGTTGAACACATCGGCTACAAGCGCGGCATCATCATCGGGCTGTGCGTGGCGGCCATCGGCTGTATCGGGTTCTATCCGGCAGCGGCGCTGCAGTCGTATCCGCTGTTCCTCTTCGCCTTCTTCGTGCTGGCCTCGGGTATCACGTTGCTGCAGGTTGCCGCGAATCCGTATGTTGCGATTCTGGGCAAGCCGGAAACTGCGGCGAGCCGCCTGACCCTGACGCAGGCGTTCAACTCCGCAGGCACAGCCATCGGCCCGTACGTGGGTTCGATTCTGATCCTGTCGGGAGCTGCGGTCGGTGCCGATCAGGTCATCGACAAGGTCAAGGAAATTCAGACGGTCCAGGGCCCCTATCTCGCCCTCGCCGCTGTGCTGTTCCTGATCGCCATCATCATCGGCATGTTCCGCCTGCCGGTGATTCAGGGCACGACCGCCACTACAGCCGAGAAACAGAGTTCGGGCCGCAGCCTGTGGCAGTACTCGCATCTGGTGCTCGGTGCCGTCGGCATCTTTGCGTACGTCGGCGGCGAAGTGACCATCGGCACGTGGCTCGTCAACCTGCTGGAAAACATTGCCGGTATGGATGCGCAGACTGCCGGCAAGCATGTCGCGCTTTACTGGTTCGGCGCCATGGTCGGACGCTTCATCGGTGCCTTCGTGCTGCGCATCGTCCGGCCCAATCGCGTGCTCGCCTTCAATGCGGCAGCAGTCATCGTGTTGCTGGTTGTCGCGATGGCCGTCGGGGGCAAGGCAGCCATGTGGCCGCTGCTCGCCATCGGTCTGTTCAATTCCATCATGTTCCCGACGATCTTCACGCTCGCCATCGACAAGCTCGGCAAGGACACGGGCGAAGGTTCAGGCATGCTGTGCGTGGCCATTGTTGGCGGTGCCCTGATTCCGCCGCTGCAAGCTGCGTTTGCCGATCACATCGGCATCCTGCATTCCTTCTTCGTACCGGCCATCTGCTATGCGTACATCGTGTACTACGGCATCAAGGGCTACGTGGTAAAGACTTCCAACGTCTGAACTGGTTCTTCCGCCACGAAAAAGGCCGCGCAGTTTTCGCTGTGCGGCCTTTTTTTCATGCAGCGCGGAGCTAGAACTTCTGACCGAATTTCAATCCCACCGTGCGCGGTTGATTGGTCACTACGTACGGGCGCGTACAGGTGTCGGTCGCGCATTGCACGAACTTGTACAGCTCGGCCCGTTCGTCGAAGGCATTGTTGAAGTAGAGCTGGATGGTGAAGCTGTCCAGGGCCACGCCCGCTGCAAGATCCACGATGGTGTAGGACGGCTGCTCGCCCAGTACTTCGCGATCGGCCAGCTGCAGATCCGACCAGCTCGCACCCTGATAGACGGCTGCAGCCTGGAAAAAGCCATTCATGCTGCCCACGGGAAAATTGAATCTCGCCGTGAGGTTGCTCTTGAACTTCGGCGTTACCGGCAACTGGGTTCCCTTCGGCGCCGTCGGCGGTGCCTCGGGATTCGGGATGTAATCGGTGGTCAGCTTGGCATCCAGATACGAGAAGCCGCCTGACAACGTGAGCATCTGCGACGCCGCCCATGTGAGATCGGCTTCGATGCCCTTGATTTCAGCGCTGCCGGCGTTGCGAATGACGGTCAGGCCCGCGCCGCTCGGTGGCAGGAACGAGAACTGCACGTCGTCCCATTTCTCGAGGAAGATCGCGCCGTTGAATCGCAGGCGGCCGCCCCACAGCGTCTTCCAGCCCATCTCGTAGTTGTCGAGATAGTCTGGCTTGTACGGGGGAACGGTGCCATTGCGATTGATGCCGCCGGGCCGATAGCCGCGCGAGTACGTCGCATACACCATGCGGTCATCATCGAATTTGTACGACACGTTGAGGCGCGGAATGGTGTCCTTGTCGCTGACGCTGTCGTCCAGATTGACGCAGGGTGCGTGCCGGTACGGCGTGTCGTCGAAACACAGGGCCTCGCCGTAGTTCGAACTGTAATTGACGCCGTACCCGAAGAATCCCTCGAGCGAACTTTCCGCCTTGAAGGAGCGCAGGCCGCCCGTCACTGTGAGTCGATCGGTCAGGTCGATGCTGACTTCACCGAAGAGCGCATAGTCCTTGTCTTCGCGATGCTGATCCGTGAGCCAGATCGTGCCGGGATTGCCTGCCACACTGATGTCGGTGCCGAGTCCGTCGATGCGATAGTCCTGAAAGATTTCGTGCTGCTGATCCTGGAAGAACGCGCCGATCAGAAAGCGTACGCGATTGTCAGCCGGCGATGACAGGCGGATTTCGTGGCTCTGGCGCTTGTACTTGTCCGTGCCGTGGATGTACTGCGACGGGTTGTCGAGCGGCACACCATCGTTGTCGGTCCAGTACACCCCCGAGCCACCCTGGTCGTAAAAGAAGCTGTAATCCGAATAATCAGAGTTCACGAAGTCATCGCGCTTCAGATAGGCGCCCGCGTAGACGAGATCGAAGTTGCCGATGCGGCCCTCGACAGTGAGCGCGGCCTGCATCCATTTGTCTTCGCTCTGTTCCGGATACCACTTGGCAGTCTGCAGATCGCCGACCTCCGGCGAATAGGAAAACGTGCCATCGGTGGTCTGCTTCTGTGCCATCAGTGTGGGTGTAATGGTCCAGCTGTCGTTCAGATCGACTTTCAGAGCAGCCCGTGCGCCGTAGGTCTTCGCTTCGTTCTGATCGTTCCTGGCGTGCAGAGGCGTCGACACGCAGCCGGCCGGCGGCGATGGAGAATTGACGACGCAGCCGCCGGAAGTCGGATAGATGCGTTCTTCGACCACATTGTCGATGTACCCGGGCGAGTCGTCGTACCAGCCGACCAGACGAATGGCCGCCTTTGTACCGATGGGTACATTGACGAAACCTTCGGCAACGTAGCCGGTACCGCCATGACTGACCGAGTTCGCCTCGATGTCGTAACCCGCCTGGAATCCGCTGGTGTCGGGTTTGTTGGTGATGATGCGGATCGTGCCCGCCTCCGAACTCGCGCCATACAGTGTGCCCTGCGGGCCTGCGAGCGACTCGACACGCGCAATGTCGTAGAGATGGATGTCGAGTGCGCCCTGGATGGTCGTGATGGGTTGCTCATCCAGATACATGCCGACGCTCGGTTGCGGGCCGGAGTGGTTGTTGTTCTCGCCGCTTGCGACGCCACGCATGTAGGCCAGCGCAAACCCGGGTCCGAGACTGGTGAACGAAACACTCGGCAGGAATTTCACGTAGTCATCGAAACTCTGGACGTGCAGTTCATCGAGCCGGGTACTGCTCAGGGCCTGCACGCTGAGCGGCACGCTCTGCAGATCTTCGGCGCGCTTCTGTGCCGTCACAATGACGTTCTCGAGTACGTTGCCGCTGTCCTGATCGGCGGCAGCGGCGCCCTGGCTCATCACCAGCAGAGTCGCCGCAAGCGGCATGGTGACGGCCATATGCCCGCTTCCCATCGATTGCAGGCGCCGGAGTTTTCGCAATCTGCTACGCGTCATGTCGCTCTCCCCATTGCCCAGTCATTACTTCAATCGGCCTGCTGTGCGTTTTCGAAGCGCGGTACGCCCGGATACGCATCCACCACCGTTCCCAGCGCCAGCTTCAGCGGTTCGAGCCAGGACTCGAAATGACGCCAGTGATCCACACCGTCGCGGTAGATCGGACGGCGCACCTGCTCGGAGCTGGCGGTACGCACGGCGCGATCGTTCTCGTAAAAGCGCAGACAGTTTTCATTGAACGGCAGCGCGCAGTAATCCAGCAGAGCGCGCACGTGCGTTTCGGTGTCGGTCACCATCTGCTCGTAGATGACACGGTGTATGCGCCCCGGCAGTACGGCATCGAAATGCGCCATCAGTTCGACGTAGTCGCGGTAGTAGCGACCCACATCGGTGAGGCTGTAACTGAAGTGCTGGCCGCGGGCGAAGTGCTGTTTGAAGGCAGAGAAGCAGCAGCCAAGCGGATGGCGGCGCGCATCGATGATCCGTGCATTGGGCAGGATCAGCTGGATGAGTCCCGTATGCGCGAAGTTGTTGGGCAACTTGTCGATGAAGAGTGGCCGTCCATCCTTGCGATGAATGCGTGCCTGCGCCAGATATCGTTCACCGAGTTCCCGACACTGCTGCTCGGACAGGCTGGCGATGGCCTGGCGATATGTGGCGGCGTTATCGCGTGTCTGCGGACCAGACAGCTCGCGCGCGATCGCCACGATGTAGGGCAGCTCCATCGTGCCCTCCACCATGGGATGACTCGCGAGTATCTGTTCGAGCAATGTGGAACCGGCGCGCGGCAGGCCGACGATGAAGATCGGATCGGGCGCCTGGCAGCCCCAGCCGCGACGCGCCGTGAAGAAGTCCGTCGTGAAGAGCCGCTTCGAGCGGTGCAGCTGTTCGCTGTTCTCGTCTGCGTCGTAGCGAATCGTCGCGCGGCGCTGCTCGTTGCCCTGAGCGTAGTGCCGGAACGCGTTGGCATATTGCGCCTGATCTTCGTACGCCTTGCCCAGGGCAAAATGCAGATGAAACCGGTCCTCGATCGACAGATCGCCACGCTCAAGCTGCGCGCACATGGCGTCTATATCGTCGTTCGATAGCCGCACCGTCTTGAGGTTCGCCAGACTCCAGTACGCTTCGCCAAGCTGCGGCGCGAGCGCAATGGCGTGCCGATATTCGTCGATAGCCTGCTGTTGCCGGCCCGCTGTCTTCAACGTGTGTGCAAAGCTCATTCTCAGGCGGGCGTTGCGCGGATAGACGGCAATGACCTGACGATACAGTTCAATGGCACTGTCGTACTCGCCCACTGAGCTGAGAATGGCGGCTTTGAGGCTTGAATAACCTGCGTTGCCACTGTCCGCTGCCAACGCCTGATCGATGTGCGTCAGGGCCGTGGCAGACTTGTTCTGGCGATGCAGAACCAGTGCGTAGTTGTGGCGCGCGGCAGTGAAGCCGGGCGCCAGTTCCAGACAACGACTCAACAGGTGTTCGGCGTCTGTGTAACGTCCCAATCGTGCTGCCACTTCTGCGAGCATGCGGATGGCTGTCACGTCGGTCGGTGCCTGCAGCAGATGCTGTCGCAGCATTGCTTCGGCAGTGGGGATTTCGTTCTGCGCCAGCGCATGTGCGGCATCCAGCAGGCGTGGATTGCGCGTGGAAAAACGGATGTGTTGTGCGTACGCCTGATCGGCCGCCGCCGTTTCCCCCAGCGCCGTCAGGTGATCGGCGAGATGTCGCCATGCGTCGGGCAGATCCGGTCTGAGCCGTACTGCGGTCTGCAACGCAGTGACAGCTTCTTCACCACAACCGGCAGCAGCCAGGGCGAGAGCAAGTTCGTACTGACATTGCGCCCATCCGGCGTGCGTGGCGGCCAGCGGTCGCAACAGCTGCAGCGCGCCAGTGAAATCGCCGGTCAGGCGCTTGCCGGCCGCCAGCAGCAATGTTGCCGAGGGATGGCCCGGAACGACTTTGAGAATTTCTCCTGCCTGTTCGATTGCCAGTGCGGGATCGGCTTCGAGCAGCCGTGCGGTATGTGCCAGCGCAACCTCCAGTGTGCCTACAGGTTCGCTGGCCGGGTTCATGGGACCGCCAGATTTCGTTGGGCAGTCATTCTGCTGCGGTCATGGACGCGGTCCGCCCGCAGCGCCGCCGCTCGAGTATTGCAGCGGGCAGACGATGCGCCATGCATGATAAGGACACGACGAATAAGCGCGCTCCCCATGTTGCCTTGTCAAGGCAGTCGTTCGCTTGACTGAGACTTCCACCCGCAGATGCTTAGGCTAACCATCGGCCTCACAGGAAACAAGACGCGCAGCTTGCGCAGTTCGCTATTGCTCGAAAGAGGCTCGGACTGTATGCAGCGATCGCGCTTGCGTGGTGCACCGGCAACACGGATCTGAACTGGACCGGTGCATGGAGTCATCCCTGGCGAGGCGAAGCTTCAGGTTCCCTTGGTCCTCTGCAGCTCGATCCAGTGGTGCACGCGCTGTTCGAGCACATCCAGCGGCAATGGCCCGCCAAGCAGCACTACGTCATGAAACTCGCGCACGTTGAAATGTTCGCCGAGTGCTGTCTGCGCCTCGCGCCGTATCGCACGCAACCTCAGTTCGCCGATCTTGTAGGCCAGTGCCTGTCCGGGCCAGGAAATGTAGCGCTCCAGCTCCGTCTGGATGTTGTGCGGTGCCAGCGCCGAGTTCTCGGTGAAACAGCGGCGGGCTTGCTCGATGTCCCACCCCAGCCAGTGGATTCCGGTGTCCGCCACCAGCCGGCACGCACGCCACATCTCATAGGAATAGCGCCCGAACCATTCGTAGGGATCGCGATAGATGCCCATCTCTTCGCCAAGAAACTCCGAATACAGTCCCCACCCTTCGACGAACGCGGTTGGTTGCAGATTGCGGCGGAAATACGGCAGCCCCTCGAGTTCCTGCGACAAAGCGATCTGCAGGTGATGTCCGGGGACGGCCTCGTGCACTGTCAGTGCGGGCAACTCATACAGCGGACGCTGATCCAGGTGCGAGGTGTTGACGATGTATCCGCCGGGCTGGCCGAGCTTCATGCTGCCGCTCCAGTAGCGCCCGGTCGTGTAGCCCTCCGCCATGTCGGCAGGCACCGGCCGCACGTCGTAGGTCAGCCGCGGCAGTGTTCCGAACAGAGGCGGCAGACCGCCGTCGGCGCGCTTGGCGATTTCACTCGCCTTCTCGAGCAGTTCCTGCGGCGAATGCGCGTAGAAGCGCGGTTCGGTACGCAGCACGTGCAGGAACTCGGCGAAGCTGCCCTTGAATTCGGTCTGCGCAATGACCTTCTCCATCAAGCCGCGAATGCGCGCCACCTCCGACACACCGAGCTGGTGAATCTCATCGGGGCTCATGTCGGTGGTGGTTTCGCGTTTCACCAGAAACCGATACGTCGCCTCACCGTTGGGTGTGGAGCGCCAGCCGATGGCAGCTCGCGCGGCCGGTACATAGTTGTGTTCAAGAAAGTCGACGAAGGCTTGCTGCGCCGGAGCGATCTCTTCGCGCACGATCCGCAGCGCGTTGTCGCGATATTGCGCCTGGACAGCGGACGGAATGCCGGAGGGAAATTTCGCAAACGGCAGCAGCAACGGGCTGTCTTCGGGTCGCGTCCGGGCCTGACGGCGTGCGACTTCGAGCACGCGGTCGACGACGATCCGCGGCTGCGTGAAGTGAGTGCGGATGCCGCGGCGCAGATTGTCGATGTTCTGGCGGTAATACTCAGGCAGCGCCTCGAGCCGAGCGAGCCACGCATCTGCATCCTCGCGCGAGGCGATCGTCGTCGTGCGCGCCAGATAGTCGGCGAGAGTATGAAAGCCGTCGTCGTTCTGAAAAGCGATGCGATCGAAGTCGAACGTCACTTCTTCTGCTGACTGGTGCACCGCTCGCAGCAGCAGCGTGTAATTGAGCTGCGACTCCTGCGCCAGTGTGCTGACGTCGATGGCCGCAAGACGCTTTTCGATGGCCAGCAATCCTTCGCGCCAGCGCGCTTGCGCCGCGGGGGTCACGTCCGGCAGACGTCGCAGCGCATCCCGATCGCCCTCGCCGCCCGCCGTAATCGGATCCATGGCGCGGTCGAGTTGCTCGTAATCGGCAATGACGGCTCTCAACGCCGTCTCCGCTGAATTGCCCTGTGCGATGGCCGCAGTGAAACCGAACAGCAGTACGAGGAATGCGATGACACGAGGCATGCCGATCTCCGGTCGTCGGATGACTGCATCATCTGAAATAGCGACTACGGATTGCAATCGCCGCGATCAGACAAGGAAGGCGGAAATACTCAAAGCAGGCGGGCTGCAGATGTGGCGGATCGCATCATGGCACCGTATACGCGGGTGTCCTGCGACTAGACCTTGGGCAATTCGCGCACCATGGCTCGATAGGCGCTGCGCGCCTTGCGCAGTGCTTCGCCCGAACTGCTTGCGATGCCGCTGGCGCTGGCGCGCCAGAGCGAACGTTGCGTTGCCGGGTCGAGCAGATAGAGGACCAGATCGCCCTCGCGTGCAAAGCCCGTGATGTCGCCGCCGCCCACGGCATCGGACGGTCCCGGCATGGCGTCGAACACGGAAGTATCGACCTTGTTGACGTATTTGTGCGATGAGTTGTCTTCGCCGGTGGGCGTGGTGGTGCGGCTCACTGCACCCAGTACCACGAGAACATCGGCCTTTTCGCCGGGACCGACTTCGCGGTAGCCACGTTCCTGCAGAGCGCTGACAGCAGCCCTGCGCAGCTGATCGCTGACTTCCTGGCGCCGGGAGTCGCTGAGCTGTTCTGGAAAAACGTAGCGCTCTTCGTGGATGCTGAAGGTGCGGAAGGGCGGCAAAGCCGCAGCGTCGCCGGAGTATTCGATGGGATCCGTGGCACAGCCTGTCAGCAGGGCCAACAGCGCGCCAATGACGTACAGCGATTTGAGCTTCACTTGAGATCCACTTCCAGTTCGTAATCGACTCTGCCCACCTTGCGCGCCTGCGAGCTGAGCAGTTCGAGGCGCACCGTATAGATTCCGTCACCTGGTGCGACGCCTTCCCAGCGCGTCGATCCATCGATGAAATTCGTGTACACCGCAGGTGTTCTGATGGTCGATGCGAATGTCGGTGCCAGCAGATCCATACCGATCCACGAAGACAGATCTGACGACAATTCGAGCACCACCTTCTGCCCCTTGCGAGCGCTGAATGTGTATTCGTGCTTGTCCGGGCCGACCAGCCTGCCCTCCACCCGTGCTGCCATTTCTTCGTTGAATTGCAGTCTGACGGTCTGCAATGTGTCGCCCGGGTTTGCATCGGCCGACAGGTCGTCTGCCGATCCGCTTGCCCAGCCAATCGCCAGCATCGTCACCAGTACCCATCGCGTCATGACGCACCTCTGCGGTCATGAATCTCCGACGCCCGTATCCGGTTCCGTAAGGAATCCGCGAACTCTAGTAGCCCGCGGCGCAAGGTCCGGTCAATGAGTAGTTGAGGAAAGCAGACGCGAGGAAACGCAGGGGTGGCGTGGAGACCTGACCGAGGCTCGGTCAGCCGCGTCTGTAGGTGAGAGTGCGGCGGACATCGCCGTCGAGATAGTGGATACGCAGCGTGCCGTCCGCGACTTCGAAGGCCGAGGCATTCTGCAGCGCCTGTGAATAACGCTGTTCAGCCTGATCGGCGGGCGGATTGCAGGCCATGCGCGTCATGGCGAGCGGTCCGAACTTCAGGGTGCCGGGTGCGTCGCCATTGCTGATCGAGCCCATGTAGCGATTGCAGCCACCCTGCCCGCTGACCTTGTCGCCATCCACGGCGAGATAGATATTGACCCCGTCAGGGACAGGTTCGCCCTCATCGAAACTTGTCAGCGTCCAGCTTGGCCCACCGAGATCGGCAATGGTGCCAGTGCCTGCCGACGTGGCCTGCGCGGGCGCTGCCGCTGGTGCCGGTGCCGCCGCGGGCGGTGCAGGTTCAGAAGTCCTGCTGCAACCGACCAGCACGTATGTCATCGCGATGCCCGTCAGGCAGACGAGGAATTTTACGATGTGCATGACATCTCCCTGTGAACTAGAGCCAGCGCAGTACCGAATCATCCAGCGGCGCCGGCACCAGAGGGCCGGCGGTTACCGTCGTGCCGAGATACACGAATCCGACGATGTGGTCTTCGGCTTCGAGACCGAGCATTCGCTTCACGTTGGCATCATACGCGGCACCGCCCGTTTTCCACATCGTGCCGAAACCCAATGCCTGTGCTGCCAGCAGCATGTTCTGCACAGCCGCACCGGCTGCCAGCACCTGTTCGATTTCCGGGATCTTGCCTTTCGTGATGTGCGCAGCGACCACGACGATGCTTGGCGCCCGCAGGGGTTTCCTGCGCTCGCCTTCCAGTTGATCCGGCGTGGCGGTGGGCATCTTCGCGAGCAGCATGTCTGCCATCGCATCGCCGAGCTTGCGCCGCGCATCGCCCTCCAGCACGACGAAGCGCCAGGGACGCAGCCGACCGTGATCGGGCGCTCGCGTGCCCGCCGCGATGATGCGCGTCAGCTGTTCGCGAGCGGGCGCCGGCTCGCCAAGTCGGGTGGCTGATGTGCGTGACTCGATGCCGGCAAGAAGATCCATGGAAACCGCCGCCGCTGTTGAGGATCGAATGGACAAGGAAGCGTGCGAATCGACAGGAGGCTGGATCTCCTGAACTCCTCCACGCTCTCAGAACTTGCGTACCTGCATGGCAAGGTGCAGGCGATCGCCGCGCATGGTGCACATCGCGATATCGACACCGCCATCGACCGCCCAGGTCCGGGCCAGCGCCTGCGATGGCAGATAGACCGGAAGCTTGAACTGCGTGTCCACCTGATAGCGCTCCTCAGGCAGATGGGCTGCCGCGGCGCCGAGGCAACGGCCCAGCGACCACATACCATGGGCGACGGGTTGCTTGAATCCGAACATTGCGGCCGTCCTGGCTGTCAGGTGGATCGGATTGAAATCTCCGGACACCCGCGCATACCGCCATCCGGTGTTCTGCTGAATCTCGAGCGTCTGCGTCTGCGTACCTTCCTTCGGATGCGCAGAACGTTCGATCGACGGCCGCTTGCCGCCTTCCGTTTTTGCCGGTGCATTGCCGCGAGCGAACATCGTACTGATCTCTTCCCACACCAGTTCGCCGTTGCATTCGTAGCGTGTGGTGAAGTCGTACTCCTGCCCGGCGTCGGTCAGGCGCTGCGTGTCGAATCGCACTGTCAGACGCAGCGGTTCACGGATGTCGATGACGCGATGGACACGGATGGTGTTGCGCAGGTGAATGAGGCCGAGCACCTTCACCGGAAAATCGCGCGCAATGAAGAGCTGCATGTGCATCGGCATGGCCACCGCGTGCAGGTACGCCGGCGGCAAGCCTGCATTCTCCGGAACGCCGCACACTTCGCGATACTGACGCAGATGTCCCGCCGAGAGCTTGACGCGGCGCGCCTCGAGATCCACCGGAACGATCTGCGTTCCCTGCGGTGCGATGTAGGGTTTTCTGCTCAGAACCACCCTGACGAACGCCGGGACCATGGAGGGTTGCCGGGCAAATGAGATCTTGTTGACGGGCATCAGGGAAAACGGTTTCTCAGGGAACGGTCCGGTCGATGAGGATGTGCAATGTGCCTGTGTCCTTGGCGAAATCATAGTCGGCTTCCCCGAAGAAATCGCCACTGTGTTCCAGCGGCGCACCGCTCAGCGACACACGCGCCACTACTTTCACGCGCGGCACACCGTCGATGGTCCGTGTTGGCACCATTGCATCGGCTGCCGACAGTTCCACGCTCAGAGGCAGTTCCGCGGAAGTGTGGCGCTGAACTGCAAGCGGAGGTCCGCCGCCCGCCGGATCGCGGGCCAGAATGAACAGTGGCGTCGGTCCCTTGAGCTGCTGCTGGATGGCGGGCGCAATGGTCACGGCGACCTTGATGACCTTTGCGGTTGCACCAGCGGCGTTCGACGGCTCCTCTCCCAGCTCTTCGTTGAGTGCCTGCACCTGACGTTCGAGAATGCTGCGCAGCTGTGGCGGCGGGTTCTGATTCACGAGGGCCTGAAGGCGGTCGCGTCCGAGCCGCACATTGCCGGCCTGCAGCGCGGCGACGCTGCCGTACCAGAGCGCTTTCGGATTGTCAGGCGCAATGGACAGCGCCGCTTCGAACAATTGCCCGGCGCGCCCCGTGAGCGAGTTCTCATCCAGCAGGGCCAGCGATTCACCCAGCCCGATGATCGCATCGAGATTCTGGCCGTGCGTGAGGTCGTAGGCATGCTGATACGCATCGACAGCAGGCGCGAAGCGCTCGAGCTGGTAGTTGGAACGGCCCAGCATCAGCCAGCCTTCGACATCGGAGGGATCGATTCTGAGTTTTGCCTCGAGCTGCGCGAGCATTGCGTCCACGGTGGCACTCTGCTTCGCCGCAACGTCTGCCGCATTCCAGCTCCAGTTGCTGAGCTGCCAGTACATCAGGCCCGCCAGTGCGGAGACGGCGACAATGACGAGCGTGCCGGCAGTACGCCGCTCGCGGCGTGAAGCGTCGGCATCGATGACGATGCCGGGTCGCCACAGCGGCAACGTGATCCATGCGAGCGCCGCCAGCACCATCGCGACGCAAACCAGCACGAATGCCGTCATGAAACACCCGGGTCGTCGTGCGTGCGATCTTCTTCCACCAGATCGTCCGCAGGCAGCCGCGACTTGCGTGAGATGACGATGGCAGCGGCGATGCCGCCGATCAGCACGAGCAGCACCGGCGCCGACCACAACAGCCAGGTCGATGGTTTGACGGGCGGCGTATAGAGAATGTAATCACCGTAGCGATCGGTCATGTACTCGAGGATTTCCCGATCGCTCTTGCCGGCTGCCATCAACTCGCGCACCTGACGGCGCAGATCGGCGGCGAGTCCGACATTCGAATCGGCGATGGACTGACTGCGGCATTGCACGCAACGAAGTTCATGGATCAGATGGTCGTAGCGCGCCTGCATCGCCGGATCGTCGAATGCCGGCGCGGTATCGATGGCAAGCGCGGAACTCACGACGGCACAGAGCAACGCAGCGAGAATCAGCAGTCTCATCGTTGCGTACCAGCCTTGCGGATCAGTGGCACGAATTCCCGCTCCCAGACTTCCATGGTCATCGGTGCGATGTGCTTGTAGATCACCTGACCGTTGCCATCGATGAGAAAAGTCTCCGGCGCACCATAGACACCCCAGTCGATGGCCACCCGCCCTTCTTCGTCGGATCCGACGTCCACGTAGGGATTGCCGAGCTCATGCAGCCAGCGCAGTGCCTGTTCGCGATCGTCCTTCCAGTCGATACCGACGATGGGAATCTCGCCGCGCTCGGCGATCTGCAGCAGCACAGGATGTTCCTGGCGGCAGCCCACACACCATGTGCCCCACACGTTCAGCACATACGGGCGACCGGCGAAGTCCTTGCCGCCGATGTTCTTCGATGGGTCGTCGAGACGCGGCAGTTCGAATGCCGGTGCCGGTTTGCCGATGAGCGGTGACGGCAGGGTTTCCTTGTCACGGCCCAGGCTGAAGTAGAAGAACGCAACGAGCGCAGCAAACAGACCTGCAGGAATCAGGAAACGCCACATCTTCAGATATCCGTTACCGCGCCCGGGCGCCACTGGCGCCGTCAACCGTCACAGCCGCTTCGACCGGAACACGCTGACGGTAACGACGATCGAAAACGCAGATCAGGCCGCCGAGCGCGATCACGAATGCACCGAGCCACACGAAACGGATCAGCGGTTTGTACTGCAGGCGCAGGCTCCACGCGCCATCGCCGAGGGCCTCGCCCATGGCGACGAAAATGTCGCGGTTCCAGCGCACGTCGATGCCGGCTTCGGTCATCGGGCTGGTCTGCACGCGATAGGTCCGCTTCTGAGGATGCAGCAATGCGACCTGACGGCCGTCACGCGCAATGGCGATCTCGGTTTCGACGGCGTCGTAGTTGGGGCCTGTGACATTGCGCACCTGCGTCATCGTGAAATCGAATCCGGCGTGATGTGCCGTCTGTCCCGGACGCAGACTCAGATCGGTTTCCTGTTTGTAGGACTCGACCGTGGTCGCGCCGACTACGAACATGGCCAGCCCGAAATGCGCCACACACATGCCGAGCACGCTGGCAGACAACGTGTGCCCCTTGCGCAGCCGCGAGACGGGTTCGATCAGCGCCGAGAACGCGACCCACAATCCGGCGATGATACCGACGCTGCTGACGACCGAATGCAACCCATACGCGGCCGACATCACGCCGATGCCCGCGACGATCGCAGCCGCCAGCAGCCAGCCGAGCAGTCGTGCCGTCCGGGTGAAGCTCGCCTTCTTCCATTCGGCGTGCATGCCCGGTGCAAGCAACAGCAGCATGGGCAGCATGGGAATGAGGAACATCACCGTGAACCACGGAGCGCCCACGGAAATCTTGCCGAGATCCAGTGCGTCGAGAAACACCGGATAGAGCGTGCCCAGCAGAATCATGGCGGTTGCCGCGACCAGCAGCACGTTGTTCAGCAACAGGAACGACTCGCGCGAGATCGCTGCAAATCCGGCGTTGGAACGAAATCGCGGTGCGCGCCAGGCGTAGAGCCCCAGCGCTCCGCCGACGCAGATGGCGAGGAACGCAAGAATGAAAACACCGCGTTTCGGATCGCTTGCAAAGGCGTGAACGGATTCGATCACGCCGGAGCGGACCAGGAAGGTGCCGAGCAGCGCCAGTGCGAAAGCCGTGATCGACAACAGCAGCGTCCAGCTCTTGAACAGTCCTCTCTTTTCCGTGACTGCGAGCGAATGAATCAGTGCCGTCCCGATCAGCCACGGCATGAATGACGCGTTCTCCACGGAATCCCAGAACCACCAGCCACCCCAGCCGAGCTCGTAGTAGGCCCACCAGCTGCCGAGCGCGATACCGATGGTGAGAAACAGCCACGCCATGATGGCCCAGGGCCTGACCCAGCGTGCCCAGGCGGAATCGAGTTTGCCTTCCAGCATCGCAGCGACGGCAAACGCGAACGGCACGGACAACCCGACATAGCCGGTGTAGAGCATGGGCGGATGGATGGCGAGCGCCGGATCCTGCAGCAGCGGATTCAGATCGCGACCATCGAGCGCGGCGGGCAGCAATCGCGTGAACGGGCTCGAGGTGGTGAGGATGAACAGTGCAAAGCCGGCGCTGATGAGCCCCAGCACTCCGAGTACTCGGCCGGTCATGGCGTACGGCAGCGTGCGGCTGCAGGCCAGCACGGCCAGCGTCCAGCCCGACAGGATCAGCAGCCACAGCAACAGCGAACCTTCGTGCGCGCCCCACACCGCGGCGAAGCGATAGAACGTCGGCAGCTGCGAATTGGAGTTCTGCGCGACGTACAGCACCGAGAAATCGTTCACGTAGAACGCCCAGGACAGACACGCAAACGCCAGCGCAGTGAACACGAACTGACCCGCCACGGCACGATTGGCTACCAGCAACCAGTGCGGACGATGTGTCTTTGCGCCTGCCAGCCCGAAGAACGCCTGAGGCAGCGCCAGACAGAACGCAAGAATGAGTGCGAAATGGCCCAGCTCGACGATCATCGGTATTTCACGTGGTTGGGGACGCGGCGGGCGCCGACTGCTGGTGCTGCTTCTTGAGACTGTCCGCCACCGCCGGCGGCATGTACTTCTCGTCGTGCTTCGCCAGCACCTCTTCAGCGACGAAGGCTCCGTCCGGACCCATGCGACCGCGGGCAATCACGCCCTGCCCCTCTCGGAACAGGTCCGGCAGCACACCGGTGTAGCGAACGGTGACGTCGTGGGCGAAATCCGTCACCACGAACGTTGCCTCGAGGCTGCCGGAAGGACGGTGGAAACTGCCCTCCGTGACCATACCGCCGACCCGGAACGTGCGCCCATGCGGAGCCTTGCCGGCCGACACGTCAGAGGGGGAATAGAAGTAGAGAAGATTTTCCTGGAACGCATTCAGCGCAAACGCCGCCGCCGTTCCGACTCCAGCCAGGATCAGCACCACCCACATGAGGCGACGATGCCGGGCAGTCACGATTTCTCACCTGCGATCGTGGCGCGTCGGCGGGCATGTGTTTGCGCCGCTCGCAGTTCGGCGCGGCCGGACCATTCCAGGCCGATCAGCACCGCAGCCGTCAGCCCGTAGGCCGACCAGACGTAGGCGGCATAACCACCCATGTGAAGAAACTCACTGAAGCTCATGATTTTAAATCGATTTCACCAAGCCACGCCGGGTTGCGTTCCCGTCGCAGGATTTCCGCCCTCACCCGTGTGCACAACAGCGCGCCGAAGTAGAGCACAAAAGCGAGGATGAGCAGCAACAGCGGCCAGACCATCGAGCTGTCGATGGCCGATTTGCCGGTCAGCGACAGGCTCGGGCCCTGGTGCAGGCTGTTCCACCACACTACTGAGTATTTGACGATGGGAACGTTCACCAGACCGACGATGGCGAGAATCGCGCTCGCGCGGTCGGCACGCTGGATGTCATCGAACGACGAGCGCAGGGCCATGTAGCCCAGATAGAGAAACAGCAGGATCAGCTCGGACGTCAGCCGCGGATCCCATTCCCACCACGTGCCCCACATGGGTCGGCCCCAGATGGAACCGGTTGCCAGTGTCACGGCCGTCACCCAGACGCCGATCGGCGCGCAGGACGCTGCCACCGCATGGGCCAGCTTCATGCGCCAGATCACGCCGATGGCTGCAGCCACCGCCATCATCACGTAGATCATCAATGACAGCGACGCGATGGGCGCATGCACGTAAAGGATCCGGAAAGCATCCTTCTGCTGGTAGTCGGCGGGCGCCATCAGCAGGCCTCCGGCCACCCCGACGGCGATCAGCACGATCGCGGGCCAGAACAGCCACGGTCGCCATTTGCCCAGCAACTGATAGGCATGCGGTGGCGAAGCAAGTTTGTAGAACCAGAGCCACATAAAAAAGTGATCAGTGGACAGCGGACTGCGGACAGTGAAGAACGGGAACATCCTGCCGGAGCCAGCGCCCGATCAACAGTTCGCGACAAACGTTCATTCCGGTTCTCCTCACGGTCCGCTATCCGCTTCTCAATTTTCCACGCTGATGCGCATCGCGGCTGCCATGGCCATCGGTCCCAGACTGAGGAACAGCAGCAGGATCGCGGCCAGCAAGTTTAACGGACCCGTCACGCTCTCGCCGTGCATGGCCAGATCGATGGCACGCGCGCCGAAAATCAGGATGGGCATTTCCAGCGGCAGCACCAGCAAAGCCAGCAACACACTGCCGCGCCGTACGCCGACCGTCAGGGCGGCCCCGATGGCACCGAGAATGCTCAGCGCGCCCGTGCCCAGCGCCAGCGAACCCATGACGATGCGCCATGTGCCCCCCGGCATGCCGATGGCGTATCCGACCAGCGGCGCCATCAGCACGATGGGCAGGCCTGACACCATCCAGTGCGTCAGGGTTTTCGCCAGCAGCATGAGCGCCAGCGGCTGACCCGACACGACCCACTGTTCCATCGTGCCGTCTTCGACATCGGGCCGGAACAGAGATTCCAGCGCCAGCAACGACGCCAGCATCGCCGCTACCCAGAGGATGCCAGGCGCGACGCGGCGCAGTTCGTCGAGCGACGGACTGATCGCCAGCGGGAACAGCGTCGTCACGATGGCAAAAAAGATCAGCGGCTGCAGTACCTGATCCCAGTGACGAAACGCCAGTCGCAGATCGCGGCCGACCACCAGCGCGAATATTTGCGTCGGACCCGGCAAGGTCATCAATGCAGCTCCAGCGTACGCACACCCGGCTGGCCCTGCAGCAACAACAGATGAGCCGCGGTCAGGATCATGCCGCCACTCGCCAGATGCTGTGCCATGCTGCGTTCGAACAGTTCGATGCCTGCGGTATCGAGGTTGGTGACCGGCTCGTCCAGAATCCACAGCGGCGCCTGCATCAGGAAAATCCGCGCCAGCGCCACACGTCGCTTCTGTCCCGCTGACAACGAACGCACCGCCAGATCCGCACAGTGACCGATCTGCAATTGCTCCAGCGTGTCTCGTAAAACCGACGTCGCCAGATGACGGCGTATGCCGACGCCGAAATGCAGGTTCTCCAGCGCGGTGAGATCCGCCTTCAATGCATTGACGTGCGCCAGATAGGCGAACTGCTGATGACAGGCATCGCGATCAGCCGCAAGCGACTTGCCGCACCAGAACACGTCGCCGGATTCGGCAGGCAACAACCCGGCGGCGCATCGCAGCAACGTTGTCTTGCCCACCCCATTGGGTCCGATCACCTGCAGCAGCTCTCCGGCTTCCAGCGCGAAAGAGACACCCCGCAGCAGGTGGCGCTCGCCGCGCCACAGATGCAGTTCGCGTACCTCGAGCCTGGTCTTGGCGGATTCAGTCTGCGTGGAGGACATGCCGGCGAGCGTCTGCCTTGAAGATTGTTGGAATCGTCGGCGCCATCGAGGAGGAAAGTCTAGCAGAGCCACTCGATTCGCCGTGGCCCGGGGCAGGCTGTTGAAGACTCTCCATGCCAACCACCGCGATGGCAGGCAACTGCCGTGAAGATCACTTCTTCCGGCCGCACGCTCAAAGTCCGGGAAGGACCTTGGCGATGCCCTGCTAGAATCCGTGCGACAAGCGGCCGATTTTCCCGTGGCGGTGTGGCGGAATTGGTAGACGCAGCAGA